>CAYUZF010000033.1:14671-31772 GCA_964449615.1 uncultured Aureispira sp.
CTCGCAAGCCCAAAGACTCCCAACAACCAACAACAGTTCCAAAAAGCGGGGCAAAGGTCTATGCATAATCAATGATAATCAAAGAAGATTTAGCCTACATTTCTTTCCAAGCATTAAGCGTCCAATCGTATTCGTAAAAATCTACAGGACAATCGGTAGAAATTGCTTGGCTGCGGTGGGCATTAATAAATTCCGCTATAGACGGAAAAAAATCGTTCTTATACCACTTAAAAATAGGCGATAACTGAACGGTACAGGTCTCGGCATCTTTGGTATCTACTCTTAAAAAATTTGGATCGTCCAACGCACTTTGACACTGCTTGTTCATTTGGTTGTTCAAATCACCAGGGGTATAGGCATAAGAAGGAATTGGAGGGCAACCTTTGGCCGCGCAAACCAGCACAAAATGCAAACGCGGATCTTTATAATCTTTTAGAATAATTTTGTATTCTAGATGATCTAGCGTGATCATGTTGCCTCCAACCAAATACTTGTCGCGTTTGAAAAACTGCTCGGTATCTTCTACGCGTTCGATGGGGTAGTGCTTGAGTACGGCATGAATAACCAAGATATTGTAACAGTTAATTAAATACGCTTTGCGGCGATAAGTTGCCACCTCGTCTACATTTTGTTTGCCAATAAACTCAACCATTGGTGTCAAAGAAGAGGGACTGATTTTTAGTTTATCGTATTTTATATCGCCATTGACTGTATAATCTTTAAAAAACTGATCCGCCTCTTCAAAGAAAGCTGCTAAGTCCTCGATAGGAGCTGCCTGCAAGGAAAGAGAGGAACAAAAGAGCAGCAAAACTGCTAATAATTTATAAGTGCTCATAAGCGTGAAATATTAAGGGGTAAATAAAATGCGTGTCCTTGTTAACGTTGTGTATCAATAATCTTACCTAAAACGATTAGTGAAGCTTATAAATAAACAAAGAGAAGCGCTAAAAATGTTTGAAAAATAGCATTAATTGACAAGTTTTTCGGGTTTTTTAACCATAAAACGTTGTTCAACAGCGGAAGTAATGGCCTTTCCCTGTGAATTGTTAAGCGTCAAACGCAGCCGCTGTTCGCCTTCTTTAAAGCCTGTAAGGTAATAAGCTTGCCATTGATCAATACGCATAGGTGCTTGGTCGTTGATTTCTAATGTGACATAGTTGCCCGCTTCGGAAAGTTGGCTTCCATACAATACAAAATCAAACAAAAGAGAATCGCTTTCCTCAATTTCATGGGTGCCGTGGGGGGCATTGTATACGATGGCAATATGTTCTATAGGTCGGCTGCCTACTAGATTGCCATTTTTTACTTCAATGTGCCGCCCCATGATGGCGTCGGGATTCTTAATCGACTCATAGTAAGCATGCGCAATGAACGCAAAAAGATCGTAACTGCCATCGGGCAAAGGATAGTCAAAAATATTGTCGTTGCTAATATGATGTTGGTTGTTTATTGATAAATGTAGATGTATTCCTTTGCGTGTACGGGCCGTAGGTCGCTTGGGCGTTCGCTCCGATTGGCCTCCCAGACGTATATTCTGGGGGTTAAACATCATTTTATTTTGGGTATAAGTGTAATTTTGCAACAAGATGTTTTGGTAGCGGGGCGTTTTTTCCTTGGGCGGGCACTCCAAAAGACGCACCGTAGAAACAGGCGTTGTATCGGAATTACAAGCCGTCAAAACAAGTGTTGACAATAGGACAGCATAGAAATAAGGCAGGCGCAGACAAGCAAACTCAGTCATAGCAAAAGAATAATAAAATTAGAATTAGTAAAAAACAGCCCATTGGTGAAAGGCTAATTTTAACAGAAAATAAACAATTAAAGGCAAAATCAGTTAAAACAGTGTTCTAAATTTTGATTGGGGAAAATAGGGAACAAGACCTTAGAAAGCCGCAAAAAACGCCGCTTTGATTCTCCATAAAAGAGCATAATAGCATAACTTGTTAAGAATTACTTAACGCAATATGTAATATTGTCCAGCAAATTAGTTATTTTGTGCCGACGGACTACAGTTGTCGTTCTTGTTGCAATAGTAGTGCAAAAAGAAGGATACAAAGCCATAAGGAAAGTTTTTCCCACACTCTACAGTGCCCTCAACAATGCACTTAGAGCAATTGACAACGCTCAATAAGCTTTTCAAAAGTGGGACAATTTTCGAGAAAAAGGATACAATTCGACAAAAAATAGGACGAATCAGTGGCAATTTTTCAAACTAAAACGTAAGTTTACTTACTTTCGGCTTACAAAAACTGTATATTTCGCAAAGTTATTTATAGCGGTATAAATCTCATTATTGAATTCATTTACGGTATTCGTACTTAAAAACTCCTCTTAGACGATGAAAATTTTAAAGAGTGTATGCCTACTTTTTATAGTAGGTTTTTGTACATCCAGCAGTCAAGCACAGGACATCCACTATTCGATGTTCGATATGGCTCCCCTCGAACTAAATCCCGCTTACACGGGATACTACGCTGGATCATTTAGATTGGGAGGCCTTTACAGAACGCAATGGGCAGGCTTATCAGTGTCCCAAGCGCCTTCGTTAGACAATCAATCTGGACAGTTCTCTGGCTACCAAACGCCTTCTGCCTATATTGATGTACCTTTCGGTATTCCCAGAGAAAAGGGAAAACCAATGAGAAGTTGGGCTGGTGTAGGAGTGTCTTTCTACTACGATGTAGTAGGCGGCTTGTCTAATTTAGCAGCGAGCTTATCCTTAGCTTACCATTTGGGCTTGGGTCAAAAAGGAAACACCATTATTTCGTTAGCAGCGCAAGGCGGTATCCTTCAGCGCAGGTTACAGGATGGTTTTACATTTGAAGATCAATTGAACAACGGTACAACCGTAACCATAGATCCTACTTTTACGGGGGGCGACATTACCAAAACACTACCTGATTTTTCGGGAGGGTTGATGGTTAGCCATAGAGGCCGCCGCTTTGGTATGGAGTTGGGTGCTTCTTTGAACCACTTTACCAATCCAAACTACAGCTTTATCACCCCACAAACCAACGAAGAAGATGAAGCGCGTTTGCCAATGACTTTGATTTCTAATGTAAACTTTAGAGTAGCCATTAGCAAGGAAGGCAAAGTATTTTTGAAGCCAATGGTTTTCTTCCAAACGTTGTTGGCTAATGAAGCTGCCGCAGAAGGATTGGGGGCTTTTGATTTAAACGGTCAATTATTGTTGGGCGTACACTTTAACGACCTAAGAGATGTTACCTTATATGTAGGAGGGGGTTACCGCGCAAGTGGAGACGCCATCGCTCGTGTAGGATTAGATATCAAAGGGTTAAAATTTGGATTTGCATATGACATCAACGTTAACAATCAAGGATTAAACAACAGCATCTTTAACAACAACAACCGCGCAATGGCCTTTGAACTAGGGCTGTCTTACATCGCCAAGTTGTACAAAGTCATTGATCCACCAACGATCATTGTTTGTCCTCGTTTCTAAAATAACTCCAAGTGCAGGTCAAAAACCAGTATTGCGCTGGTTTTTGACCTTGCTTAACTATAAAGAAGTGGTGCCTGTCTCAATTTTCGTAGAAAATTGCCTCCAAACAAGACCACCTCCATTAGATAGATAATCCAACACTTAATCTAAACTTATTACGAGTAATGAAAATATTAAATCTATTTCTCTTAGTTGCTTTGTTGGCGCTGGCGCAAACGGCGTTCGCACAGCCTAACAACAACAACCCCTCACCCGAGCAAAAGGAAAATATTGCCGATGAGGAAAGAGAGCAAAATAACAGCGAAGCAGCCTTGGAGTGGTATATGAATGCTTACGAGTCGAATGAAAATGATGGCAACATCATTTATAAAATCGCCTCTACCCACGAGTTGCTAAGAGATTATAAAAATGCAGCAGAATGGTATGAAAAATTGGTAACGCTAGAAATGAAGGACGAATTTCCTTTGAGCAAGTACCAACATGCCAACGCTATGAAAATGATGGGCAACTACGACGGGGCTATTGCTGGCTTTGAAGATTTCTTAAAAGACTATGCAGATGATGCCCCCAAAGCTGACTATTACAAAGCAATGGCACGTACGCAAATCGAAGGCGCCCAGTGGGCCAAAGGACACATGGAGCCCGAAGAAGAATTGATGCTGCGCAACGATTTTGTCATCAACTCCAATTCTACAGAAGGCGGTGCTTTTCCTATGGGACGCAACACCATTCTTTACACCTCTCTCAAAAGCGATTCAAAAATCGTAGTAGAAGAAGGCGAAGAGTATGAAAAAGCCAAAATCTACATGGCCGAAGCGGATTCAGATACAACTTGGAAAGATCCCAAAGAATACAACACGGATATCCTACAACAAGATGGCTTGCACGTAGTACAGCCTGTGATCAACAAAGACCGCACAAAATTCTACTTCGTAAGAGCAGAATTGGTCGGTAACCAGTTGGACAATGCCCGCATCTATGTAGCAGATTACAACGAAAGTGATGGCGCAGTAAGCAATCCCAAAATGTTGGATTTCAACTCTAGTTCTTACTCTTGCAAAAACCCTGCATTGGCAACTTGGGATGGCAGAGATTACCTGCTATTTGTTTCCAACATGGAAGGGGGTAAAGGTGGAACAGACATCTGGTATGCAGAGTTAAACGCAGACGGCACCACCAAAGAGCCGTTGAACCTAGAAGCAGTCAATACCATCGGCGACGAAGTGACTCCATTCTTTGACGAGCGCAACAACAGCTTGTACTTTAGTACAGACGGGTTGCCTGGTTATGGCGGCTGGGACATCTTTGAAACGAAGCGCAACGCCGACGGTACGATGGGCGAAATCAAAAACATGGGTGCTGGTTTTAACTCTTATGTAGATGATTTCCACTTTGTAGTAAACAAAGAAGGCAACGACGATTGTTACGGTTACTTGGTCTCTAACCGCCCTGGTACCAAATCTGTAAAAGAAAGCGAAACGTGTTGTGATGATATTTTCTCTGTGATTATGCCTGAGCGTTGCGATATCATTATTGATGTAGCCATTAAGGACAAAGATACAGGAGAGCCACTAATAGGTGCCACCGTACAATTGGTAGACAAAGCTACAGGAGAAGTAGTAGATGAGCAAACCAATACGGCTGGTAACGATTACCAATTTATGGGTAAAATGGGTAGAGAATACGACATCGTAGCTTACAGAGATGGCGACGAAGGTGGTAGAGAAGAGGTAGATTTGCAAAAAGAAACCTTAGTAGCTGCTGGTTTGGATGTAACAAAGCCAATGACTATCCAAGAAGTCGTTATGGTAGAAGATCAAGGTTTAGTTGTTCAAGTATTCAACAAAAGAACCAATGCACCGCTAGAAGGCGTTACCGTAACTATTTTTGATGGGTCTACAGGTACCGCTCTAAAAGTAAAAGAAAGCGTAGGCAATAGCAATGAATTCAAATTCAATGTGCCTAGAAATAAAAACTACAAAGTATTTGCCAACCGCAACGGTTTTGTAGCCGATACCCGCATCGTTCAGCAAAATGAAATGGGCAACGTACAAAAATTGTACTTGACACCTCCACCTGTATTTTACAATGTTTACTTCGATTTCGACAAGTCTAACATTCGTCCAGGTGCCGCAGATACCCTAGATATTGTTTACCGTACCCTAACAGAAAACCAAGAAATGGTAGTAGAAGTACGCGGACATACCGATGCCAAAGGTACAGAAAGCTACAACGTTGGTCTTTCTGACAGACGTGCCGATGCTGCGATTGATTACCTAGCGAAGAAAGGAGTCAAAGAATCACGTCTCATTCCTAAAGCATTTGGAGAAGAAGTACCCGCAGCAGACAACACAAAGCCCAACGGCGAAGACAACCCCGCTGGTCGTGCTTTGAACCGTCGTGTAGAGTTCAAAATTGTTGATGGAACATTGGGCTACGACGATTTGAGCGCACAGCAAAGAGCTTTGGCTTCTACACCAATCGGACAAACCGTTGGTACGGGCAAAGCAGGCAAAATGGCAGGCGATACGCGTACGGCTAAAGCCAACAAAATGGCTGGCAATACCACTGCGGACAAAGTGGATAAAATGAACAGAGGCGGCAACGAAGCCAAAACAACTTTAGGGTTTGCAACTCCTGTTATGAAAGTAGGACCGATCAAATTTGGCGAAAGCAAGGAGTACACCGTTGAATTTACCAATACAGGCAACAATGATTTTAAAATCTTCCATTTGGAAGGTGGTTGCACTTGCACAGAGCCTGTCGATTGGACAAGAGGCGCGGTTAAGCCAGGAGAAAAAGGATTTATCAAATTCAAATTTGATTCTTCTAAAGCAAAAGTAGATCCCGCTTACGCTTCTAGCTTGAACATTTACGGCAACGTACCTGATGATATGATTTTGTACGACATCGAAGCCAACGTTACGAAATAGAAACAGAGCGTGTCTTAGATAGAACGCGAACTAAATAAGTACAAACCATTCCGAATGCTGTTCGGAATGGTTTTTTTTATGCGTTCTCTTAGAAGAGAAAAAGAGAAGGGTTATCTTTGGTAATTCTATTTTATAAAACAGATATTTCCCGACTATGGCTACCGCATCCGATGTGCCCAGTTTTTCGCTTTTTGAACTCAACGAACACCTCAAACGGGTGATTGCTTTTAACATGCGGGAAAAACTTTGGATACGCTGCGAAATTGCAGACGTAGGAAGCAGCAAGGGAAGTGTGTATTTATCGCTGGTAGAACGCAACGATTTTAAAGTAGCTGCCCGCGCGGAAGCTGTAATTTGGGGACGAGTAGTAGAAGAGCTGCGTCAGAAAATTGGCGACTCGCTCTGGTCAATCTTACAAGCAGGGCGACAGATATTGGTACTGGTACAGGTTGAATTTCACGAGTATTTCGGAATGAAACTCTCCATTCAAGATATTGATCCGAGTGTTACCATTGGTCAACTAGAACTGCAACGCGCCCAAACTTTTAAAAAACTAACCGAAGAGCAGTTTACCACCCTCAACGCCCAAGTACCTACTAAGGTGGTTTGGCAGCGCATTGCTGTGGTCTCTTCTTCTACGGCAGCGGGCTTGCAAGACTTTCTACAGCAATTGCAAGAAAATCCTTACGGGTATCGATTTGAGTACGAACTGTTTCAAGCCGTTGTGCAAGGGGCGCATGTGAGTGCGGAAGTATCAGCAGCCTTAGCAAAAATTGAAGCGCGGCAATCGGAATTTGATTGTGTGGTAATTGTGCGCGGAGGTGGAGCGCGCTTGGATTTGATGGGGTTTGATCAATACGATTTGTGCGTAGCGATTGCTACTTGTGAATTGCCTGTGCTGACGGGTATTGGACACGATATTGATGAAACGTTGGCCGATACGGTAGCCTACAGCAGTTTGAAAACGCCCACTGCCGTAGCCGAATATTTGGTTCAGCGCTTGGTCAATTACGAGCAAAATATATTGCAATACGCACAAGCCATTCAACAGCACGCCCTGGCTCAAATTCAGGAGCAACAGCGCTTATTGGAGCGGTTGCAGGAACGCCTAGCGTTCTTGGCCACCAGCCAAATCGACCGCGCAGGGCAGGAATTGGAGCAGTTGCAGGAGCGTTTGCGCTTACTCAACCCACAGCAAGTCTTGGCGCGGGGTTTTGCTGCGGTGGCACAGCTAGACGGGCAGCCCATCCGCAGTGTGCAGGAACTAAAAAAGGGTGAACAATACATCCTGCACTTAGCCGATGGCGCCGTCACCATTACCATTACCTAATTGCTGCAACTAATTTATACCATGCAACTACAGCTATACGGCATTCGCCACCACGGGCCAGGCTCTTCCAAAAGTTTGCTGAAAGCCCTAGAGGACTTTCAGCCCGATATTTTATTGGTGGAAGCCCCTCAAGAAATAGAACCATTGTTGGCCAACATCAACGAGGACGGATTAGAACCGCCCGTGGCCGCACTGATTTATAACCCCAAAGCTTTGCAACAAGCGGTCTACTATCCTTTTGCTGCTTTTTCGCCCGAATGGCAGGCGTTTCGCTGGGCGCAAGCGCGGCAACTGCCCATTTGGGCAATGGATTTGCCACAGTCGCTGCGGCTGGGGTTGGAGCAAGAGCCAGAACGCTTAAAAGCCTTGCAGGGAGTGCAAGAAGCAGATGCCCGCACCCTAGACATCGCTCGCGATCCGTTGGGCTATTTGGCGCGGTTGGCGGGTTACAACGACAGTGAGCGTTGGTGGGAGGTATATTTTGAGCAGGGAATAGGCGACGCAGCAGTATTTGAAGCGATTGTAGAATTGATGCAGAGCTTGCGCGAAGAAATTGGTGACATTGGACAAGCGGACAACCTATTGCGGGAAGCATACATGCGTAAAATACTGCGCAAAGCTATTAAAAATAAATACGAGCGTATTGCGGTGGTTTGCGGTGCTTGGCACACACCAGCTTTGGCCGACTTAGATGCCCACAAGGTGCGCGATGACAATGCTCTTCTAAAAGGCATTGCAAAAGTGAAAACAAAAGCTACTTGGATTCCGTGGACGTACGATAGAATTGCCACTAAAAGCGGTTATGGAGCGGGCGTGTTGTCGCCTGCTTGGTATGCGTTGTTGTTTGAGAATTACGAACAAGCTACCATTCGTTGGATGACTAAGGTATCACAATTGTTTCAGAAAGAAGACTTAGAAAGTAGCGCTGCACATGCCATTGAGGGAGTTCGTTTAGCGGAAACGCTGGCTACCATGCGCGGCTTAGAAATGCCTGGTATTGAGGAATTAACGGAAGCGGTGCAGACTATTTTTTCTAATGGTTACAGCAGCCAGTTGGAGTTGGTACGGCAGCAGTTGATCGTAGGAGATTTGATGGGACAAGTACCCGATACCATTCCTGTTATTCCCTTGCAACAGGATTTAGAACAGCACATTAAGACTTTAAAACTCAAAAAATACCGCAGCACAGAACCAGTTTGGCTAAAAGCAACGGCCAACAGACCGCAGGGAGGATTGGATTTGAGACAAGCACACGACTTGAAACAAAGTCAATTTCTACACCGTTTGTTGCTGTTGAACATTCCTTGGGGGAATTTGGGCCCTGCTTTGGGTCGGGAGTTGAGTACAAAAAACGAATATTGGCAATTGCAATGGAAACCCGAATTTGCGTTGCGCATCATAGAAGCGGGCATGTGGGGCAATACGATCGAGCAAGCGGCCAACAATTGGGTACAAAACAAAGCAGCAACAACCGCACATTTGCAGGAATTGACGGCTTTGCTGGAACAGGTGATGCACGCAGATTTGCCCCAAGCGCTTACCGTTTTAGTCAAAGCACTGGAACACAAAGCTGCTGTAACCAAAGATATTCAATACTTGATGCAGGCGTTGCCGCCTTTGGTGCGGGTGCAGCGCTACGGTGATGTGCGCAATACGGCTTCTAGAATGGTGGAATTGTTGCTTAAAAACATGTTGCCGCGTATTTGCATCGGCTTGCCGATGGCAGCCAACAATTTGGAAGAGCAGGCCAGTGCAGTATTGTTCGAGCAGGTGCTATCGGTTAATCGGGCCTTGTTGTTGCTCAACGACGCTGCTTATTTGTTTGATTGGCAGCGCGCCTTGTACCAACTGGTAGAGTGGGACAGCGTAGCGCCCAATTTGCGAGGCATTGCGGTGCGGCTTTTGTTGGACAGTCAAGAATTAGAGGTAGAGCAAGCCGCTGATTATTTGGCTTATGCGCTTTCGCAAAGTGCGGACAACGATACCGCGAGCCGTTGGTTGGAGGGCTTCTTACACGGCAGTGGGTTGCTACTGTTGCACAATCCCGATTTATGGGCATTGATTGATGCGTGGTTGTCGCAGTTGCAGCACCATGATTTTCAGCAACTGTTGCCTGCCTTGCGACGTACTTTTGCGGCCTTTGCTGTCGCAGAGCGTCAAAAAATGTTGGAATTGGCCAAACATGGCAAAATCAAACAAAAAACCGTGTTGCACAGCGATTGGAATGAAGAACGCGTGGCAGAAGTTCGTCCATTATTAAAATTAATGTTCGGCTTGTAAAGGCATATAGTTGCAGTACATGCCCGCTGAAAAAACAGCCCAACCACTTAAGTAGCCGAATCATCCGCCTCCGTAGCAACGGGAGGTTCCAGTTCCGCCTGTAAGCGACGATAAAAAAGCAGAGCAAGCACAACACCTACGCTGATGGCCGAGTCGGCAATGTTAAAAATAGGGCGGAAAAACAGCAAATAATCGCCGCCTACAAACGGCACCCATGGTGGCCAGTTGCCTTCGTACAGCGGAAAGTAGAGCATGTCAACGACTTCGCCAAACAATACTGGCGCATAGCCGCCCCCATCGGGTAAGAACTCAGCAATTCTAGGAGAGTGAAACGTACCGCTGTCTGAAAAGACAACGCCGTAGAAAATGGAGTCTAAAATGTTGCCCAAAGCGCCTGCAAAAATAAAAGCAATGCAAGTGAGCAGCAGGTAACTCGAATTTTTGCGCACCAAGCGCACGATAAAATAACCCATCGCAGCAACCACAACAATCCGAAAAAGGCTCAACACTAATTTTCCCCAATCGCCCCCCAATTCCATTCCAAAGGCCATTCCTCTATTTTCTGTGAAGCGAATTTGAAACCATTCCAACCCAAACACCTTAAACGAATCGCCCAGCGGCATATTGAGTTTTACCCATATCTTGAGGGCTTGGTCTAAGAATAAAAGGGTAAAAATAATTAGGAGAACATAGTGGGACTTCTTCACGTGGTCAGCAGTATTTTAGAAATAGAAGTATAGAAAACAGCCGTTTTATTCACTGATGGATAAATTTTCGTTGAGGCGATCTTTGCTTTCTGCTTCTGTTTCGGACGTTTCTTGTTCGTCTTTTTGATTAAAAAAGTGTTTGTAGAAGACAAATATAATGGCCGTTCCAATAAAAACGGCAGCATCAGCAATGTTAAATATAAATTCGAAAAAACGCAAGGGACGGCCTCCAAAAAAAGGAAACCATTCGGGAAACGTAGTATCAATTAATGGAAAATAAAACATGTCTACCACTTTCCCGTATAAGACACCCGCATAGCCGCCGCCCTCAGGCATAAACGTGGCTACCTGTAGCGAAGTGCTTTCAGAAAAAACAGCGCCATAAAAAACCGAATCCAAAATATTACCCACCGCACCCGCAAAAATCAGAGCAATGCTGGTCAACACTATAAAAGAAGCTTTTTGACGCACCAAGCGGTAGAGCATCACCCCAATAAAGGAAATTGCAACAATCCGAAAAAGGCTCAACGCCAACTTCCCGTATTCGCCGCCCCATTGAATGCCAAAGGCCATTCCTGGGTTTTCAATAAAATGAATGTGAAACCAATCCAAGCCTAATACGGGGAAATAGTCGTCCAAGGGCATGTTGAGTTTGACCCATATTTTGAGCGTCTGGTCGAGCAAAAGGACAATAAAGATGAGGAGCAGTGTATAATATGATTTCTTCAAACCGTTGTTATTCTTGGTATTTATAAATAATAAAAGACCCTCTTTGGGAAGGTGGCAGCGTTTGCAATGCGTGTTAAGGGGTAAAATTACTAAACAATTAGCACTATTCCGATAATCGCTTCTTACTTTAACCCATCTACAGGTACAAAAGTTATCCCAAGCTGCCTTTTTCGAACAGAGAATACTGCTTCTAAATTATCTATTGAAGTTTTTGCAGAAATCTGTGGGTTTGGTGTATAAATATTATATTTTTAGGGCAGCAAAAAAGACCTCCTAATTATAGTCTACCCTTTCTTTTTTTTCCTACATTTATGAACCCCGCTAATTAATCGCTGTTTCGCAAGACATCAAGTGTTGAACATGAGTCTATCCAATCAAGAAAATACCTTAGATGAAGTACGTATTGAAAAAGCCATTCGCCAGCGAGTGACGGATTCAAAGAGCAATCGTCTATTTTTTATTTTAGGGGGTTTCTTTTTAGTAAATGCCTTTATTGCTGAGTTTATTGGAGTCAAAATATTTGCACTAGAAGATACCCTACAACTAGCGCCTTGGGGGCTTAACCCATCGGGAGCAGGCCCGCTCAACTTTACAGCGGGGGTATTGCTTTGGCCCGTTGTATTTATTATAACAGATGTCATCAACGATTATTTTGGAGTAAAAGGCGTCAAATTTCTCTCTTATCTTACTGTTGCTCTAATTGCGTATGCTTTTATAATGGTTTTTTTGGCCATTGGGCTAGCACCTGCGGACTGGTGGGACGTCGCTTACCAGGACAAGGGTGTCCCTCAAATGCAAGCGGCTTTTTCTAGCGTATTTGGGCAAGGCTTGTGGATTATCATTGGCTCTTTGGTGGCGTTTTTGGTAGGGCAAGTACTGGATGCAGTTTTGTTTAAACACATCAAAAAACTAACGGGTCAAAAACACATTTGGCTCCGTGCAACCGTTTCTACGCTTTTTTCCCAGTTGATCGATAGCTACCTCGTTTTGTACATTGCGTTTGTTTTGGGAGCCGACTGGACGATGGATACGCTACTCTCTGTAGGTACCGCCAACTATTTGTACAAAATTACCATTGCCATTCTATTTATTCCTTTGCTCTACCTCATCCACAGCGGTATTCAAGCCTATTTGGGCAAGGAAGTCGCCGAAGAATTGAAGGAGTTGGCGTTAAAGGAGGATTAATTTTCGCTTAATACTTCTGACATGCAACAGCTCGTTTTTGCTACTGGCAACCCCAATAAAGTCCGTGAAATTCAGCAAGTCATGGGAGAGGCTTATCAATTTTTATCGTTGAACGATATTGGTTGCAACGAAGAAATTCCAGAAACAACAGGAACCATCAAAGGCAATGCGCTGCAAAAAGCCCAGTACGTTTACGATGAGTACGGCAGAAATTGTTTTGCAGAAGATACGGGATTGCTCGTTGATGCACTGGAGGGCGCGCCAGGCGTGGATACCGCTTATTATGGTGGCCCCCAGAAAGACCACAACGCCAATATGGATCGGCTCTTAGCAGAATTAGAGGGGGAAAAGAACCGCCGTGCGCATTTCAAAACGGTGATTGCCGTAGTTCTGGACGGACAGAGGTATACTTTTGAAGGCGTTGTGCATGGTACCATCTTAGAAGCGCGGCAAGGAACGGATGGTTTTGGGTACGACCCCATTTTTCAGCCCGAAGGCTACACGCGCAGCTTTGCGCAAATGAGCGCGGAAGAGAAAAGCAGCATTTCACACCGCGGGCGCGCTACGGTAAAATTACAAGAGTTTTTGCGCCGCTTGGAGCGCTCCTAAGGTGCTTTTCTGCGAAAACCTATTTCTAAACAACACACACCAAAACCACTGTAAAGTGCATCCACATAATTGTATGGTTTCCGTTTTTTTTATAAAAGCACCTTTTTGGTGTACGTAGAAGCATCAAAACAACAGCCTACTGCCTACCATATAAATAGAGGCGCGCATTATTTTTTTTATAAAAATGAGGAAGGAATACTTAGTCTTTCTTCTTCATTTCAATCTAAGCATTACAAAATAGTGTCGGATCAAGGAATAGGCTTGCTGGATACACTGGGTAATGTACTAGTAGAACCAATATATGATGATATTGACTACTACACGGTTATCAAATTTGACAACAGTGAGCAGCTAGCGCCTATGTATTATTTGGCGAAGGAGGGAAAAATGAAGGTAGTAGATCAAACAGGTAAAGTAATAGTGCCTGCCAAATACGACCGCATACAGCCCCTGTATCATAAACTGTATCTAACAACATTAGACAGCTTGGTGGGATTGTTGGACAGTGCAGGGAAGGAAATTATTACACCTAAGTACAAAGCAATAAATGCTATGCGTAAAGATGGGTTTTATGCAGTATCCAACGGTCGTTGGGGGTTGGTAGAGGCAGCTACAGGTAAAGAGGTGACTCCATTAGTTTACGACGATGTGGGAAGGTTTCAAAAAGGTTTTGCTGTTGTTAGTAGAAAGCATAAATACGAATTTATTAACCGACAACTGCAAGAAATTTGTGCTTTGAAATACGACCGCGTTAATCAATTTGATAAAGAGGGCGTTGCGGTCGTAACACAGGGGCAGTATAAGGGGGTCATCAACCGAGCGGGAAAAGAAATACTTCCTTGTAAATACTCCGATATTGAAACCTACAGACCCCAAAAAATAAAAGTATGCGCAAAAGGTTTATACGGGGTGTTTGATAAAACAGGGAAGGTAATCCTTCCAGCCGTTTATAGTAGATTAGACCCCTATCAAGAAGGATACTTAGTTTGCAAGACCACCAGTACAATCAATGAAAAAAGTGGTCGTTATACTACCAGTACCAAATGTGGACTTTTGGATCAAAACGCCCAAGTAACTCTCCCGCTTCGATATAAAATGGTAGGTATTTTTAAAGATGGGTGGTGTCCTGTTTGCCAATCTGCCAATAAAACAAAAATGGTTAAATGTGGCTTTATCAATCGGCAAAACGAACTGGTCATTCCTTGCGTTTTTCAGGAAAAGATGTACGGGCTTTATTGGTGGTTGAATACCGATGCTGAGGAATGGATAACGACCAAAAAGTTTGCCAAGCATTTAGAAGCTTATCAAGCTCGCAACAAGTAATCGTTTACTGAAAACCAATATTGGCTTTTTCCAGTACCCCACTACCAAACAGTGCAAAATCGTATTTGACAGGATCTTCTGCATCCAATTCGCGCAAGCGAGCCGTCAATTCCAGCACTGTTTTCCAGTCGCGTTGCTTGCGTTCAATCAAGCCCAGTTGGCGGCCTACGCGTTCCACATGCACATCAAGGGGCATCAACAACTGCCGAGGCTGTATGCTTTTCCACAAACCAAAATCTACTCCTTGTGCATCCTGGCGTACCATCCAACGCAGAAACATACAGAGGCGTTTGCAGGTAGATTTTCGAGCAGGGGTAGCAATGTGCTTGCGCGTGCGGTGTGGCGCATTGGGCAAACTGAAAAAGCCTTTATGAAAACCAATCAATGCTTTTTCTATGTCTATATCTTCCTCGCCTAGATGTTGGCTAAAAGCTGTTTCCAGCGATTCATGGTGCTGGTAATACTGTTGTAAATATTCCAAAAAATAAAGCGCATCTATGGGCTGAAAGGTGCGGTGCTTAAATTGTTCAAACCGAGCGCGGTCTTGCTCTTGGTGGTTTTTGATAAAATCGTAGGGCGCGCCGTCCATCCATTCAATCAACCGCTTCCCGCTTTTGATAATGCTGCTGCGGCGGCCCCAAGCCAACATTGCCACCCAAAAACCAATAATTTCAATGTCTTGCAATTGGGTGAACTGGTGGGGCAGACCTATCGGATCATCTTCTATGAAATTGGGCTGGTTGTGCAAAGCCAATCGCGCAACTCTAAGTAGTTGTTGGACATGTTGTAGTGAATTGATGCGTATGGGAGCGGTTAAAAAAAAGCAGGCAAGCTACGCCATTCCATGAAAGACCTTTTGCACATCTTCGTCGTCCTCAAAACGCTCAATTAAGCTTTCAATATCTTCCTTTTCTGCTTCGCTTAATTCTTTAGTAACTTGCGGAAAACGCTGCAAAGACGCCTCTTCAACTTCGATGCCCATTGCTTCTAAAGCCGTTTGCATGGTACCAAAGTCTTCGTAAGCTGTATACACATAAACCTTGCCCTCCGACTCGTCGATCTCATCGGCACCGTGGTCAATCAATTCCAGTTCTAGTTCTTCAACATCCCGCTCGCCCAAATCAAAAATAAACTCGCCTTTTCGATCAAACATAAAACTCACCGAGCCAGAAGTCCCCAAAGAGCCTTTTTCTTTGGAAAAATAGAAGCGTACATTGGCAACCGTACGCGTCGAATTATCGGTCAAACACTCCACGATGAAGGGAATGCCGTGTGGGCCGTATCCCTCGTAAACCATTTCTTCTAGGTTTTCCGCGTCTTTAGAAGAGGCGCGCTGTATGGCCGCTTCTACATTTTTCTTGGGCATGTTCGCCGTTTTGGCGTTTTGAATGGCCAAGCGCAATTTGGGATTGCTGTCAGGGTCAGGGCCGCTTTCTTTGACGGCTAGAGCAATCTCGCGACCGATTTTAGTAAATACTTTAGCCATTTGGCCCCAACGCTTCATTTTTCGTGCTTTGCGGTATTCAAACGCTCTTCCCATAACTCTTGATCTTGTTTTTTGAAAGCCAATCCGCATATTGAGACGGACGGCGTTGCTAGATAATCAGTGTAAGCAACAACGGTTTTATGAACTGCCGTTATTAGAATAGCGTAAGATAAGCGATTTGTTTTAGAATGAGAAGGAGCAAGGGCGAGAAATAACGAAAGAAGTAGAAGCGGAACCCCTTAGATGTGACAGGACTATTTGGAGGGATAGGGGGCGAAAAAATAGAAAAATAGTGCGCAGAAGGAACACCAAATAAGTTGTTGGTCATAAAAAGCGTTTGAGACATGTAGTGAACTACCGCTAGAGCTTTGATTTAATAAGTGGCCGTGACGCCATTCTAGTTCCTTTTATCAAAATAAAATCATAAAAAAAAATATTTATCGAAAGCTTAAAAAAGGTAAACAAAGCACCAACCATCGCGTTACCTGAATCTAACACGATAGCAATTGACGCTATATTATACCATCATGATGAAAGAAATACAACTTGGGGATACATTGCCATCCTTCTCCTTAAAGAATCAAGCGGGAAAGTGGGTAGACAGCAGCGATTGGAGAGGAACCCCTATCGTCGTTTATTTTTATCCTAGTGATTTTACCCGCGTTTGCACTGCACAAGCCTGTTTTTTTAAAAACAGCTACGAAGATTTTACCCGCCACAACACACGAGTCGTTGGCATTAGTCCCAACACGGTCATATCCCACCAGCAATTTGCTTCGCGTTACCAGCTTCCTTTCGATTTGTTAAGCGACAGCCGCAATACAGTACAGACTTTGTTTGGCGTTCCCAAAGGACTACTGGGGATGATTTCGGGGCGCGTGACGTATGTGTTTGATGCCACTGGGCAGTTGGTGTTCCGCTATCAAGCAGAGATAAAAGCCAAGGAGCACGTAACGAAGGCCTTAGAAGTCGTGGCAAATCTAAGTACAGTGTAACAGAAGTAATCAACCATTTTTAAGCGAGCCTTTTTTGCCGAACAAGTGCGGGACATAGCAC
>CAYUZF010000034.1:0-440 GCA_964449615.1 uncultured Aureispira sp.
CTTCGGTCATAATCAACAATTTTATTCGAGGGTTTTGTTCCGATACCACCAATGGCGCAACTAAAATAGACGACCAACCTTGCTGGCAACTCAATAGTTCGTATTGGCCGAAAGGCAAACCATAAAACACAAATCTACCAGAAGCATCTGTGGACTGACTCGCTACAATGGCTTGGTCTTGTAGCAACACCACACGTACTTGTGTCTGGGGGTCAGCACTAAAACGCTCCATAATTTGTCCTCGAACAGCAGTCCTCTGTCCAAAACAGGGTGCCAACCAAAAACAGAGCAGCCACAGCCAGATATTACCAACAATCATTCTGAAAAAACGCACTATAAAACTTACATTGGGGGCATGGAATCTTCTGAGCAAACCAGTTGTCAAGAAGACGTAAAAGAACCGCGATAGGGGGTGGCTCCTGATTATAGTGGGACCTCGG
>CAYUZF010000034.1:464-6314 GCA_964449615.1 uncultured Aureispira sp.
CTAACAATTTTTTCCTATTTTTAGTTATAAGATCGTCCCACAAAAGCTTTTCCCAGCTATTTTTAAATAACTTTTGCTTTAAACGTTAACAGTTTCTCAAAAATACGCGGTCTGCTTTGTCCAACCACTCCCAATTTTTCCTAATGTTACCAGAATACAAAAGCCCGTTTTCAAAAATTTAAGGGCAGAAATGAGGCATATTTATTGATTTATACTACTGTAATTATGGGAGGTGCCCAGTGCTTCCTTTGTCCTACAAAAATAGCTTCTGATGAACAGTAAAACTGAAATGCGTAATACACTAGAACAACGTCAATTACTGAGTAAGTGTATTTATACCATACGCCCCAATTCGCTGCGCTACGAAATAGATCGCATAGGGCGCTCACAAAGTTTCGATATTTCTTTTGAACACCTTTACAAAACTTTACTTTTAGATCGAACTTCTAAGGTCGAACATTTATTTTTGGCTGTTATGTTGATTGGATTGAGTGGCGCTTTCTATTTTCAGGCGGTCGCCACGGCGTTTTGGCTACCTTTGGTTCTGTTTGCCGCAGGTACTGGCTTGGTGGCTTATTACTTTTTGGGGGCAACACCTTATTTAAAAGTAAAAATTACGGGTAATCGTTATGTGGTGTTGCGAAAAAACACCCCTGATAGCGATGCTGTAAAAGTGTTCTTAGAGCAGTTGTTCGAAGCGCGTGATGCTTACTTGATCGAAGAGTATGGGCAAATCAATACGCGGTTGACCTACGAATACCAGTTGGAGCAGTTCAAGCGGTTGCGCCGTTTGCAGGTGTGGAGTAAGCGCCAATTTAGAGAGCAAAAACAACAATTGGAGTCCATACACCGTTTACTAGACTTAGGCTTTGATATCAATAAAAAAACCATTCAGAATTAACCCCCTGTCGCTGTATAAAGACGAAAATATTACTTACAAATAAAAATATTTTGACAGAATAAAACTGCTCAAACTATAATAAGTTGAAATATAAGGTTAGCTTTGCAGATTCTTATTTTTGAAGTTGTCCAGCAGCTTCCTTTAAACAATCATACAATGAATAACGGTACTGTAAAATTTTTCAACGACTCTAAAGGATATGGCTTTATTACACCAGACAATGGTGGTAAAGACGTTTTCGTTCACGCTAACGGTCTTCTTGACGATATTCGCGAGGGCGACCAAGTAAGCTACGAGGTTGAAGACGGTAGAAAAGGACCGAACGCAGTAGAGGTTAGAAGACTCTAATTCTATAGTTCACCTAGAAAAAAATGCTCCGTTCCGAACGTTTGTTTGGAACGGAGTTTTTTTGTGCGTTGAGCGAAGCCGAAACGCACAAAAAAGGCTCAACGCACAAAAGCTTACATAATCACTTCGTCCAATTTTTCCATAAAGCGCTTGTCCAGCAATTCTAACAGATACTCCAACTGTTCTTCTGGCGTCAATTCGCGTTTGGGGGCATCCAACTGGCTGTCTTCTAGGTGTTGAGGGGAGAAGATGCGACGTGGTTTTTTGCGTTTTTGGTAGAATGCTTTGCGGTGTATTTCTTTGGGCGTAATGTCGTCGTCTTCACCTGTAGTAACAAAAAACTTGGTCTTGTTGTCTTTAGTAATAAGGTGTTGCCAACCCGCTTCTTCGTTGAGATATAAGTTGGGCGCGCCCCCCCTCATATACAGCTCCACGCCGACCAAAATATCTTCTTTATTTTTAGCTTTCCAAGCGTTTTTTTGTTCAAAATCCAACGCTTGTTTGAAGTAAGTCCGACGCGGTCCCCGCACAAGTTCTCCAACCGCGTCGGTGGTTTCTATCAATTCATTGTATAAAGATTCTCGGTACCAAATGGAACGCGCACTGTAGTCGTAGCCTTTGGCGGCCAAGAGTCGGCGATAGATGGCCAACAGCGGTTTGGGGTTGGCATTGTAAATGCCGAGGTACAAGCCCTTGGTTTGCTCTTTGGGGGTCATGGTTTCATAGAGTGCCAGTTTCAAATCCCAATAAGCTTTTTCCCAAGCTTCTATTTCTTGGTAAATATTGGTATTGAGTTGTTCCAATCCCATACTTACCAAAGCCATTGTTCTTTCATTGTCTTCGGCAGCGGTGCGGTGTTTTTCAAACTGACTTTGCAATTGCAGAATAGAAGTATAATGGGTAGATTTTTTTTGTTTTTAAGGCGCTTAGACAACTCCAAATCGCTCAATAAATGCACGTAGTAGCTGCCTTCAAATAAACGCGTGGTGTTCTGGCGCAAGCTCGTTGCATAATCCATATACTCGTTGTGTGTCAACTCCTCCAACAACAAATCTAGTTTCAACGGGTCGGCCTCTACGGAGAGTTCTACGCCTGCCGCTCCAACCGCAATTTGTACGACCAATTTCTCATCAAAACTATATTGGTTCAGCAATTGCGCCAATGGAATGGTCAATTGCTCGCGCAGTGTGCGCTGCAAGGCGCGAGCGCCGTATTTGGGATCGTAGCCCTGCTTTCCCAAATAGGTATACAGCTCTTCTGAAAAATGAAATTCGATATTGCGGTGCATCAAGCCCTCGCGCTTGCGCAAACCCTCCAATTCGCGTTCCACAACAAAGCGTACCACCTCCGCATCCAGCGAATAAAACGGCACGACTTGATCAATTCTATTAAAAATCTCTGGGCGGAAATAGCGGCGTACTTCGTTGGTATAATGCGCGGCTTCGCGGGCAGTACTGTTGTCGGGCACCCAAGCAATTTCGCTGCGCTGTAGTTTTTGGGCGCCTATGTTGGAGGTCATTATAATAATAGCACTACAAAAATTAACCAACTGACCTTGGCTATCGGTCAGACGCCCTTCGCCTAGAATTTGCAAAAGCAGCTCGTTGAAAGAAGGATGCGCTTTTTCCAACTCATCAAACAACAACACGCAAAACGGCTCTTTGCGCACTGCCGATGTCAGCAGCCCATCGGAAAAATAGCTTTCCCCCGTAAGGCGGGCCACGGCACGAGGCGTTGAAAATTCGCTCATATCAAAGCGCACCATACGCGAGCGGTGTCCAAACATAAATTCTGCCAATACTTTGGCCATTTCTGTTTTGCCGACTCCCGTTGGCCCCACAAAAAGCATAGAAGCAATGGGTTTGCCTTGGCGCAACAAAGCAGTTTTGATCGAGGCCAGAATATCGACTAAGACATCTACGGCGTGGTTTTGCCCAAATACATTGCGGGTGAAAAACTGCCGCACCGAAGGCAAGTCCATTGAAATGGCAGGATCGACCATGAACGGCGGCATGCCTGTTTCCTCGCAAAACGCCTGAATGATTGTGCTGCGCTCTAATCGCCACTGTTCGGCTTTCTTTCCCTGACTGCGCTTGCCTTTTAAACCCATCAAGATGCTTTCTAAGAAACGAATAGGTTTGCCAGGAAAACCAGAATAGGGGGTATAGCGCTGGTTGAGGCGAATGGTTTCGCGAATGGCTTCTACTTCTATTTGCAGTTGCTCGTTGTTGGCAATGGCTTGTACTTTCTGTAAAATGATCGCTTCTAAGGCACTTGGTTCGGCAGGAGGCGCAATGTTTAAGACTTGAAAATTATTGAGGTAGTTGGGGCTGCGGGCTTCTATGCGGGCATATTCTTCATCGGTACATTCCGCCAAGATAGCGACTTCCCCCTGTGCTACAGGATCGCGTAGAAATTCGGCCATGCTAACGTTGTTGCCCTGGTATTGTCCCACTTCAAACAATTCCAATAAATTGCGAACGAATAAAAAGTCGCCCTTCTGGGTGAGTTCTTTGCAGAGCTGTGCTAGATTTTCCTGCCAGCCTACGCCGCCTGTTGTCAGCTCTTTGATCAGTGTAGAAGCGGTGGTTTCCCAAATGCTGGCCGTCAATCCAAATTGGCGGCGTTGGCGTTCCAATTCCCATACCAACGTACTTTTGCCAACGCCAGAGCGCCCTACCAGCAACACGCTGCGGTTGTAACGGCTTTGCATCAGTTCAGCCAAGCGTTCCAATTGGTCTTGGTAGCCGTAGAGGACTTTTCGAGGCGTTTTGAGCTTTTTGGCCACTTTAGGCAGCCATTCTTTTTGTTGTTCTTCGCGCAAGCGCATGAGTTCGCTCGGAGTGTAGACCCGCAAATCTATAGCTTCGACAGCCAAGCTAGCTTGCTCAAACCAAATGGTGGCTAATGTGCGTTGCAGAATGTCTAGGCGTTCTTTGCGCATAAAATCGAGTCGAATGACTTCCTGTACACGCTCTTCTACTTGCGCCTCTTCTGTTGTAAACGTCTCTACCCCCAAAGCGGGAACCACCACCCAATAGCCCTGTGTACTGCTCTGTACAAAATAGTCAAAACTTAAGTTCAATTCCTCAAACGCCAATTTTTGCCGTCCAGCTCTGAACAGCAAACTAGTACGGCGGCGCTCAAAGTCCCCCTGCAAGGTATAATCAAGTAGAGATTGGTAGTCGCCGTGGTCCAGTACTTGTTCTTGATAGCGATCGCCAAATCTGCCCGCCATCATAGGAGCAGGCAAGTTGACCCACAGTATATCTTTGTCGAGTATAGGAATAGTAATCTTATCAGGATTGTTTTCCAAGGTTAATTGAACCATTGGAAAAGGCAGCTTTATTTTTTGCATGGTTGTTCTTGATTTTATTCTAACTCTACAAGATAATCAAGTTGTGGCAAGATGCGAAATAAGTAACGGTTATTACTTTCGGTTCAAAGTAGGGTGTTTGTAGGCTAAAAAAGACAACTAGTGGTGTAAGGAACATTTACCTACAAAAAAGTGTATCTTCAAAAGCATTAGTTACTTTTACAACCTCCTAAAACTACCTATTCTCATGGAAAAACAAACTGTCGGAGATGTTATTTTAAGTAAATACAATGAGGATATTTTAGTAATTGACCACATCGAAAACTGGCAAGGGGAAGACGATTTGGAAACGGCTCAACTGGTTGTTGCTGCCATCAAAGCTATGGCCGTAGGCTCCTCGCACAAAGGCTTGATGGTGATCGCACCTAATCTTTATAAAAATAAAGACTTGTTGGATCTCTACCAGCAAGCAGACATCAATGAAATTGCTAGAGCGCTGGTTATTCCTTCGTTTGGAGCCAAAATAATAGGCAACATGTACTTAAAAATAGCTAAAGGTAAGACCAATGAGAATGGTCGTTATGTGCCTTCCAAGTTGTTTACCAATAGGGGAAAAGCTATAAAATGGCTTACCGAACAACTCAAAGCGCATAGAAATACATCCAACAGTTCTACGCAATAGGCTTCTTTCTGCCTTAAAACAGCCTAAATTGTAGTAAGAATTTGCAATGCTACGCATAACTAAGCCGCTAGGCTAGGTTTTTTCTTTGTCTTTTGCTATTATTGATGATTCGATACTACAACACTGCTAACCATTCAAATAAACACCCATGAAAAAACAAGCTTTTGGAGATGCTCTCATATACCGCTACGATGACCACATTGTACACGTAGCTTTCGTAGAAAATTGGGATGGCCCTGATGACATCGAAACCGCCAGACAGGTAGTAGAAGGCGCTCGAGCGCTAATTGGTACCGATCGACCTCGTGCCTTATTGGTTACTTCTGCTAAATTGTATAAAAAGAAGGAAGTCATGGAATACTACCAGCACACCGATGTCAATGGGGTAGCCGTGGGCTTGCTGATTAGTTCTTTCGCAGCCAAAGTAATGGGCAATTTATACCTTAGAATTGCCCGAAACAAACCCAATGTAAAAGGCCGCATAACCCCGCTTAAATTGTTTACAGAAGAGGCCGCGGCAGTAGCTTGGCTACGCAAGGAAGTCGCTGCGGTACGTCAGCAAGGCGCTGCCAAATAGACTTTATCCATCAATATATTTTATTA
>CAYUZF010000034.1:6324-7645 GCA_964449615.1 uncultured Aureispira sp.
TGTCACATTTTATTGTAATTCGCTTTCATAGCGTTGCAAGGTCTTGCTACCGTAGTTGATGACATACAAAGCATGGTCTCGGAATAAAACATCTGTTGGTTGATCCAATTCTTTGTCCAAAACCTGTAGGCGCTTCCCTGCGGTGGTATACAACAACACTCGGCTATTTTCAAAATCTGTCACGGCCAAGCGTCCATTGTCAACGTGTATTCCCGTTGCTGCATTTATGTTATCCTCGACGCCAATTGTACGAAGGTACTTGCCCTTGCGGTCAAAAACCTGTACACGATGGTTGTAGGCATCCGCTACATACAGTTCGTCTGCTGTCCATTGTACATCGGTAGGATAATGAAATTCTCCCTGCTCTTTTCCCTTTTTCCCCAAGATCTGCCATTGTTGCTGCGCATCTTTGTAAACTACGCGGTGGTTGTAGAAATCGGCCAACGCTATTGATTTTCCCAATACACTAATGCCAGAAGGGGCGTCCAAATCAGGCGTAGCCGCTAGATAAGTCGCAGGAGTATTAGAAGCTAACAATCGGATGCTGTCGCGCCCATATTCAGGGATATACAAATAATCTTGGTCGCTGTCCAAGTGCATTGGGCGGTCAAAACCTACAATGATTTGTTCCATCGTTCCGTCTTTCCGCAACGCTACTAGGCGGTTGTTATCGCCATCAGAAACCCAAAGTTGTCCTTTATAGAAGGCCAGCCCAATAGGTGCAATGCTGTCTAAATCAATGGTTTCTACCAGCTCGAAAGCGGCAGTGGGCACAGTTGTAGAGGGAACCGTGCCACAGCTCAAGAAGAACCAAGTACAGCAGAGCCACAAAATAAAATTTCTCATGTTTTTATGTTTGTAAATCAGGCGCAGCCTCGAAAGCTGCACCTAGTAATTACCGTTATTATAATTTATGAGCCGCACAAAAAAATTAGCGGCGATACAGACAACAAGCGGGCAATGCTTCGTATATCGTTGTTTTGGCTTTGGCCAATTTGGTGTCGTGTCCTTCTGCGGCAATTGCTTCAGCGATGTCCGACAAGGAAGTTTGCGTAGGGTCAAAATGTACGTTTAAGCGTTGCTTATTGGCATCCCAAGACGCACTTTGAACACCCTCTACGCCTTTGGCAGCTTGCTCAATACGAGAGCGGCACATGCCACAATTTCCCGCTACTTGCAATTGTTGTTCTTGCACCTTGCCAACAACTGCCGCTACAGCAGCAGCCGACCGTTCTTCTTTGCCATCCGCACGAACAATGTTGACCTGTACGGCGGTATACCCTGCGGCCTTCACTTGCTCCTCTACCCGTACGATACTCAA
>CAYUZF010000034.1:7655-7923 GCA_964449615.1 uncultured Aureispira sp.
TCTTTGCTGGGGAAACGAAAGGTAAATTTACCTGTTTCCATGTCTATTTTGGGTTGTTTTAACCCTTTGAGTTCTTTGAATTTTTTTTCTAATCCATAAGCGCAAAATGGACAACCTAAGCCCTCTACCATAACCGTAAATCGATCGTATTCGTGCGGGCGTTGTGCTTGTGATGTTGTAGTGATTAGTAGTAAAAAACTGAAAAGAATAACTAGTTTGTTCAACATGATTTTTGTATTTAGAACTGACGTATCAAGACAGTTGATTG
>CAYUZF010000034.1:7976-15586 GCA_964449615.1 uncultured Aureispira sp.
ACGTTCGCGCTCTAAACGCACTTGTTGTAAAAGCGGCCACTGTACCGAGGCTTCTAAGGTGACGCGGCCTTTGGCGTACTGCACTCCCTGTGCATAAAGCATTAGGTACTCCTGTGCATTGCTCCAATAGCTGGCTTGGTATTCAAAAAATAAATTCACCTGTTTCACAGGATAGCTTGGGGGAAGCAAGGGCAGGCCAAAACTAAGTTTCATACGCGCCTCATTCATACTTGGTACAATACTAAAGTTGTACCCCAATTCACTGGAGATACCGTATTTAATACTTTCATAACCAGCTATAACACCCCAATAACTCTGAAATACACCCATGCTCATGTCTTCCAGCTCCAGAGGGGCACCTGTAGGTAAGGTTTGTAATCCTTTGAGTACCATGCGAAAGGTTTTGCCTTTGCCGTCTTTTTTGTAAAACTGGTACTTGGTTACCAAACTAATGTCTCCTAAAAAGCTAGGGCTTTCCGTATTCAGGTCAGTATAAACAAACGGGACATAAACCCCTAGTAGAGTATTGGAGGTGGGTAAGTAATGCACCATCGCAGGTGCCTTGAGTGCCCAGCCACGAGGCATTTGTCTGAACTCGCTGAGCGTTTTGAGAACGACGCGTTTTGCGCCGAGCATAATGGGTTTGTCTCCCAGGATAGGAGGGCCCTGTGCTAAAGAATGGCTGCCTATACTACAGCACAGCAACATCCCTAGCAGGCGCCAATAAATCATCATAACAACTGATTTTTTAAGTTAAAAAAAGGCAAAAAATAGCTCCTTAGAACGTTTATTTCTAAAGAAAAGAATTTTTTATAACTAAAATAAAGTCAGTTGTTTATAGCAAAAAGGATTGAACAAAGATGGGAACATCCCTGTAAAGTAAAGGCGGTCGATAATGTTGGAAGGGAATGAAGGTACCCGCTGTCCAACCAAGAACTCTTGGCAGTATAAATACAGGCCAAGAGCTCGGTCTTAGGGTAGGAGCGCAACTAATAGAAGGGGAATCTGGCGCTTTCTCCTGCATGGGCCGCATGACGTCCCATTGGGTTTCATCGTTGCAGCTGCATGGAGACAGCTGCAACTTTGAGCTACAACTCTTCTCAACGCAACAAGAGCCCATCTGCGCTCGCTCTGTTTGGATACAACACTCCATTGCCGCTTTTAGATGCGAACAACAGCAATTAAATTGCGGTATGGCCTGTGTCTTATTGACAAACAAGAACAGCAGGAGCAGCAATATACTGGTGTAGCGGTGGTATGTATTGTTGATGATCAAAGTGTTAGGTTGTCATGTTTGAATTGATGAATTAAGAAAAGCTAAGTGGTTCTTACTTAATTTTTGTACAAAAAATAGGATTAAGCAGCGTATGCACGGCAAGCTTCTGCACAGCGGCGGCAACTTTCGGCGCATTTTTGGCAATGCTCGTGCTCGTGCTCTCCGCATTGGCTGGCGCACCAATCGCAAATTTCGGCGCAAATTTTACAATAGTCTTTAGCCCATTTGCTGTCTAGAGCCAGCATATTGATACACACTTGGCAAGCTTCTGCGCAGTTCATACAACATTCAGGACAAGCGTTGTCCGTTTTTTTACCTGCTTGTTTGGCCATGCAGTTGCGGCAATCCACTAAGCATTCTTGACAGATTTTAATACATTCTTCTTTGGTCATGTTTTTTGATTTGTGTGTTTATAAAAAAGATCTTCCCTTATACTACAAGAAAGAGCCCTTCAAAAGTTGTAAAATTTTGGAAGAGAATTGCAATATTTCAGAAAAGCATCAAAACTGCCATTGCGACCATCGCTACATCTTCTACAATGGTAATGGTAGACATGGGCAAATTGAATACATCGCCCAAGCAGGCACATTTGATGTTGCGCTTGTCCAAATTGCTTTTGATTACCCCTAAGCTACTGACACCTAAAACTACAATTGTGATCCAATTGGTGTATACGGGAAAACTATTGGTCAAATACAAAATTCCCAAGGCCAACTCCACAAAAGGATAAATCAAACCCCAAGCGCGCCAACGTGCTGCCACCAAATCGTACATAGCGTAAGAATCGGCAAAACCGCGCAAGTTCAGCAATTTAAAAAAAGAAAATACCAAGAAAAAAAACCCCGCCATAAAATGCCGCATCAGCAACATCCCTGAAAAGTTTTCAAAAGGATATTGTACCAAGATACAGACACCTAAAATATACGCCACAATCAAAAAAAGCGGTTTATAAGTCGATAGAGAAAACCTATCCGCCGCTGGTTCTGGCGTAGGCGCAACCACTTTTTCTACTGTTTCTGTAATGGTGTATTTTGCTCCCAGCGCGTTGGACAGCTCGGCCAACGGAATGGCGGCATTTTGTACCAACTTTGCTTGGCCTGGTGGAAAATCTATAACAACTTGCTCTACGGTTTCTAGCGCCTGTAAGTTGTTCTTAACACTGTTTAGGCAGCCGTTACAAGTCATGCCCTCGATGTGGTATTCTTTTATCATTGCTATAATTTTGTCTTCTACAAGATCTACTAGTAGTTACAAAGATAATCCCTAAATAGACTATTTAGAATGCAAAATTATGGAAGAAAGTTGCGTTTTGTGGACTAGTTGATGTTATCCAGAAATTTTCGAGACGATCCCCCTGCTTTTTTGTATGCACTGGGTGTTTGGCCTGTTACTTTTTTAAACTGATTGGAAAAATGGGCCGTGCTGCTGTAGCCCAAGTCGTGAGCGATTTCGGTAATGGATTGTTGTTGGTAACCTAGGAGTTCTTTGGCGCGTTCGATGCGCTGCTGCTGGCTGTACTGCTCGATGGTGCGGCCTAGTTGTCGACTAAAGGTTTTGCTGAGGGTAGAGTAGTCCTTGTGCAGCGCTTGTGCGAGTGCATCCGACAAATTCCAAGTACTTTTGGCCGCTTTGCCGTAGTGTATCCACTCTACAATAAAACTCTTGATGGCATTCACTAATTGTTCTTCTTTGTCTTCCAACAATTCAAAGCCCAGTTGTTCCAAGTCTTGTTGCAGTGCCTGCATTTGGCTGTTGCCCAATGGTTTTTTGAGGGCAACTTTGCCCAACTCTACGGTGTGGTAGCTCAGGTGGTGTTGGGTCAAGGTATTTTTGACGCTCTCAATGCAGCGTGGGCAAACCATGTTTTTGATGTAGATGTCAGGCATTATTAATCGCAAATAAATGGTGAAAGGAAGTTGGAGCGCGCAACTCGGTGTATTGGTACCACAAAGCTACTAGAAAACTATTTTTTTTAATAAAAATAAGTGGTTTTGTTAGGAAAAGGCTTTGCGCGTCATTAGAAGGGGGAAGCCAATCAAAATAAGCGCTACCAAGTTGATCAAATACAAATTGTGATACGCTTGGTAATAGATGGATAGGCTAGAATCAACTACAAACCAAGAGAGTAAGCCTGCCCACAATGCCCAGTATGCCCAGCGTTCTTTTTGAGCAAAGCTATTTTTAATAATAAACAGCATCAGCAAATGAAAGCCAACAATGCTGCCGCCAATAATGCCGAATAACCAATTCTTCAAAGCTAGAACTTCAGGCGAGAGTGCTGCGCCGTTGAAAAAAGTGGCACGGGTACCGTCGTTGTGCCATTCAAAAACTAGACTATTGCCTGCAAAAGCCGCTAACAAACCTACGCATAAAGTCATTACATTCGCCCAGAAGAGCCACCGCATCCAGAAGTTAAATTTTTCTTCCTCCATGTTGTTCTATCGTATGTATTGAGGTAAGAAGATAGGCATTTTGAGGAAAAGAATGCGTCTTAATTGTGCAGTTTTTATTTATTTTGCTCTATCATCGCAGAAATGTTCTTAACAACTACTACTATGCCTGCCTTCCGATACGTCTGGATTTCTCTACTAGTGTTTACTACTGCGCTTTTTTGCACTACAGCCCAAAGCCAAAACCCTTTTTTTGAACACGATGCCCCTTACCGCTTAAATTGGGGGTTGGAAGCATCGCTCATTGGCGCGAGCCTCGGCACAGGTATTCCCTATTTGATACTAAATGCCCAAACGCAGCCGTTGACCCTTGCCCAGATCAACCGCTTAGATCGTTCCAACATCAACGCCCTCGATCGCTCGACGAGTTATTTGTGGTCGCCGACCATTGCCCGCGTGAGCGATGGGTTGCTCTACGGCAGTATGGCTGCGCCATTAGCGCTCTTAGCCGACCCTAAAATAAGGAAAGACGCTTTGCCTATTGGCCTACTTTACGTCGAGACGTTTGCCCTGACGGTAGGGATTACGCAATTAACAAAGGTCTTAGTCAAACAGCCTCGACCCTTTGTATACGGCAATCTAGCCCCCCTAAGAGAGCAACAAGAAAAGGATGCGCAATATGCTTTCTTTTCGGGGCATACCTCGGTGAGTGCAGCCATGTGTTTTATGACGGCCAAAGTGTACCACGATTACAACCGAGGTAAAAAATCGGTGCCTTGGGTATGGGCGGCAGCCGCGACGGTACCCGCGGCAACGGGATTGTTGCGCCAGCAAGCAGGCAAGCATTTTTGGACGGATGTAGTCGTGGGCTATGCCGTTGGGGCAGCCATTGGGGTCTTGGTACCTGAGTTGCACCGCTTGGGCAAGAAAAGAGAAAGAGAACCAGCAACGGTGGTATTTTAAGTACCCTCCAAACAGCGGGCCTTGGTTAGAAAAAATGGGGATTGGGTAAATGCAGCTGGTTTCTTATTCAGGTGGAACTTGCCTCTGAAAGTATACAGCGTTTTAGGTTTTAATACAAAACTATCCAAATGCTGTATTTCTATGTATTCTGTCATTTCAGGTAAAAAACAAGAATGCGTAGGGTAAGGCTCAGAGCGCAGCGATAGAAGAAATTTGCTTTTTGTTGTAGAAAAGGGAATACCCTCTTCTAAATACCCTGCAATTTCAACGGTATTGCCCTCTAGTTTCTTTACGGCTCTTGGAAAATGGTATTTTATTCTAAAATCTCCTGCTTGTTTGTCGTAATAAAAGCGGGCAGTAGTAGTGCTTAGTATTTTCCAAAGGTTAGTAGATGGCGTAAAACAAGCAACGGTTATCACAGCCAATACTATAATTTTCATAAACAACTATTGAATTATAACAGTAAAAAATTAAGCCCTAGAAACAACATCAACGCGATACCAAGCACCACGATATAACCTAAGATAAAAAGCAAAAACTTCGCTGTTGTTTTGCCCCAGCTTTGTTGATAAACGTTGCGCAAGCTCAAAAACGCATAGAGCAAACCGCCACCAGCAACGATGTTTCTACCTACTAGTACAGCAGATAAAGGTACAAAGGCCGTCCAAAGCACCAAGCCCAACAGCGTGAGCAATACTAATAAGAACGTGTGCCAATGGACTAGGAAAACCAAATGTTGGATGTAATAAGGATACTTGCGCCAATACAACAAACGCATCCAAAGCGCCATTAAGGGAATGGCCAGCAGTAGAATCCACGATAAACGACCAAGCAAGTAGTTCTGTAAGTTTTCGGGGTTTTTGACCAATTTAAAAACCTGCACAGCAATCATTTTTTGAAAGAAACCAGTAATCTCTTGTTGTTCGACCAGTTCTTCGGGGCTGTAGGTCTGCAAGTCAATTACGCTAATAGCATATTTATCGGAAACAAGCAGCGTATCTTTGTCCAGTGTCCCATCGGGGGCATTGTTTTTTAGAATGGTATCTATTGCATGTAATGTACTGCTGTCTTGAAATCGCGCTTTTAAATCCTGCCGTAACTTGACTTGATTGGCTGCCGTTTCTAAATCGTAATGATCATTGATTTCTAGCTCTATGACAGAACCAATTAAGCCATTCAACAACAGGAACGTCACTGTTAACCAGAATAAAAATAATTTAAAAGGGGTATAGTAGCGTTTGCGAATGCCTTGCAGGTATTGGACGGTCAAATGGCCTGGCCGAAACAGCAAACTGCCCATTGTACGCAGCAATTTGGAGTCCAATGCCAGCGTATTGGTCATAAAGTCGTGCACGACTTCGCCTACACTCGGAAAGCCTCCGATGCGCTTTTGACCACAATTGTCACAAAAATTAGCATCCTCTTCGAGGGTGCAGTAACAGTTTTGGCAGCGGTGTGGGGACGGTTCCATATGTAAACGGGCGGTGAATAAGTGTGTACTAATAAGGTCACAGCCGCCTTAAAAGTTCCTTTGAACTCAACCAATATAAGGATACACCAAGTACAACGTGCCCAGAAGTACACCCGTCAATTTTCCGATCAACCCAATAATTGTGTTGCCCTGCATAAACTCCGAAGCTCTTTCCTTGAGCTGCTCCTTGATTTCATTTTTCTGTTGTTGGAGCATATTTTCTTCTGGATTCAGCATTTCTTCTTCTGGATTGAGAATAATGGTTGTTTCTTCGCCCAAGCTGTTGGTTGTTGTCAAGCGATTGCTTACCGCAACTTCGGCAGGGCGCTGTATGCGGCGAATGCCTACCCACAAAAACGATAAAATCAGGAAGCTGGGCAAAAACCAGTCGATCTTTACGCCCATTCCACGCAGCAACACCTTTCCCATCCAGAGGGCCATATAACCGTGAAAAATAGAGGTCAGAAAACCAATAGGATGGGCAATTCTAACCGAAAAGCGCAGCAACACGGCAGGCGAAGGGCGTTTGTTGATGACCCAGTATACTCTAGAAAATAGGGCGATCAACGCAAGTCGAAGACCAACGGCCATTAGTGGGATAATGGTGAAGGCCAAAAAGAGCGTCAGTAAATAAGCAAAGGCCGAAGCAAGAAGCATAAAGCAGTATTGGTTTTTGTTAGAATGGAGGTGCAAGATACCATAAAAATATCGTTTTTAGAACAGTCACAAATTCTAAAAAGTTGCCTTTTGAGTATACTTCTCTGAATAAATGAAATACTGACAAAAAAGTCGTACCTTTGCACCTTATTTAGCCTGTTCGGGGCGCTTAGAGATTCAATGGGATTGAGTAGAAGCGTATGGGGCAGCAATTTTTATGACCTATTGAATCATATAGTATGTTGACATTTGAGGAGTTGGGACTACGTCCCAATGTATTAAAAGCTTTGCAAGATTTGGGTTTTGAGCAACCCACCGAGGTACAAGCACAAGCGATACCTTTTGTATTAGAAGAAGACCGCGACTTAGTGGCGTTGGCCCAAACAGGAACAGGGAAAACAGCAGCGTTCAGCTTGCCCATGTTGCACAAGCTCGACCGCGATAAAAAAGCCATTCAAACGCTTATTTTATGTCCGACGCGTGAATTGTGCATCCAAATTTCCAAAGATATAGCCACGTTTACCAAGTACGATTCTTGGATTCAGACGGTATCGGTCTACGGTGGCGCACCCATCGACGGACAAATTCGCCAGCTGCGTCGAGGTTGTCAAGTTGTCGTCGGAACGCCAGGCCGTGTGCGCGATTTGATTGAGCGTAAGAAAATGAGCATCAGCGAGATTGACTTCTTGGTGTTGGACGAGGCCGATGAGATGTTGACGATGGGTTTTAAAGAAGAGTTGGACGCAATTTTGAGCCAAGCGCCTGCCGAAAAGCAAGGGTTGTTGTTCTCGGCGACCATGCCGCGCGAAATCGACGCGATTGCCAACAATTACATGCGCGATCCCGCTAAGAT
>CAYUZF010000034.1:15596-17792 GCA_964449615.1 uncultured Aureispira sp.
CTCGCAACAAAGCCAATGCCGATGTTAAGCACGTCTATTGTGTGGCCCGCGCTTCGGATCGCTACCGCGCCCTCAAACGCATTGCAGATATTTCGCCTGAAATGTACGGCATTGTCTTTTGTAGAACACGCGCCGAAACCAAAGAAGTAGCGGATTGGTTGATGGCCGATGGCTATTCTGCCGATGCGTTGCACGGCGATTTGTCGCAAGCACAGCGCGACTATGTAATGGGCCGCTTTCGCAAAAAGAGCATCCAGTTGTTGGTAGCGACAGACGTTGCCGCACGCGGTATTGACGTCAACGATTTGACCCACGTTTTGCACTACAAAATTCCCGACCAGTTGGAAAACTACATCCACCGAAGTGGGCGTACAGGACGGGCAGGTAAAAAAGGGGTTTCTATCGCTTTGATTACCAACAAGGAGGCGCACAAAATTCGTCTATTAGAAAAGAAAATTGGCCAAAAATTTGAGCGCCGTTTGATTCCTACGGGGGAACAAGTGTGCGAGCGCCGTCTGTTTACCTTGATTAATAAAATTGCCGATACGGAACCAGACGCAGGCATTGACAAATATATGCCGACGGTTTACGAACAGTTGGAGAACTTTAGCAAAGAGGAAATTCTACAGAAATTTGTCAGCTTAGAATTTCAGCGCTTTTTGAATTATTATAAAAATGCAGGCGACTTAAATGCTGCTCCTGAAAGTAAGAAAACACGCAAAGAGCGCGACCGTCCAGAGCGCAACCGCCGCCGTGGCAACGACGAACACATGGCGCGTTTCTACGTCAATGTAGGAAGCAAACACAAAATGACGGCACCAAAAATGATTGGCCTAATCAAAGACAGTGTAGACAGCAAAAGCTTAGAAATTGGGAAAATCGAAATTATGAAAGGGTTTTCTTTTTTCGAGATCGACCAAGCTTATGAACGCGAATTGCTAGACGGCATCAAGAAAGGGCGTCAAGTAGCAGGGGTGCCTGTAGTAGTCGAGCGCACGGCCAATCGCAGCGAGCAAAGCGGTGGCGCTTCCAAAGGGCGTTATAAAAAAGAACGCTTCGCTAAGAAGGGCAAAGGGAAGTTTGGAGGAAAGCCCGCTTTTAAAGGTAAGAAAAAGAAAAAGCGCTACTAGAAAAAGGATAGGTCGTAGCAGTAAGGGGCATTGCCCCTTACTGCTACCATACCTACTGCAACCCCTTACGGCGTTTTCTTAACAACAGATTGGGTATGCAACACTTGGCCTGCACGGCCGTATACCGTTACGTGGTAGGTGGCAGAAGGGTAAGCACTCCAATCCAATTCTTTGTTGTTGATGCCGAGATGGCTGTCGTACGTCCAAGTATCTAGTACTTGTCCCAACATATTGCGTACCTGTAAGGTAACGGTTTCGCTGCGCTCGCTGTGGAACTGGTACGTCAAACGACCTGTAGTAGGGTTGGGGAAAAAGCGCTGAACGCCTTGCTCGGCGGCTACTTCTAGCGCAACGATGTTGGACAACTCCGTCGTGCCATCGTAATCAATTTGGCGCAAGCGGTAATAATTGACGCCCATAAACGGCGCGTTGTCTTCGTGCAAATAGCTTCTTGTTTCGTTGGTGGTACCCGCGCCCTCTACCGTAGCGATGCGCTCAAAATATTGGCCGTCGGCGCTGCGCTCCAATTCAAAACGCTCGTTGTTCAACTCACTTTCGGTAATCCATTGCAACGTGTTGCTACTGCCTGTATTCCAGCCTTTAAAACTACTCAATTCTACAGGCAAACTGCTAGAAGGAGCCAATACGATCCCCCCAGACCCCCCAGAAAAACTAGTAATGCCTGTGATTTCAGCATAATGCACCCCGTTGGTGGTTCCTGTAGAACCTGATAATTGGGTGGGCAAATCGAATGCAGGGGCGGTATAAGCGGCACCTATATTTTTGAACCAAACAAACCCGTTGGGCGTCCCATACTTGTACGTATAATTGCAAGCGGCATTGCTAGCCATGTGGTTGGCAGCGGCAGTTTCTAGCGCTGTTTTTTCGCTGGCAGGGAAGTAGTAACGGATGTCGTAAGTACCATTCAGAACACCTATGAAATTTACATTCCAACTGCGCGGCAACTCGAAGCGCTCTTCACCAGGCGACCAGCCATTGATACAAGAGCCGACTACATTTATTGCATCTTGGTAGTAGCTGCCGTTGTTGTTGATGCTCACCACAG
>CAYUZF010000034.1:17802-24645 GCA_964449615.1 uncultured Aureispira sp.
CGCCTGATAAATCACCGCGCATAGAGAAGATAATCTCGTCGGTGGCATTGTAGAAATGGTGCCAACCATTGACATCGGTACAATAATCCACCGCTGCGGTCACCCCTGTTGGCGCATAAATGTATTCGCGAATTTCTACTTGTTCAGAGTCGTCGTTGGTGGTATTGCAGACGCCTGAGCGGCGTGCGTAGTAGGTCGTTGTAGAAGAGGGAACCACCGCAAGGGCGTTGCCTGTCCCAACCGCAGTGCCCGTACCATTGGGCCCAGTAAACCATTCTATCGTAGCACCTGTACCACTTATCCCACCAGAAGCCGATAAGACAAGCGGCGTGTTGGGGCATTGTTTGCTAGAAATAGCGGTGATGTTGGGCGCAGTAGAGTTGGTGTTGACGGTAACCGTAGCGCCAGATCCCAAAGACGAGGTTCGTACGCAACCGTTGTTATCTACTATGGAAGAAATGCTGTAACTTGTTGTCGAATTAGGGGAAACGGGAATAGCTGTTCCGCTGTTGATGTTGTTGATGCTGGTGCCGTTGTAAACAATATTAAACGGTGCCGCTCCAGCAGAGCTGTTGAAAATCAAATTGCCCGTATTGCCTTGACAAATAGGCGAGGGTGCCGAGAGAGAACCGTTGGGCAAGGCGTTGACCGTTACGGTGACCGTATTAGAATACCCTATAAGACCACAACCATCCTGTAAGCGGCGGCGGTAGTATCTGGTATTGGTCAATCCAGAAGGCGGGTTGTAAGTCAAACTTGTAGCGCCAGAAATGTTTGTCCAAGAAATATTGTTGTTGCTGAATTGCCATTGGTAATTGAGCGTAGTGGAGTACGCTTCTCCGCTGGTCGTAGACGTCAACAAAGTAGGATTGCCACCTGAACAAATACTCTGGTTGCCAGCGATGGCGCCTGCATTGAGGCTGCTAGCATCCACAAAGCTAATTTGATCTATAAAACCGCGATCTTCATTAGCAGAAGCAGAACCATCTTTTAGGTAGCGCCACTCTATGGTATTGCTTCCAAAACCCAAATTGAGCGTTACCGTTCTCCAAGGAATTTCCCCTGAAATGCGATTTCTTTCTACTCCATTTACATACACTACTAGAAAATCATAGTTCGCTTCTGACGATACCCGCCAGCGAAAGGTTACTTGGCTTTTGCAAGAAACAGTCGTAGAAAAACTAGACGTTTGGTTGTGGGTAATGGTGCCCGAAGCCGCGCAATCGCCGTCTAGCGACCAGTTGCCCCGTGCGCCCCAAAATGGCCGTGTGCCACCTGTAGAGAAAGTGGTACTTGTGTGTTCGGTGGCCGTAGATAACGCCGTTGTTGCGTAGCGGTAGCGGTAGAAGGTGGTCATGTTAAAATCATTGTTACCGCAAGTAGGAGAAGTTCTACTTGTATACTGGTATTCTAATGGATTGGTAAAGGCATAACTACAAGTCGTACGCGTTCTACAGTCGTCTCCACTATTGTAACTACATCTAGAACCGCTATCATCTTCCCAAGCATCAATACGCGTTATAATCTGAGTAGCGGGAACATTACTTTGCGACCGAGAAGCATAGGTAGCTGTTCTAGTACAATTAGAACCTCTGTTACACTGTATACATCCTGAAGACGTTTCTATAGAATTGTTGTTGTCACTTATATAACCATACCAAGTCCATTCTTCTCTAGTCAATTCCCAACAGTCACTACCATAAAAGCGCGTAATGTTGGCGTTGTAATCAACATTTTGACTTAAGAGGGACCAGCAGCCAAAAAGTAAAAAGGAAAGTGTAAATAGTAGTTTCATAGGAGTTTAAAATTGATGTGAAGAGTAATAATCTGTAAGTAAGGGGAAGCAGAATTGGGTATTGGTAAAAAGTAGAAAAATGTTTTGTGCGGTAGGTTATCTATACGTTAACTTTTTTTCTAGTCAACTAATATACAACTAAGTCCGTAATTAGCTGCTTTTTATGAACTTTTTGACAAAAAAAAGGAAAAATTCAGAACAATTGGCTTGCTAAATTGTAAAGGTGGTCTTTTTCTATGTAAAAAAGAGCTAACTCTGTGATACAAAGGCTATAAAGTAGGCTTGGGTAGGAAGCATAAAAAAGGAGGTGCTTTCCAACATGTGGAAAACACCTCCGTCCAAAAATTACCAGCAGATAAAAGGTAAAATTATTTTACCAACTTCATTTCATCCAGCAAATGGCCTGCCTCGCCATACTTGTCAATCACCCACAGCACATAACGAGCATCTACGACAATGTTGCGACAACGCGACTCGTCGAACATGAAATCGCTCATGGTACTTTCCCAGCTGCGGTCAAAATTAATGCCCATCAAATTGCCTTCTGCGTCAATAACGGGACTGCCTGAATTGCCGCCTGTGGTGTGGTTAGAAGCCGTAAAACAAACCCACAATTCGCCGTCTTGCTCGTATTGTCCCCAATCGCCTTCTTTGTACAATTGTATAAAACGGTCGGTCAATTGAAAGTCTGGATTGTCTGGATTGTATTTCTGCATAATGCCTTTTATAGTGGTATAATGGCGGTAAGCGATGCCATCGACAGGGGCAGAACCTTCGATTTTACCAAAAGCAATGCGCATGGTAGAATTGGCATCGGCCCAGGTGTTGCGCTCTGGGAACATGACCAACAAACCCTCTACATACTTACTGAGTAAGCCTTGTTCCTCGGCGGCATACGTGCGGTAGGCGGGCAATATTTCTGCTCTAAAATTGTCAAACAGACTTGTGGCCATTACATAAGCGGGATCTTTGGCCAGTTTTTTACCACTCTTGTCGCTGTAGCTTTTAAGGGCGCTTTTTAATTTAGCAGGATCTAAAAAGACGGATTTACTAAAAATTTTATCGCCGTTTTTGCGCCAATTTTCTTTGAACCCTTTGGGTAGGAGGCTAGCGTCTACGTAGTCGATGTACATCGGCGTTAAGCGATTGAAAATCTTCTGATCGAGGTCTTTGTTGTAGTTTTTATAATAACTGTCAATTTTGCTCGTCAGGCGCTCAATTTCTTTGTCCAACTTGCCATTAGTTTTCAGCTCGTCGTAATCTGTAATCAACGTTTCATAATCGTGTACAAAGCGCAAAAATTCTGGCCCAACGTAGAAATATTCAATAAACATAGAGCGTGCAAATTCGTATTGCTCGTTGTCTGCTTGTAGTTGTTTGAGTTGTTCCAACGCCGTTTTGTAAGCCTCCCAATCGGTTTTTTCTGCGGTTTTTTGAGTGTATTCTTTTTCCCAGGCTAGTTTTTTGTCCAATGCATGGAGTTCTTGCAACCCCAAAATCTGGCCAATCCATTTTTTCCAAGCGTTGGCAATGCGCGCTTGCTTAGACGCGTACTGGATGCGAATTTCATCGCTGTTGTTCATAGCAGGTTTGAGCAAATCCAACGTCGTTTGGCGCATTTGGATGCGAGCAGGACGCTCTTGATCCATGTAAAAGGCCAATTTGGTAGAACTGGTGTGCTGGTCGGTGCGGCCTGGAAAACCGTAGACCATCGTAAAGTCATTTTCCTTTCTGGGTTTGAGGCTGATGGGTAAAAAATGCGCGGGTTTGAACGGGACGTTGGCGGCATCGTGCTTGGCCGATTCGTTGCTGCCGTTGGCATAAATTCTAAAAACAGCGAAGTCGCCTGTGTGGCGGGGCCACACCCAGTTGTCGGTATCGCCACCATATTTGCCAATAGCAGAAGGCGGCGCGCCTACTAGACGAATGTCGTTGTAATCTTCGGTAACCAACATAAAATACTTATTGCCTTGGTGGAACGGCTTGATTTTGGCGGTGATGGACGGTTTGGTTGTGGCCTCTTGTTCTAAAGTATTGATGTTGAGCAACAGTTTTTTATTGCGTTCTTTGGCCGACATGCCTTCTGTCATTCCAGCCATCACTTCAGCGGTTACGTCTTTGATCTGCTTTACAAAAGTAACGCGCAACCAGGGACAAGCCAGTTCTTCTTGTTTGTTCTTGGCCCAAAAGCCATTTTTTAAATAATCTTGCTCCACAGAAGAGTGGCGCTGTATAGAGCTGTAACCACAGTGGTGGTTGGTAAACAGGAGTCCTTCCTCAGATACAATCTCGGCCGTGCAGCCGCCGTTAAACTGTACAATGGCATCTTTGAGGCTGGATTGATTGGTAGAATAAATTTCTTCGGGACTTAATTTTAACCCGTAGGTTTTCATGTCAGAATGAAACATATCAATCAGGGAGGGAATCCACATTCCCTCTACTGCCCACAATTGGACGGGCCATTGCAGCAGCAACGCCAACAATAAAACTATCGTTCTCTTCATTATAATGATTTGAATAAAAGTGTTTCCCACCGCGGTTTGAATCGAGTAGAAACGGATTAAGAAATAAATAAGAGGTTGCTTAGGGTCTATAGCAGCCACCACCAATAGCAACTGCCCAAAACTTTCTCTTGAAGTTTTGGGCAGTCCAAAGTAGCGCACTTCCCAAAAGAGATCGTGCTTAAAGCTACGCATTTTAATGGTAAAAACGTTCCTAGAGCGCTAGTATTAGTAAAGTAAGGTGGCTTCTTCAATGACTTGCGCTAAGTCTTTGGGACCATCTGGGTAAAGCTGTTGCGGCTCTACACCGCATTCTAATAAAAACCAACGTCCCTGCAATACCTTGTTGCTTGTCCAACCCTGGTTGAAATCATCGCGCTGCTCTGAAGGCAAGGGGTTGCCAAACATAAAATCTTCGTCCGCACAAGCGGTAAAATCCCAAATTTCCCCTTGCTCATCCTCAAACAGGTAGTGGGCAACATCACCCATTTCAAAATCTACAAATTTTGCTTTGACCTTAAAAGATTTTTGAGCGGGAGCTGTTCGTATTGAGCCTACCATACGTGCATTAGAAGAGTCGGGTGTAAGTTCTTGCGAAATAGAGCTGTCGCATGCTGTCAGACACCAGAACAAACAGCAGTAAAGTACAATTGATCTCATAAAAAATTAATTTTAAAACAGCCAAACCAACTAATCTCAGTTTTACTTATAGCCAATGAAAAGCTAGATGGACAAATAGGACGAAAAAACATGAAAGAGAATTACTGTAAAATAACCTCAAACAAATTAAAAACAAAGTTAAACCGCACTAAAGAATTTTTAACAAAAATAAATCCAAAAATTAACGGTTAAGGGGAGTCAGATATATGATTGAAATTTAGGGAGTTATAGAACGTAATGTTTGTTGTTATATCCGTAACTCAATTTACATAAAAGAAACCTAAATGCCTAATCTGTTTTGCTTTTTTTAAGTTTTTTCCCAAAAAAAAAGCATATCTATGATCCAATTTACTTATCTGTTACCATTTCTAAAGTAAACCTGTAAACCTGTCTGTACATTAATAGCAGCCTGTTGGTTGAATCCAAATCGAACAAAATAGACTAATTCTCGAATGCGATGGCGTTGGTGGGCTACAGCGGAGAGGTGCCAGCCGATTTCTCCTACGTATGTCCAATACTTGCGCTGTTGCGTGGGAAGCAGCGCCCGATCATAGAGGTCAAGTAGTTGCCATTGCAGACCCGCACCAATGTGCAGGAAGGTCCAGAGGCTTTGTTGACGACTCAGAGGGAATTGAAACTTAATTAGAGTGGGTACTTCTAGAACGCCCAAACCGCGGTAATGTTGTACATCTAACGCAAAAGGTAAAAATGTTAGTTCACTTTCTAGCGATAGCAGCCATTTGTCTACGGTTCCCAGCCATAGACCTGCACCCAACCCTGGTAAGATGTTGAGGGCTTGCCCTGTGGAATAGGGTGGCGGCTTGGGATTGTCGGGGAGTTGTGGGGCGCGGTGCCAACTGTACAAGTTGTAAGAGAGGCTGAGGCTGTAGCCTGTTTTTAGGGTGGGGGAAGCGGTTTTGGTGTTTTGGGCAGTAGCCCAGACCGCCATTCCCAAAAATATCGACAAAAAAAGACCGTACCGCATAAGAAAAACTTCGACTGTAAAAAAATGCAGTTGTCTACGGCCAGTGTTAGGGTGGTTCGTAGACAACTGCACAAAGAAAGACATTTTTAAGGACTTTTTATCTCAAACTTAAGAATTGCCCTGTATTAAATCGTCCAACGCTTTTCCAGAAATACAAACAACCGAAGGCTTCGGAATTTCTCCCTTGCCATTGGGCCAATTGCTGGTGAGTTCGCTCAAACTGGGGCTGCGCTCGCCAGGGTGCTGCACGCTCAAAAACAAGGTTTGGCCATCAGGGGCAAAAAAGGGGCCTGTGAATTCGGCATCCACAGGGGCAGAGGCAATTTGCAATACTTTGCCTTTATTCGCTCCCCAGGAAGGTACTAAAAACAAGCCGTTGTTGCCAAAGGGTAGGTAAGGTTCTTTGTTCATAGCACTGCCCGAAATATCGGAGGTGAACCACAGGTTGCCCGCAGGGTCAAAAGCCATGTTGTCAGGACAGGCAAAACCCGTTTCTTCCCCGCCTGCTAAATAAGTAGAAGCCTTAAACGTCAACGATGTTTTATCGGTGTTGTCCGCTTCTTCTATTTTGAGAATTTCTCCCAAGTAATCACCTTTGGGTTTGTTGTTGGTCAACGCTACCAACACATCGCCCGTAAGAGGATCGATTTCGATGTCTTCTGGACGGTTGAGTGGGGTGCCTCCTACCAGCTTGGCCGCTTGGCGCAAACGAACCAAGACTTCCGTTTGGTTTTTAAATTTTTCTTGTAAAATGGGCTGCTCCTCGTAGACCAAAGAAATCCATTCGCCCTTTTCGGTATTGGCCACGTAGAGTTTGCCGTCGCGCAGGTTTTCGGGCTGTTCGCTGATAAATTTATACAAACACTCATCGTTGCTGTCATCGCCAGAGTAGACCACTAGGC
>CAYUZF010000034.1:24655-30595 GCA_964449615.1 uncultured Aureispira sp.
CTTTGGTTTGGTGTACGGTGGCACATTCGTGGGCGCAGCGCCCCAATGCCACTAGTTTTTTGGCTTCCCCTGTTTGGGGGTTGACTTCTACCACCCAGCCGTAATGTTCTGGTGGATAATCGTAATGATCCGCCCAACCGTAATCGTAATCGCCGCGCAACCGTTTGGGAACATCGGTGGTGCTGCTGTAATCGGTTTCTCCATAAAACATATCGTAGTTCTCTTCGCAAGTGAGAATGGTTCCCCACGGAGTTACGCCTCCTGAACAGTTGGCAAAGGTGCCAATGGCGGTCGTTTTGCCTTGTATGGGTTCTGACCAATCAAAAGGAATTTCTGTTTTGGCAGTTAGGCGTCGGTTGCGGGGGTCAGAAAGCACGGGTTTCCATTGGCCCTTACTGTTTTTTTGGATGCGCACCAGTGAGCCACCCACCGAGTACATTTCTTTGTCAATTTGCGCCTTTGTTTTTTTGCTGCGGTCGGTTCCTGTGAATCCACTCACAAACAATTCTTGCAAATATTCGTGGTTGACCCAAAGCATGCCATCGGTTGGGTTCTCTTTGTCAAAAGGGACAAAGGCCAAGTAATCGTTGTTGAACCCAAAGCGGTCTTTTTCAGAAATGACATCGTCCCACTGCAACAAAACTTCGTAGCTTAGTCCCTCGGCCAAGTCCAGCTCATCGGAGCTGGAATGCGCGATGGCTTTGAGCGGAAAAGGACGGTTACGGGCGGTGTTCTCCGCAGAACTACAACCGCTGTTGCTCATCAGAATACCGCCCGTGGTCATTGTTAGACCAGCGCGTCCTAAAAACTGTAAAAAACTCCTTCTATTTTGTAATTTCATGTTGTTGATTCTTGGTTTTTAAGAATCCTTAAAAATAACAAAAACAGCGTAGACTAGAAACGGTTTGGAAAGACTTCATAGTTATTTAAATAAAAACTCCTGAAGCGCGACGCCCTTCAGGAGTTTTATAAAATGGTTAAGCGGTAGCAAGGAGCTTATCTACAATGGTCTTAATAAACGTGCTTACAACTAAGGCGTTTGCGGCTCAACTTGAGGCAGGTGTTTGCTTAGAAAGCGCATGGCATTTTTATACATAATTTTATCAACAACCTCTTTTGCGCTGTAGTTGTACATGAAATTTTTGATTTCTTTGACCGAATACAAGCCCTTTATATCTCTAGGGTTTTCAAAAAAGGCCAACAAATCGCGGTACAGTGTTACCATATCGTCCGAAGAATTGAAAACGTCAATGTGGCGGGCATGGGCATCAAATTGGGAACTGATGCAAACCATATCCCAAGCGTCGATGCTGTTGCTCATGTGTATGGCTTTACAAATATTGCCTGCCAATGCTTCTACGGCAATGCGACGGCGGTCAGCAGAATTAGGAATAGATTCGTCGTAGCGGCGTTGAAATTCTTTGCCCATTAGGCGGTCGCGCTCTAGAGACAAACCCACCAAACCGCGTGATTGCACAATGGCCACCAAATCCTGCCGCGATAAATTCATCGTTTCGTGGTTGAGCAATTCTTTTTTATCGGCACGCCCGTAGGCATTGTCGCGACTGCTCAAACCGCTGATTCCCACACCAGAAGCGATAATTGGAATGCTATCTTTGCGGTAACGCTGCGTTTTGACGTGTTTGTAATACCACAAACTCATTCCGCCGACATCTACCAAAATGCGGCGTCCTTTTTTCTTATCCAACATGGTGAAAATCACCTTCTGACCCAACTCTGTAATATCGTCGTCTATAGTGGTAGGGCGTTTGAATGCTTCTTCTTCATCAATAGAGAAGCGCCCTGTTTTGCCTGTCACCCCATCTTCAAAGAAATTACCAAAATTAATAGAAAAGATAGGAATGTCTAAAAATTGACTCTCGTCGTCGTCCAAAGGCGCGGTACCTTTTAAGCGATTGACATTTTTTAAAACAATGTTTTGGTACTCGTCGGTATCTACTTGGTTTTGCTCGATGTACAAGTAATTGCCCAAGCTGTGTCCGCCTCCAATACTGATGACAAAGCCTACTTTTGTTGGATCATTCAGCACAGTGCGCAAGTTATTGCGGTTGCGAATAATAATACCGTCGTACGTGCGACCACCCTTGTGGTAACTGTACTGCAATTCATCTTGGAGATATTCCAAATGGGTAATAACCAAATCAAAATAATCTACGTTGTTCAAAATAAAATTTTCCTCTCGGTAAGACATGCCACTCAGACAGCCAAAAATCTTGGAACTAGAGCCAGGTGTCAAAAAGGGACTGTGCATAAACTGGCGCTCTGTTGGACTTATAATTTGATTGGAAATTCTAACATTGCCCCGCACCAAGTCGTAAATAGAACTTTGGTTGTGGCGCTTAATTCCCTGAAAAGCGTTGGTCAGCTCAATTGGAATTTCTTCCAAATCCAAGCCACAATCGTGTTCGATGCGCTCCCACATGTTGTGGCGCTTTACTTTTCGAGACTTGAACGCTTTTTGAGTAGAGTAAACGCCCATGTCAAAAACTTGAATGGGGTCTTCCACGACTGCAAGAGTCGTTTGCGCGGCCTCCGTAATGGAAGTATCCGCCCCTATGTTGCCAGACTCGTCGTTCTGCGCTTGTACACACAGGCTGAATAAGCAGAAGAGGTTAAATAGAAAAAATGATTGTATAATGTTCACTGTCATAATTTTATGTTGAATAGGGGGTTCCCAACTGAAGTCAGACTAAACTGGGCGTAAGAACTACCTAAGGGTTCTATAAGATAATGCCATAGTATGGAGATAGGCGAGAAAAGAGGCCTGTTTTAACCAAATTTTCACACCTCAAGAAATCCACCATCTATTTACACCCCCAAAAAAGCAGCCAATTACTACCAGTGATGTCTAATATACGCAAACTTTTAGGCAGTCCCCGTATTTTTGTGTTAAGACTAAAAAGTTCTTAAAATTGTCACAATAGCCATCTATTTAGACAACTAACAACCGTGCTTTGTTATTTTAAACGCTGCTTGTGCCCCTGAAATTGCGAGCGGGCTTAGTTTGCTTTTGGCAAATAGTTCTGCTCGTAAGACTTTATTGTGTTCATCAGCAGTGCTGTTACCGTCATTGGGCCTACACCCCCTGGAACAGGTGTAATGTAACTGGCTTTGGGAGCTACCTGTTCGTAATCGACATCGCCTACTAAGCGGTACCCCCGTTTGCGCGAAGCATCGTCCACACTGTTGATGCCCACATCCAGCACAACAGCGCCCTTCTTGATCATATCCGCTGTTACATAATTGGCTCGACCAATGGCAGCAACCACAATATCGGCGCGTTGAATTTCTTCGGTAATGTTTTGGGTGCGGCTGTGGGTGAGGGTGACGGTACAATTGCCTACTGGTGCTTTTCGCGAAAGCAAGATGCTCATCGGAGTGCCTACAATATTGGAGCGGCCGATTACAACACAGTGTTTGCCGCTGGTTTCGATGTTGTAACGCTCCAACATGGTGAGCATGCCCAATGGGGTTGCGGGAATGTACTGCGCTTTGCCCTGCGCCATTAAGCCAATGTTGGTGGGGTGAAAACCGTCTACATCTTTGCTCGGATTGATGGCTAGGGTAATGGCGTGTTCGGAAATGTGTTCTGGGAGCGGCAGGTGAACGATAAAACCATCTACGGCGTCGTCTTGATTGAGGTCTTGAATAACTTGCAGCAGCGCTTCTTGGCTAATGTCGGCTCGGTGTTCTAAGAGGGTCGAGCGCATGCCTGTGCGTTTGCAAGCGCGCATTTTGTTGCGTACATAGCTGGCGCTGGCGGGGTTGTCGCCTACCAAGACCGCCACCAAATGCGGCGCGCGGTGCCCTGCATTTGTCCACTCGTCTACTTGTTCTTTTAGTTCGGCTTGTATGTCCAAGGCCAATTGTTTTCCGTCAATCTTTGTCATTGTGTTCTTTTTTCTTGGTACTAAATGGATGCCTATTCTAGTATGGGGTGCTTCTTTTGAGGGTTAAAATTATGGAATTAGAGACAAACAATTGTAAAAACGACAAACTATTATTTATAATTGCAAGTAGGTCGCTGCACAGCGCCTTGTTGTTCTAAATTAACGGATACCTGTACATGGAAGGTAGGCCAACTTCACCAAGCAATTGTATTTATGCAACCACCATTTTTAGTAGGGTTAACGGGTTTGAGCGGTTCGGGCAAAACAACCTTTCTTCACCGCCTGCAAGACGCTTTTCCCGAACAGGATTTGTGTGTCATTTCTCAAGACAATTATTACAAGCCCAAAGAGCAACAGCCGCAAGATGCACAAGGCGTACACAATTTTGACCGCCCTACCTCTATTGACCGCGCGGCTTTTTATCGAGATATTGTAGATATTTTGGCGGGCAAAACTGTACGGCGCGAAGAATACACCTTTAACAACAGTGAAGTAACGCCCAAAATGCTCACCTTTGAACCTAGACCAATTGTATTGATCGAAGGGTTGTTTATTTATTATTACGAAGAAATTCGCGCCCTACTCAATCTCAAATTATTTCTACACGCCCAAGAAACAACGGCTTTTACTCGACGAATCAAGCGCGACCGTTTGGAGCGCAATTATCCGTTGGAAGATGTGCTTTACCGCTACCAACAACACGTTTTACCGAGTTACGAACATTACATCAAACCCTTCCAAAAAGAGGCAGATATTGTGGTCAACAACCACCACAACTTTGACGTAGGCCTAGAAGTTGTGACCGCTTATTTACGCTCGGTATTGGAGCAACAAAAGCAAGACTAATATGGAAGTGCTGGTAGAATCTTTTGTTGGAAGGCTGCTGTTGGTGGTGGTGTTTGTTTATGCGCTTGTTTGTTTGGTGGCGTACTGGTGGCAGGAGCGCTTGTTGTTTCATCCAACGCCGTTGGACAAAGATTTTGCCTTCCCATTTGATACCGATTTTGAAGAATTGTACTTGGACGTTGCGCCTGGGGTGCAGCTGCACGCCCTGCATTTCAGAGCAGCGGAATCCAAAGGCTTGGTCTTTTATGTACACGGCAATGCGGGTTCCCTGCACGATTGGGGGAGCCTGGCGGGGTTCTATTTGCAACACGACCACGATTTGTTGATGTTTGATTACCGCGGCTTTGGCAAAAGTCCTGGTAAAATATACAGCCAACAGCAGTTTTTTGACGATGTGCAGGCCGTGTACGATTGGGCGAAGACCCAATACCCCGAAGCCCGTATTGTAGTGGAGGGCTTTTCAATCGGCACGGCTACGGCTACCAAAATTGCTGCCGAAAACAACCCGCGACAGCTCGTTCTCAAAGCGCCTTACTACAGCCTGCAAAGTCTGGTCAAATCCAAAGCGGCTTTTTTGCCTACCCGCATTCTCAAATATCGTTTTGCAACGGTCGACTATTTGAAGCAGGTGCGTTGCCCCGCTACCATCTTCCACGGCACCGCCGATGAATTGATTCCCTACCAGAATGCGGAGCGCTTGAAAGCGGCGGTTCCCAACGTGGATTTGTGGCTGGTGGAGGATTGTTTGCACAATGATTTGCCGTTTACGGAAATTTATAAGCGGGAGATGGGGAAGGTGCTTGTCTTGACTTCGCTCGACAAGCACGGTTTGGTCTGACACTCATAGCTTCGTTTGATTTGTATGGTTTTTTTATAAGCACACATTATGCAGGTATAGCGGCAGCGTAGGATATCTGTTTATTGATTGCGCTCTGGCAATCTCTAAAGATACTGCCGTCTACCATAATGTAGGAGCGATCGGTAATAGAAAGCGTTTGTTCTACGCTGTGGTCGGTGATGAGGATGCCGATGTTTTTTTGTTTGAGTTTATAGACGATGGATTGGATATCCTCTACGGCAATGGGATCAATGCCCGCAAACGGCTCGTCCAATAAGATAAACTTGGGGTTGACGGCTAGAGAACGGGCAATTTCGGTGCGGCGGCGCTCGCCGCCCGATAAGG
>CAYUZF010000034.1:30605-31625 GCA_964449615.1 uncultured Aureispira sp.
TTGCTTTTGCGCACTTTGTGTAAGCGAAACTCGTCGAGCAGTTCTTCTAATTTGTCGGCTTGCTCTTGCTTGGAAAGCGCTGTCATTTCTAAAATGGCCTTGATGTTATCTTCGACACTCAATTTTCTAAAAATGGACGATTCCTGCGGCAGGTAACCAATGCCCAGCTTGGCGCGTTTGTACATGGGCAGTTTGGTGATGTCCTCGTCGTCCAAAAAAACTTTTCCCGAAAGGGGACGTACAAAACCCACCGTCATGTAAAAACTGGTTGTTTTGCCAGCGCCATTGGGGCCCAAAAGGCCGATAATTTCGCCCTGCTCTAATTGTAGAGAAACGCCTTTGACTACCGTGCGGTTGCCGTATTGTTTGACTAAGTTTTCTGCTCGTAGTTGCATGTGTGGGTACTATAAATTAGAAGCCAATAACAAATTTAAATCCGTGTATTTTATACTAAAAAAGTCGCTCAAATAGCGATTGGTTAAGCAACCTTTGTAGATGTACACTCCATTTCTAAAGCCCGAAGAGGCATGCAGGAGGGCTTCGATGCCCTCGGTACCGCCCGCTTCCAAAAAAAACGGCGTCAAAATATTGCTGATGGCCTTGGAGCTGGTTTGTGGAATGCGCGCAACGATATTGGGCACGCAATAATGGATCACATCGTACTCTATGAACGTCGGTTTGTCGTGTGTGGTCATGCGCGAGGTGGCAAAACAACCACCCTGGTCGATGCTTACATCAATGATAACGGCTCCTGATTTCATATTTCTAACCATTGCATCGCTGACGATGATAGGCGTGCGGCCAGTTTCGGAATGTATGGCTCCAATAACCACATCGGCGCTGCGCAATTCTATTTCTAACTCTGGCGTGTTGAAGGTGCCCGTATAGAGTTTGGTGTTTAAATTGCCTTGTAAGCGCATCAGTTTGCGGATGCTGTTGTCAAATACGCGGACTTCGGCGCCGTAGCCCAATGCTACGCGCGAAGCTACTTCGGCCACTACACCCGCGCCCAAAATGACT
>CAYUZF010000035.1:0-13917 GCA_964449615.1 uncultured Aureispira sp.
CTTTTGTGTGACTACTTAAAAAGTCAAATAAAAGGCAAACGCCTCCGCTCCTATTAACCAACCCCACAACTACGGGGTCAACATTACTTTAATACAATTGTCCTTCTTATCGCGGAAAGTTTTATAAGCTTCTGGTGCTTCCTCCAATTTCAGGCGGTGGGTAATCACAAAAGAGGGATCAATGATGCCCTGTTCTATTTTTTCTAGCAGCGGTTGTAAATAATGCTGCACGTGTGTTTGTCCCATTTTAAAGGTCAATCCTTTGTTCATCGCCGCGCCAAAAGGTAGGTTGTTGAGCATACCCACGTAAACGCCTGGTACGGATACCGTGCCGCCCTTTTTACAATTCTTGATAATCTGTTGCAGTGCGTAGGGATGGGGGCCGTCCATGCCAACGGCCTGTTGAACGGTGTCCTTGATGGCATTGAGCGCGCCGCCGCCGTGTGCCTCTGCTCCTACCGCGTCTATACAAGAAGCAGGGCCAAATCCCTTTGTCATCTGTTGCAGTATTTCGTAGACCTCGTCGGGATGGGTCGTACGAATAACCTCTGCTTGTCCTATTTTTTCGGCCATATCCAAGCGCTCAGGAACGTCGTCGATGGCAATAACGCGGGAAGCGCCCAACATCCAAGCGCTCTGTATGGCAAACTGCCCCACAGGGCCACAACCCCAAACGGCAACGGTTCCTCCTTTGGGGATTTGTGCATTTTCTGCCGCCATGTAACCCGTTGGAAAGATGTCCGATAAAAACAACACCTTATCATCAGAGAGCGAAGAAGGTACTTTGATCGGTCCGTGGTCAGCAAAGGGAACACGCACATATTCAGCTTGTCCGCCAGCATACCCGCCCGTCATGTGTGAATAGCCAAAAATACCAGAAATAGAGTGTCCCAACAACTCGCGAGCTTTTTCTGCATTTCTGTTGGAATTGTCACAAAGCGAATATTTATCATCGTCGCAAAAATGACAATGTCCACAAGCAATGGTAAAAGGAACAACGACACGGTCACCTTTTACAAAGCGCTCTACGGCACTTCCTACTTCTACGACCTCGCCCATAAATTCGTGCCCCAAGACATCGCCTTTTTCCATAGTCGGTACTTTGCCCGCCAGAATATGTAAGTCCGACCCACAAATAGCGGTCGCCGTTACTTTGATGATAATATCTTTGGGATCTTCAATAATGGGATCGTCTACAGTATCAATCCGTACGTCATTTTTTCCGTACCAGCATAATGCTTTCATAAAATATAGGTGTTTTATAGAAGCTGTATGGACAACTTCTTCGTGTGTAAATATAAAATCCACTTAAGTAGAATGTATAGAATGGAAGGTGAGGTTTGCAGTGCGGTTCCTAGTTTAAACAGGCAGGCATTCTTATAAGTTTAAAGAAACTGAAAAAGCCCACTTAGAGAAAGCTTTACTTATACGCTCTTTGTTCTCCTCAAAATTGTTATTTTGCTTGATTAATCCACTCAACTACTTAAGTCGACTATGAACTATTTTACCTTGTTATTGCTATTTTTAATGAGCAGCAGCCTTTGGGCGCAATACAACATCCAACCCAAGTACGAAGTCGCTTGCAGCGCCGTCAAGAACCAACAGAAAACAGGCACTTGCTGGAGTTTTGCTACTTCTTCTTTTTTAGAATCGGAGATTTTGCGCACCAAAAAGATGGAGGTGGACCTTTCGGAAATGTACAGCGTGCGCGCTACTTACCTAGACAAAGCCCAAAACTACGTTCTACGCCAGGGCAAAGCCAACTTTAGTCAAGGTTCCCTTTCTCACGACGTTGTTCGTGCGGTGGCGCGTGCGGGAGTCGTTCCAGAAGCCGTCTATTCGGGCAAACCCGAAAGCATGGCCCAACACGACCACGGAGAACTTGTAGCTGCGCTCAAAGGCTTGTTGGATGGCCTCAACAAACGCTCTGTTTTGAGTCCCTTGTGGCGCTCGGCAGTAGCGGCCGTTTTGGACGTTTATTTGGGCGAAGCACCAGCAACTTTTCAATACAACGGCGAGCAATACACGCCAGAAACATTTGTTGATTTTCTAGGAATCAACAGCTCCGAATACCTCACCTTAACATCGTATACCCACCATCCTTTTTATCAAAATTTTATCTTAGAAATTCCCGATAATTATTCCAACGGCATTTATAGAAATGTCCCCATAGCGGAACTGGAGCAAATCGTAGACCACGCGCTAGAAAATGGGTTCACCATTGCTTGGGATGGTGATGTGAGCGAAGAAACCTTCCAGCACGCCGAAGGTTTGGCAATTTTGCCTACAGACGAGGAGCGAGAAAATCTATGGACGGTTCCTGGTGAAGAGATCAAAGTCGATCAGGCTCTGCGCCAAGCTAGTTTTGAGAGCAAAGCTACTACAGACGACCATTTGATGCACATCGTTGGCTTGGCTTACGACAACCGAGGCACCAAATATTACAAAGTTAAGAACTCTTGGGGGGCAAGCAGCAAGCTCAAAGGCTACTTATACATGTCGCAAGCTTATTTCCAACTCAAAACGGTAGGCGTGCTTCTTCATCAAGACGGTATTCCTAACAAAATTAAAAACAAACTACCCTAGTTAACTGCTGCTGCAACCCTATCCCGTTGTTTGCTGTTATACCATCGTTTTTAAACAACTTCATCAAAGAAGCACTAACATGACCTCAGAAGAATACAGACAACTGTTTACAAAGATATTAGAAGGCCGCTACAGCCAGCCCCCTTACGATGATCCTACTTACCACAGCTACGTCCAACTCAACCTGTCTAGGATGAACCGTTGGACTAAAAAAGCACACATCAGCAAGGAGTTGGGCGATTTGCTCAAACGCCTAGAGCAGCCTCAACAGTGGATCATTATTACCGAACCGTGGTGCGGAGACGCGGCCAATATTGTTCCTTACTTGGAAAAAATGGCGGCTATTAATCCTCGTATTGAGGTGCGGGTGCAATTGCGCGATTCTAACAGTGAAATCGATAACTACTTGACCAACGGCGGACGTTCTATTCCGATTTTAATTGCTCGGGATGACCAGGGACAAGATTTGTTTGTTTGGGGCCCTCGCCCTGCACCCGCACAGGCGTTGGTAATGGCACAAAAAGAATCGGATGCTCCTCAAGATGAAAAATACGCGGAAGTCTTGCAGTGGTACCGCCAAGATGATGGAGAAACGTTGCAGGCAGAAATTGGCGCTTTGCTAATTCCGCTTTTGATAGATTTATAATCTTTTAAAAATTTATAAATTACCGAGCTGTAGCGACTGTCTTTACGGCTGCTTTTCCAGTGACCGTATCCACTTATCGCTTTGGGATTTGAGGTTTGTTGGGTAATGTTGTCAATTTCTTAATATTATTTCGTTCTGTCGGCTTACAATCCTATTGAACCAGTTGCACGATTATGAACCGCGTTTAGGGGGACAGACGGTCTCCCTATTTTACGACCCTGATAATCCCAGTCGAGTACATATGCCGCCTTCTAGTTATTACGATGAGACGTTTAAGGAGTGGTTGTTGCAAGAGCGCAAGCAGCACTTATCGATCCCTGTGTTCTTGTTGGTAATAATGTCGCTAGTAGTGGTTTGGCATTTTGTAAAGTAGCGCTACCAACACAATTCAATACCCGTTACGTACTTGGAATTTTTCGTGCTTTTGAAGGGCAAAAATTGGGTAATGCGGTCGGCTTCTTGTTCGATTTCCTGCTCGTATTTTACTTCTAAGATGTGTACGTTGAAATCCTGTTGCTGGTGTTTGCGAAATTGGCGCGTGGTGCGCAGAGAGGCATAGCGCAAGTCCCAATCCAAAGTGATGCGAAACTTTTCATCGCGGGTACTGAAATAGGCGCGTTTGTAAGAATTTTGCAAGGTGGGCTGGAGCAGGGCGAACGTTCCGCTCTTCTCGTTGACTTCGCGCACAAGTGGCCGCAGGTTGTCAAAAGCGAAGGGGCTGACTCGGTGGATGGTTTTGGTACCCACATTGTTGCGGCGGTGCTTGATTTCCAGTTGTGGGTTGTGTATTTCTAAAGGGTTCCAGCCATACCAACGTACACGGTATTTATCGCGGCGCGCCAAGCCCATCACATTTTCTTTGTACGTGGTCAGACTAGGCGTATCAAAATAAATGTTGTTAATCTGGCGATCGGGGTACAGTTCCGATAGCCCAGCGGGATGTAAGCGCAAACTTTGTAGAATAGCATTGATATGAACGCCCTCAATGCGGTATTTTCTTTCGTAACGCATTATATAATCAAATCGGGCTGGTCAATAATGGACAGTTCTGTGCGTTCAGAAAGTGCGGTAATCGCTTCTTTGGCTGCTTGAATGTCTTCGATAGAGGCCATTTTACAAATAAAACTCAAATCCAAGCCTTTGTTGGGGAGCGTATCCAAGCGCTTTAATTCCACCGCATTAAAATGCCTTTCTAACGCCTTATTGATGGGCAATACATCCGATAAATCAGTAGTTACATTAACATAAAAGCGGTCTTCCTTTTTGAAAGCTCCATCGTTGGCAATTTTCTTACTCAAATACAAAAACAGCAAGATAAACACCACCACAATAATGGCAATAATCGGTTGATCGGCGCCTGTTGCCAAACCAATGGCAATCGTCAAGAACAAATAAGTCAGCTCTTCAGGGTCTTTGATCGCTGCCCTAAAGCGCACGATAGACAAAGCGCCCACCAACCCCAAAGAAAGCGCTACGGATGGTTTTACAATGACCATAATCGACATGGTGGTCAAGGCCAAGGGCACAAAATTAGCAGCAAAACGCGCCCGATTGGATACGGCATTGCCATAACGCACATAAAAGGAAGCAACCCCTAATGCCAAAAGGGTACAAACTATTAAATCAATCACCAAACTTAAAGGATGGATTAAATCTCTAAGTTGGGTGAAATAACTAATCAAATGATTCCAAAACTGAAGCAAAAAATCTTGCATAGATGATAACGGGGGGACTGGTAGATGGTATGAACTGTTTTTTAATATAAATTGCGGATAACTTCACAAGCCTGCAAAGGTAGTAAATTATGTTTAGAGTAGAAAGGGGTTGATATGGGGAATGTTTGTTGTCACTAATCGCCGCTGGTATTGTTTGGGGTATCCGCAAAAAGCAATCCATCTAAGTAAAGATAAGCGCTCCCACCGCCCAAAATAGTACAGCGATTCATCAACGAGGTTTTCTCAATCCGATTCTGTATGGTCTGCGGCGGCTTTGGCGGCCTTTCTATTGCGCCAAAAATCTCGCCCAAACTTCTGTCCGACCACCAACAAAAAGGCCAAAAATGCCCCTAAAAACGCACCTGCTACCATGTGCAAAAATGGACTGGGCGTTACTTTAGGTAAAGGGTATAGCGGCGGATCAACTGCCGTGATGGACGGTGTTTCCAGCTGCTCTTCGTAAGCGACTTGTGCCGCGTCTTTGGAAGCTACGGCTTTGAAGTAGGATTGTGTTGCCCGTTTGAGATCAGTGGATAAAAATTGGGTTTCTATTAGGGTGTTGTTGCGCCCAGCGGCCTCGGCAGTGTGGGTATTGACGTACGTAATATAAGAGGCTTCTGCGCTACTCAATTGACTCCGCAACTGCTTGACCCGCTCTTCGGCCATCTGCAAAAAGCGTTCTTTCTGTGCCAACGATTCTTGGCTGTGAAATTCATTTAAGGCGCGGTACAAGGCGTGTACCAATTCGTAAGAAAAATCTTCGGAAGTAGACACTACACGCAAGTTCATGATGCCGCCAGGCGAAGGTTCTATGGTGAAGTGGTTGCCCACAATGGCACCGTGTACATATTTGAGTAGATGATTGGCACGGCGATTATAGGGATCAATGGAATCGGTTTCAAAATAAAAGCGCTTGCTGGTATCTTCGCCTTCTGCGGGCTTTTTATAATAATATAAATTGAGGTAGTGGTTGATGACCAAATCCTTTACAACGGGTTCTTGGTGTTTTAAAGAAATACTATCGAACAATACCCGCAACATGATTTGACGCGTTTTTAACAACTCGCGCAAGCGATTAAAATTCACGCCGCTATTGCCTCCACCTGTTCCTCCAAACAAATCGGCGATGTTCTGCTGCTTTTCGTTGGCAATTTTGTTGACAGTAAACGAAAACGGTGCGGTGTACACCGTAGGCGATTCCATTTTGCGGTCTCGCATATAGCTGCCCAGTAAATAAGCACATATAGCAATGAGCCAAGAGAATTTTAAAACCTCTATCGCATAATCTTTCACCACATTTAAGATCACTTTGATGTCAAATGGGGACGCTGTAGTTGCTCGCTCTAGTTCTTCAGCCATAAATTAAGGGTTGTTGTTGCGCGTTGCGGCGTTAATTAATACGTAGAGGGATAAAGCAGAAACAGACAAGGCCATGGTATCGGTTACAATTCTGTACCAGTCGATGGGTGGTTTGGGCTCTTTGATTTTCTTTTCTTTGGCGCCTACATACACCATAGCTCCTTTTTCTACCTTTGGAAAGACTTTAAAAAATAGGAAGTGTCTTGTTTTTTTGACCATTCCATTGGCATAACGCACATAAATTAGACGCTGCCGTCCGCCACCTCGGCGGTCGATTCCCGCACCGTATTCGCGCACGTAGAAATTAGCGCGTTTTGATTTGTGAAAAGGAATGTTAACCTTTAACGGGTTTTCAATCTGTTCTTTATAGTTTTCTAACAACAGTTCTTTTTTAGCCAAATCGTCTTCTATGCGCTCCAAATCCAGTTCGAGTTCTTTGTTTTTCATTTCAAACTCTTCTCTAATAGCAGGGTGGTTCACGTAACCCGCAATGGATACCAAATCTTTGAGTTTGGGTATAATAATCACATCATCCGCCCTTAACACATAATTGTAGCGCGATTGTGTTCCTTCCCTTTTTAGAATTTCTAAATCCAATAGAACCAAACCATCTCCTTTGCGCATCAGCTTTGCCCCTTTTAAAAAGGCAATATTCGTCCAGCCACCAGCGCGTTGAATTACATCGTAGACGCGTTCTTCATCGCTCGCCATCGTATAAATACCTGGCCAAGTAATTTCTCCTTTGATCGTTACATTTTGCGGTGCTAAAAACTCCTTGGAACTCCGCACAAAAATTTGGTCGTAAGGCCTCAACTGAAAGTTTTCAGCACCAACTACCTGCAAACTATCCGCTATACTAGAAATGGGCAAGGTTCTAAAACTAATACGCGTGCTGTTGCTGTCCGCATCCAATACCAAACGCGATATTTCGATATAACTGTTGGAAGCTTGACGTTTAAGCCCGTTGGCCATATACAAAACATCCGCTAAGGTCAAGTTGTCACTAAATTCAAAAGATCCCGCCTTGCGCACGGCGCCATAGACACTCACCTTGTACTTGTCAATAAAATCAGATTTGTACTTCACCTCAATTTCGTCAAAAGGCATCAGTAAGATGTTCTTATCCGAATTTGGGTTGACCAGTATTTCATTAATATTTACGGGGATGTATTCTAAAGACAAATCTTTGCGCAAACGTTTGACGTAAATGCGCTCCATCACTGCAGAAAGAATGATCCCTGACTTAGACAGCACTTCACTGATGCGCATTTGGTCTTCTAACTCATAGGTTCCAGGCAACTTAACCGCTCCTGTTACTGTAATATAATTTGCAAATGCTTGCTTAATGGGATTGATGGTAACGCGGTCACCATCTTTGAGGGTAAAATTCTCGGAACGGTCAATCACCGCAGCCAAATTGACATCAATTAACTTTTCTTCATCGTTTTCATAACGAATGATTTGAATGTTGCGGCGGTAAGCATCAGGAAGCAACCCGCCAGCGTATTCGATCAATTCTACTAGGTTTTCTCCATCAATTAACTCATAGAAAAATGGACGCTCAATAGATCCTGTGATTTCTACTACACGCCCTGCCAATGGCACAAAAATATAATCGTTGTTGTTCAAGAAAAACTCGTTGGCAATATTGGGATTGTTCAAAAACTTGTACACATCCAAGGTGCGCGTATCTCTACTAGCCGATACTACTTTGATCAAACGCACACTTCCAATTTGAGAAGGCCCACCAGAGGCTACCAGAGCGTTGAATGCCGTGTTGACCGCGGGCATGGTATAAGAGCCTGGATTAAAGACTTCCCCCGTAATATTAACAGTTAAACTTCGTGAATAATTGAGCTCAATAGAAACTTGCGAATCTCTAATATCCATGTGCCTGCTCAATCGATCAACGATAGCCTTTTTGGCATCCGAAAAGCGCATTTCCTTAATGTACAAGCGTGGAATATCAATCCTTCGGGTCGTCAAATCCACAAATCCCTCTTCATTGATGGCTACATTGGTACTAAAAGAAGACGCCCCCCAAACCGTAATGGCCAATTCGTCGCCTATACTCAGCAAGTAACTGTCAACAGCCTTCACATCACGCGGTCCATCAAAAGGGGTAATACTTTGGTTTCTAAAGTATTGTTGTCCCCATATTTTGGCTTCTGGCAACTGTGCTTGGCGCAAATCAAACTTAATTTTTTGCTCCTCCTCTAGCTTTTCTTTCTCTGATTTTTCCTCGTCTTTTTCTTCCCCTTCTTCCGTATCTCCTGCATCCGTTTTGTCGGTTGTTCCTGCGTCCCCTTCTCGACTGCCCTGCAACAAAGCTTTTTTTACGTTTTCGTCGATAGGGTTGGTTGGTACAGCAGGTTCGGCAGGAGTAGTCCCAGGCGCTTCTTGCGCATAAGCAGGTACACTTAGCAAAAGGCAGCAGACTGCCCAAAGCAGTGTAAATAAAAGACCTGTTTTCATTGTTTTATTCATTTGAATGGCAAACTAGGAAGTGTATTAGGGTGTCCTTAAGCCGTTTCGTATTGCTTGTTGTAATAACTCTGGTAAGTACCAGAAGTGACGTTTTCTAACCAAGCTTCATTTTGCAAATACCAACGCACCGTGTGTTGCAACCCTTCCTTAAAATCTACAGAAGGTTTCCAGCCCAACTCATCAGCAATTTTTTGCGCATCAATAGCGTAACGTCGGTCGTGTCCCTGGCGATCTTTGACAAAGGTAATCAATTGCTTGGATTGCCCCAAAGGCTGTCCCAATTCCTCGTCCATCAAGTCGCACAACAGTTCTACCAAGTCAAGGTTTTTCCACTCGTTGTGCCCACCAATGTTGTACGTCTCGCCGATAATGCCTTTTTGATAGATGGTATCAATAGCACGGGCGTGGTCATTTACCCACAACCAATCGCGGGTATATTTGCCGTCGCCATAAATCGGTAAAGGTTTACCTTGTTTGATGTTGTTGATACACAGCGGAATCAATTTTTCGGGAAATTGGTTGGCGCCATAGTTGTTAGAACAGTTGGAAATAACCACAGGCAGGCCGTAAGTATGGTAATAGGCCCGCACCAAGTGGTCGGAACTGGCTTTGGAGGCCGAGTAGGGCGAGCGCGGGTCGTAAGGGGTTGCCTCTGTAAAAAGTCCCGTCTCTCCCAACGTTCCATAAACTTCATCTGTTGAAACATGGTAAAATCGTTTGCCTTCATAGTTGTTGGCCCAAACGCGCCGCGCCGCATTCAGTAAGTTTACCGTTCCAATAATATTTGTTTCTACGAAAGCTAAAGGATTGCTGATAGAACGGTCCACATGCGATTCTGCTGCCAAATGAATGACCCCATCAAAGTCATAAGTGTCAAACAGTTGTTCTACAAACGCTTGATCCACAATATCGCCCTTGACAAATTCATAATTGGGTGCTTGCTCAATGTCGGTGATGTTCTCCAAATTCCCCGCATACGTCAACTTATCCAAATTCACTACCTTACATTCAGGATATTGTTGTACCAATAAACGCACCACATGTGAGCCGATAAACCCTGCTCCTCCTGTCACTAAAACTGTTCCTTTTATCATTGTTGTTATTATTGTAATGGAATAGCACTTTGATTACAAAGCCTCTATAATTTCTTTAGACAAACCAGTTACTTGCTGAATCATTGCAGTATCTAACCCTTGCGCTTTCAGGCGCTTGGCGATAATTGTTCGCTCTTCTTGTCTGCCTTCTTGTCTGCCTTCTTGTCTGCCTTCTTCGTGTCCTTCTTTCCACCCTTCTTCTCGCCCTTCAATTTTAGAAGTAGTCAAAGAATTTTTTAAGTCGCGATAGGCTTTCAAACTTTCTTGATAGCCTATGCGCTCACTGGGTGTGAACTGAGACACTTCCGCTGCTTCAAACAGCTTTTCAAATATTTTTTCTTGTAAAACTCTCGGGCGATTTTGCAAAGCCGATAAGTGTCGCAACACATAGAGCCATTTATCAAATCGAGTTGTCAACTCATCAACAGACTGCTTGAATTTTGGCAGTTCTATATAAATATACGTTAGTTTGTCGTAGAATACTTGATTGATTTCATCCTTGAGCTGCACGGTATGCAACAGCGCGGGATCATCCTTGTGTTCGTCAAAGATAAAGTCCAGTATACCAATTGCGTACACCCCCGAAAGCTTAAAATTCCACTCTCCACGATGCGCCTGCTCTTGAATGGGAAAGGTAGAATAATACACAGAGCGGTCTTTGAAATACAGTTGCTTGACCTTCTGTAATTCTACAATGAATTTTTCCCCTGTACTGCTTTCACAATACAAATCAAAAATAGCCTTTCGGTCATAGGCAGCTTCCGCCAAATGCTCGTTTTTAGCGTAGGTTAAGTCTTGAATTTGATGGACAGGAGGAAGCAATTGATTTAAAAAATCAATCAACAAATCTTTGTTGGGTTCTTCCCCAAACAACTTCTTAAATCCGAAATCCGTCAAGGGATTAACATAGCGATCTTTTATCATACAGCATATCGTTTACTCTACAGCAGGCACTTCTACGGCAGGCACTACCGTTTTGAAATATTCATAGGTGCGGCGAATCCCATCCGCACGCGATACCGTTGGTTCCCACCCCAATACCTCTTTGGCTTTACTAATATCAGGACGGCGGCGTTTGGGGTCATTCACAGGCAAAGGATGGTAAGACAAACTGCCATTACCCACCAAATCAATTACTTCTTGCGCAAATTCTCCAATCGTCACTTCATCGGGATTTCCAATATTAACGGGCATCGTGCAATCGCTCAACAACAATTGGTAAATTCCCTCCACCAAATCATCTACGTAACAAAACGAGCGGGTCTGAGAGCCATCTCCAAAAATAGTCAACTCTTTGCCCTGAATCGCTTGCGAGAAAAACGCAGGCAAGACGCGCCCATCGTCCACCCGCATACGCGGGCCATAAGTATTAAAAATACGCACAATGCGCGTCTCCAACCCGTGGTAGGTGTGGTACGCCATAGTAATGGCCTCTTGAAAACGCTTGGCTTCATCGTACACGCCACGTGGCCCAATCGGGTTTACATTTCCCCAATAGTCTTCCGTTTGCGGATGTACCAACGGATCGCCGTAGACCTCGGACGTAGACGCCACCAAAATGCGCGCGTTTTTCGCTTTGGCCAATCCCAATAGATTGTGCGTTCCCAAAGACCCTACTTTCAAGGTTTGAATTGGAATGCGCAAGTAGTCGATTGGGCTTGCTGGCGAAGCGAAGTGCAAAATGTAATCCAATTCTCCAGGCACATGCACATAATTGCTGACATCGTGGTGGTAAAATTCAAATTGCTCCAACTTGTACAAATGCGCGATGTTGTTCATGTCGCCCGTAATCAAGTTGTCCATGCCAATGACGTAATAGTCTTCGGCAATAAATCGCTCACACAAATGCGATCCTAAAAAACCCGCTGCTCCTGTTATTAATACTCGTTTCATGTTGTTTATTGCTGCCGATTTGATCCTTCTATAATTGAAATCTAATTAAATTTTTAAGCAATCCTTTCTATAAATATTAGACACTATTACTCAACAGGACTTTCAATTTATTTTTGTAGTAATAAGACACTATAACTATCAATATAAATTTTGCTTACACCTGCTCCTCAACTCCTACATTCACATCCGAGCGGCCAATACTGCGATAGGCCAAACCCGCTTCTTCGACTACTTGCAAATCGTACAGGTTGCGCCCGTCAAAAATCACCCCGTCTTTTAACTGCTGTTTCAATTCACCAAAATCGGGCGTTCTAAACTCGTTCCACTCGGTCATAATGGCTAGACAGTTGGCGTCTTTGGTGGCATCGTATTTAGAATTCACAAAGGTTACTTTATCGCCGTAAAGTGCTTTGACGTTGTCCATGGCTTCGGGGTCGTATGCTTGAACAGTTACGCCTGCCTCCAACAAACGGTTGATGACTTCCAGGGCAGGTGCTTCGCGGATGTCGTCCGTGTTGGGTTTGAAAGCCAAGCCCCATATCGCCACTACTTTTCCCGACAAGTTGCCGTCGTAGTGGGCGTGCATTTTGTCCATCAAGCGCAGTTTTTGTTTTTTATTAACCGCCATGACCGATTGTAGGATTTGAAAATCATAATCGTAATCGCCTGCGGTTTTAGCAAGTGCTTTAACATCTTTTGGAAAACAACTGCCGCCGTAGCCAATGCCCGCAAATAAGAAGCGTTTGCCAATCCGGCCATCTGCCCCCATGCCCCGACGTACTTCGTCCACATTAGCGCCTACGCGCTCACACAAATTAGCAATCTCATTCATAAAAGAAATTCGAGTGGCTAGGTAAGAATTGGCGGCGTACTTTGTCACCTCCGCAGAGCGCTCATCCATAAAAAAGATTGGATTGCCTTGGCGCACAAAAGGACGGTACAACCGCTCCATGACTTCCTTTGCCCGTTCAGAACTTGTTCCAATAACAACGCGGTCAGGCTTCATAAAATCCTCTACGGCTACCCCTTCGCGCAAAAATTCAGGATTGGACACCACATCGAATAAATCTTCGCTTAAATTCTTACTCAAAATTGCCGCGACTTTCTCTGCCGTTCCTACAGGAACGGTGCTTTTGTCCACTACTACAGTATATTTAGTAATTATTTTACTCAACTGCTCGGCTACCCCCAATACGTAAGACAAATCCGCAGAACCATCGGCACCTGGAGGCGTGGGCAAGGCCAAGAAAATCAACTCTGATTGTGCCACCGCAGCTTCCAAATCAGTAGTAAAGGTCAAACGACCGTCGTTGGTGTTGCGTTCAAAAATTACAGAAAGGCCAGGTTCAAAAATGGGTACTTCCCCTGCTTGCATCCGCGCTACTTTATCCGCGTCAATGTCTACACAAATTACGTGGTTGCCTGTTTCCGCAAAACACGTCCCTGTTACCAAACCTACATAGCCTGTTCCTATAATTGCTATATTCATGTCCTATTTTTTGATGATTAGATTCTTATTGTCCTGTTCCAAAGTTGCGCTTGGGCTAGGTACCTATAATTGAACAAAGATAAAGATTTAAGGCAGAGAACGAAAAATAAAGTCGTATAGATTAGCCAGCGGTTCCTGTGGCGTGTTATCGGTTTTCTCTTTGATAAAATTCTAAAACCGAAGGGCATACGGTTGTCCTTTCTTAACTCCTCGGTAAGAAGCAAGCAGCTAACAACATTGGTGAACCAATTGATCCCCCCTTGCGTTGTATTGTGCAACCTTTCAACAGGGTTGTTTTAGTATATTTCCATTGGTCACAACAACACCATTCAACTATTATCATGAGTAATTTAGAAAAAGCCGTTTTTGGCGCAGGATGTTTCTGGTGCATCGAAGCGATGTTTCAGGATTTAGAAGGCGTAGAAAAAGTCCAGTCGGGGTATATGGGCGGGCATCAAGATAATCCTACTTACAAACAAGTGTGTACAGGAACAACTGGCCACGCCGAAGTATTACTGGTTCATTTTGACCCCACTGTCATTAAATACGAGGATTTACTCTTAGCCTTTTGGTACGTACACGATCCCACCCAGCTCAACCGCCAGGGCAACGATGTGGGCACCCAATACCGCTCGGCTATTTATTATT
>CAYUZF010000035.1:13927-17614 GCA_964449615.1 uncultured Aureispira sp.
AAAAACAGCAGCCGAGCGTTCTAGAGACCAAGCTCAAGAGCGCAACAGCCGTCCTATTGTCACTGAAATAACGCCTGTCTCTACGTTTTATCCCGCAGAGGATTACCACACCGATTACTTCAACTTGCACGGAGAAAATCCCTATTGCAGTGCTGTCATTGGTCCCAAAGTGAAGCGTTTTAGAAAGAATTTTGCCGATAAATTAAAATAATGCCTGTACAGTAGTAGTAGTAATGCTGCTACTACTGTACCGCTTCCAAAGCCCTGAAATCGACGGGTACTACCCTAGAAATCCCCTTCACCATCGTCACCCCATACATAATATCGACGGCCTGCATGGTTTTCTTATTGTGCGTTACAATGATAAACTGGGAGTTCTTAGAAAAGTCCTTAATAATATTGTTGAACTTGGCAATGTTGGCGTCGTCCAGCGGGGCATCTACCTCATCAAAAATACAAAACGGCGCTGGTTTTAGCAGGTACAAAGAAAACAATAAAGCGGTGGCCGTCAAGGTCTTCTCCCCTCCTGACAATTGGTTGATGGACAAAGGGCGCTTGCCTTTGGGCTTGGCAATAATATCAATCTTAGACTCCAGAGGCGTCTCTGGATTAACCAATTTCAAATCACACGTATCGTCTTGGTCAAATAAGCTGCGGAATACCTGCACAAAATATCCCCGCGCCTTGTTGAACGCATCCATAAACAACGCCGTCGCTTTCTCTTCAATTTCCGAAATGGTCGCCATCAAATTTTCTTTGGATTGCACCAAATCATCGCGCTGCTCTAAGATCAACTCGTGCCGCTGTTGGATTTCGTCATACGCTTCAATCGCCATCGGATTGATGGCCCCGTATTTCTGAATATGGGTGCGCAATTGCTCTACATTGGAAGCCAGTACCGCTTCGTCGTAATCTGGATTGGGCTTTTCATTGATTAAATCGTTGATGCGCACTTCAAATTCTACGCTCAAACGCTCGGCAATGGCAGTGAGCTGTAGTTTTACTTCGTTGAATTTCTGCTCCAACTGGTGCAACAACTCTAGCGCTTGGGTTTGTGTACGCTGCTTGTCGCGCCAGTCTTTTTCACGCGCATTGCTGTCGCCCTTCCATTTAAAATAAGTCTTTTCCGCCGCCTCTACGGTTGCCTGTTGTGTTTTGCGCTCGGCGCGCCAATTTTCCAAAGCAACCGTTACCGCTTCTAAATCGGCTTTGGTTTGCCCTAAGGAGTCGCCCGATTCTTGCAACAGCGCTTCATCGCGTTCGCGCTGCGTTTTAATTTCTTTGTGTTGGCGGTAAGCAAAATCCAATTCCTTTTCAATGGTAGTCATGGCATTTTGATGGCGGACTTGCTCGATGTGTTTTTTGTTGTACTCCGCAGAAGCCTCCGCCATGGCCGCCGCCATTTCTTGAGCCGCTTCGTCTTTTTCAGAAACGTTGTCGCGCAACTTCAACAACGCCTCTTGGATTTTGTCCACCTTGCGCTGCACCTCAATTTGTTTTTCCTTGTGGCGCTGTGCTTGTTCTTGATAATTTGTAATCTGTGCTTCGCTGTCACTTTGGTACCGCTCAAAATTATCTACTTTGCCTTGCAACCCAATGGCTTGTCGAATGGTTTGTTGCAGTTGTTGTTCTGCTTTGCGCAATTGAGATTGCTGGTTGGCTTGCCGCAATTGTTGTTGTTGATTTTTTAAGATTTTGACCTGTTCTTGAATGGCTTGTGTGCTAATTTTTAGCTCTTCCAATTGCTCTTTGAGCAGGGCAACGTTTTTCTTGCGACCGATTTTTTTGCCTTCAAAGGCACCTACCGAACCACCCCGCACCGCATTGACTCGCTGTATCCATTTGCCATCTTTGGTCAAGTACACCTGTTTTGCCGAAAGGCTGTTTATGTCCACAAGTTCCTCGCCTATGTACACCTGCCCCAATAGATGTTCGGCCAAGCCTTTATAAGGGGCATCGTATTGCAATACCTGTAGCGCTGCGGTTGCATTCGGAGGCGCTGCATGGGAAGCGTCGGGTTGTCCCTGGAGCTGGCTGAGTAGAAAAAAATTGGCTTTTCCCTTTTTATTTTCTTCTAATAAATCAATGGCGCGCAGCGCCTCGGCAAAATCTGCCACCACGTAATAATTCAAATACGGCTCTAAATAATTCTCTACGGCGGCGCGGTAAGCAGGCTCGCAGTAAAACACATCGGAGAGCAGTACAATTTTATCGGTCCACTGCTGCTGTTTGCTCAAAAATTTGACGGAAGCCGAAAAGCCTTCCATGTTTTCAACCAAGCTCTGCAACAGCTGGTATTCGTTGCGTTTGGAGTCTAAGCTTCTGCTCTGCTGGGCCAGCTCTTCTTTGGCCATTTCCAATTTCTGTTCGACGGTTTCCAATTGGGTTTGGCGCTCTACTTCGTCTATTTTTATTTGCTGAACGGTCGCTTCTTGTTCTTTTTGCAATCGGGTCAGTTGTTCGGCTTGCTGCAAAATTTGCTGCATTTCTTGTTGGCGCTGCTGCAAGGTTTGTTGCAACCGCTCGGCAGATTTGTAAGCGGCATTTTCTTGATTTTGCAAAATGGCCAATTGTTTTTCCTGCTCAAAAGAAGCCTTGCTAAACTGCTGCTGCTCTTCTACATAAAGCTCTAAAGCTTGCTTAACAGAACGGTGCCGTTCCCTGATGTTCTCCAAATTGCTTTTGGCATCTTGCAACTCCGTCTGGAGGGTTCCTCCCAAAGTGTGCTGCGTGTCTAGTTTCTCGCTCTGTATATCAATCTGCTCTTCGATCGCCGCAAAACGACGCTTATTCTCGGCAAGGCGCTCGTCTATTTTTTCTTTGTTTTGACTTAAAAACTGAATTTTTTGCGCCAAGATTTTTTGGTCGTTTTCTTTGCCTTTGATGCGCCCTATGAGACGGCTGAGTTCTTTTTGCTGGCTCTGTAGCGCTTGTTCTTTTTCCAAACTGCTGGCTTGGTCGCGGGCTACGCGTTTTTCAAGCTGTTCGATTGCTTGGTCGAGTGTGGTTTTGGCCGCTCGCTCTTTTTTTATTTTCTCTTCGAGTGTTTTGTAATTTTCTTTGTAATGCGCAATTCTATAATAACTTAACTCCAAACTAAGTCGCTTGTACTCTTCTTTTAAGGCCATGAATTTTTTGGCGCGTTTGGCTTGGCGTTCTAGACTTTTTAAGTTTTTTTCTATCTCAAACAACAAATCCTCTACCCGAGCAAGATCAGCTTCGGTAGCGCGCAGCTTGCCGAACGTCTCTTTTTTACGGGTTTTGTATTTGGAAATCCCAGCGGCCTGCTCAAACAGTTTGAGACGGGAGTTGTCTTTGTCTTGCAACAAATCATCGACCATTCCCAGCGCAATGATGGCGTAGGAATCGGAGCCCATGCCCGTATCCGCCAACAAATTGGATATGTCTTTGAGGCGGCACTTAACCCCATTGAGCTCGTACTGGCTAGAACCATCCTTATAAAGCATGCGCTTAATCGCCACCTCTCGGTATTCGGTCGGCAACACGCCTCTATCGTTTATAAAACTCAACGACACTTCGGCCAAGCCCGATGCTTTGCGCCCTTTGGTTCCATTAAAAATAACGCTGGTCATGCTGTCCGAACGCAACTGTTTGGTTTTTTGCTCACCCAACACCCATCGAATCGCATCTACAATGTTGGATTTGCCACAGCCATTGGAACCCACG
>CAYUZF010000035.1:17624-31520 GCA_964449615.1 uncultured Aureispira sp.
CCTCACTAAAATTAATAACCGTTCGGTCTGCAAAACTCTTGAACCCCTTTATGTCTAAACTCTTTAACCGCATTCGCGTCCCCGTCTATTCATTATTACAATAAAAAACAACCTCTGAGCCTTCCATTGCCCACAAGCGCCTAAAGATACGGAGTCCGACGGAAAACTCTACCTTTAGAAGATACTATTAATGCGCATGATCCATAAAATTGTAAGCATGGCCGATCAATTTTACCCAAATTTTCTAGCGCCTGTATAGCTATACAGGGAAACATTTCTGGAAAGCTAGCAACCATTTGGGATGTCCTTTTATTTTGATTTTTCGGCGCAGCAATGCCCAAAACATGGTATAGTCTTTATGGAGAAAACGCAACCATACTTCGCTGTCTGCAATAATACGAATAGTGGGTTGCTCCACTAGTCCCTTTTCTATGCGCAGTTGTTGATTCTTTATGATAACAGTGGATTCGACCACCTCTTTTCCCGTAAAGGTAAAATGATAAGTAGCGTTCAAATCTTTGGCCTGTGTTTGCTGAAAGAACAGTGTTAACCCTCTTAAAAAACCCTCAATACTCTTGGGATGTACTTGGCTGGAAACAACTTTAGTTTGCTTGTGGGGGAAACGCTTCTGGACATACGCTTGAGCGTCCGACCGATCCATCACATAAATGCGTTCTTCTTTTTTTTGTAAGGGTTTTACTATTTCTTTGATGTGTTTTGCCTTGTTGTTGACGTAATCCTGACATAAATCTTCCCCCGCTGGACAAACAGATACGCAGTAGGCCGCTTTGTAATTGGCTCCATAAGTTAAACTCTGCCATACAGAAACCGTTTCGTCATCGTCTACAACGGTTCGATATTCCTTGAGGTCTTTGCTTTCAATTAATTTGCCTGTCCAATCCGTAAAGCCCCCCATAAATTCTCGGTAATTGTGGGTAAAACAAGAAGAAAAGTTAAAATCGCCGTCTAAACTTATCGCCCCTACTGGGCAAGCAGCTACACAGAGCTTGCAATCGACACAGGGATTGTAGTCTAGCGCCTCGCTGTATTGTTCGAGTTCGTAATCTACCAAAATGGAACCCAATAGAATAAAATTACCAAACTTAGGGTGGATCACATTTCTGTGAATCCCCATTTTGCCCATACCTGCCGCCTCCGCTACATTTTTATGAGAAATAACCCACATTTTTTCTGGCCATTGTTCGGTTTCCATTGGAAAAGCCATGGAAGGATTTAAGGCAGCGATGCCCAATTCCTGCAACTCCCGCACAATTGTTCTGCAAACGTCGTTTACATCGTGCCCCGCTTGGTGGAACTCATTGTTGGCGATGGACCGCGCAGGGCTTCTAGTAGGGTGAACATTCATTTTACACACGATAGAAATTATCATTTTGGTAGCGGGAAAAGCCAGTGCAATCTCCTTGCGATCCGCGTCTATAGCGGTATGACTTACGGGTACAAATCCCACATCCTCCGCACCTGCTTTTAAGCAGAGCTCACGCAACGTTTGATAGTTGGGTTGGGTCATCTTTTTCATAGTCATTATTTTAAAATTTGTTGTACATTCAACATTTTGTCCAAAAAATTAACGAATCTGTTTTACCAACTGGCACAATTGTGCAGCGCCTTGCTGGGTCAGCAAAGCCTCGGCTTCCGCTCCTGCTGCCTTCCAAACTGGAATGATGCGCTCCAAAAAAGCGTTACCAGCAGCGGTAATTTCTACGACGGGATGGCCGTTGCTTGATTTGACCAAATAGCCTTTTGCTATCAATCGTTTTAAATCTTTGGTAACGGTGGAGCGCTCCAAGACCAATATTTTCCCCAATTGTGCTTGAGCAAGTTGTTGTTTCTTGCCCATTACAAACAAAATGTTCAGTTGCGGAGCGGTAATTTGATAGTGAGCAAGATGTTTGCGATAGATTTTATCAATGACACGGTGCAGTATTTTGGCCTGCAAGGCCAAGCAATTGGAAGGGTCGGTTTTGTGCAGCAGCGGATAAGTTGATTCTACGTTCATACATCCAATATAAGTAATTTGTTGAACATCCAACATTTTAGGTTAGAAATAGTTGCTATGAAGCGTTTTTTTTTTAAAGTTAGAAAAGTTTAGAAATAAGAAAAGCGTTGACTTAAGTCAACGCTTTTCTTGCTATGGACGATATTTAAATAACTGTCGTAAATCGGTATTGGTTAGACTAAAAAGCGATGTTATCGGCTGTTACTTCTTTTCCATCAATCATCATTTTGTATTGAGACAAATCCACTGCACCTTTGTAACGAGAAGTGGATTTAATGCTTACTTCAAAATCCATGTCTTCGCGAATTTGCTTCATTTTCTTGAGCATTTCGGCGGCTTGTTCTGCATTTTCTGCGCGGGCAGCGATTACATCTGTATTGATGTCTTTGGACAACATGCCTTGGTCGTTCAACGCAAAATAACCAGGCGTCTGCACTTTAATGGTAATTTTTTCTTCCAAATCTTTGCCTCCAATAGTAATCGTTTTCTCTAGGTTGGGCGCCGATACGATGTAAACTTCTCCATCCTTGCCTCCGTCCAAAGAGTAGCGGCCTGCTTTGACCAACTGGCTTAAAATAGCCGCAGGTACGTTTGCTTCAATCTCTAGTTGAACGCGAATGGTTCCTTCATCCCAGGGTTCTGATTCCATCCCTTCGTTGCGAATATCGATGTGTACGTTGGGTGCTTGATCTGGATTAAGCGTTTTTACCAAAGTTTTTTCTGAATCTTGTGCCCATAGAGCAGTTCCCATTGCTAGAAAAGCGCACAGAAATAAAAGCTTTCTCATAGTTGTTTTAATTTTTGTTGGTCAAAATAATTTTAGCAATACTTTGGAAATGGGATGACCCACTAAAGCTACTAAAAAAACTATAACGCTGCAAGTTTGCTGCCAATTGCCCGTATTGGTAAATTTAATTACTTAGGCTTGTTCTAATTTTATAGTCTACTAAGTCGAAACATTCTTTTCTAACAAAAAAAATAGCCTACCGCAACACGTGCAATAGGCCATTGTTTCCTTGTTATTTTTTTGCAAAAAAGCACTGCCAATTAATCCATGTCCAATTTGGCACCATCAATAATAATATCGCCGTAGCGCTCCTCTACTTGCTTGATAGAGGCATCAGGTGGCAATTGCAGCTCGCTTGTCTTAGACGGAAGTTTGCCGTCTGTCACGCTGCGATCTCCGAGGGCGGATGCAGCTGCTTTTTTCTTTGAATCGTCTTTGTATACAAAACGGTATTGTATGTAAACCGCGTCTTTGATTTGACTTAATTTTTTAACGATGTCTGCTGCTTCTGCTTTGGTGGCAGAACGTTCTACAAACATTTCCACTTGCTCACCCGTAAAATTCTTTTGCAACATGCCTTTGTCCGAAACGGCATAATAACCAGGCGTCTTGATAAAAACGCGCACTTGGTCGTCTAAGTCTTTTCCTCCAATAGTAACCGCTTTTTCTAAGTTTTCAGCTTGCACTTTAAATACTTCCCCATCAATACTAGAAGACAACGTATAACGCCCCGCTTTGATGAGTTGTGCTAGTACAGGTTCTGGGAAATTAGCGGTAATTTCCAGCTCAATACGAATAAAGCCTTGATCCCACGGCTCGGCCTCCACACCCATATTTATAAAATCAAACGCAATCATGGACGTTCCTTTGGGGTCCATCGTTTTTACCAAAGTCTTGTCGCCTTGTGCCAATAGGCTCTGTGCAGCGATCATTAAAAGCAATACACCAGCTAAGCGGAGTTGTTTCATCATGTTGGATTAATTATAGTGCTACCCAATGATAGCTATTCAAAAGATTGAAGTTGTTTGTTAACGCGTATCAGATAGACAAAAATGGTTCCGTTTTCTTTTACAGCACTTCTTGCTCCTCAATTAGCAACTGGCAGGTGTTGCCAATTCGTTCTTCCAAAAGCAACGTACGCCCATCTGTCATCTCCTCCAAAAGGGCTTCTGTTGTATGTCTGATGGTCACCAATTTTAGTCCTTCTACTTTCTTAATGTCGTATTGCGGCGCTAGTTCTGCCAGCAGCGCCTCTAACCGCGTAGGTTCGTTGTTAACGGCCACTGAAAAAGCCAAAGCAGTGTTCTGTGTCATGTTTACTTTGATGCGGTGCCTCGAAAGCGCATCAAACAAACGGGCAAATTTGGCTTCGTCCACAAAGTAAAAATCCTTAGAAGCCATGCGCAGCAATACCTGCTGCTGCTTGACTACCAACATCGGCGGGTATTTTGGTGCGTCTTTGGCGCTTATGGTCGTACCCGTTTCCGTAGGATTTACAAAAGACTTAACGTGTAGCGGAATGGTTTTATTCTGTAAAGGGCGAATGGTTTTGGGGTGAATGACTTGCGCGCCGTAGTAGGTCATCTCGATCGCCTCCTTGTAAGACAATTGTTCCAACAAGGTAGGGTTGTCAAACAGACGCGGGTCAGCGGTTAGAACACCAGGCACATCTTTCCAAATAGACATGGCTTCTGCATTCAAACAGTACGAGAAAATCGCAGCGGTATAGTCAGAGCCTTCGCGCCCTAATGTAGTAGTAAAATTCTCTGTGGTAGCGCCCAAAAATCCCTGTGTAACCACCAACCCTTTGTCCAGCAAAGGCGGCACCCGTTCTTGGATGGCTTGTTCGGTCATTTCCCACTCTACACCCGCTTCGCGGTAAGTGTTGTCGGTCATCAAACAATCGCGCACATCCAACCAAGTTGTTGCCAAGCCTCGTTGTTTCAAATAAGCCGCTACAATATTGGTAGACAACAATTCGCCTGTTCCTACAATTTGATCGTACAGATAATCATAAGTGTCTTGTGGCTCCTCTTCTAAAATCCATTCTAAATCTACAAAAATATCGTTAAGCTCATCCTCCAAATCGCTGGGGACTTCCTCAAACAGTGCTTGTACCATCGCCTCGTGCTGGGCGCGGACTGCTGCCACGCGCTCCTGTACCAAATCGGGTTTTCGCTCCCAATAAGCCTGTAAAATTGCTTCCATGGCGTTGGTGGTTTTGCCTGCGGCAGAAACAACAATTAAAAGGCGCTTGGAGGCGTGCTGTTGAATGATGGAAACAATATTCTTAATAGCGTCGGCGTTTTTGATGGACGCTCCACCGAATTTAAATACATGCATATCTGTAAAGCTATCGTTTTAGCGGTTGGACGAGATTTGATCAATAAACAGAGCAAGTTTAGTAAAGTTTTTGCGAAAAAGGACGCTTCTACCTATTTATTCATTGAAGTTGTTTGCCCACATTTTTCGCATGGGGGGTTCCTTTTGTAGATTTGTCCAATTTATAGGGGTACCCGTCTTATTTTTAACGGTGCTTTGTATCTTATTTGCGGATTCTACTTTTAATTTGTGTTAAGAATTCTACGGATAACGCTGCATTTCTTATTTTTGCCTGCCATTTATGTATTGGTTTGAATGTCTGATCGCGAAGTTGTTTAACAACCTTGTTGGGGCTGCGGTGTTTATTGACCGTAAGGTACTGTTGTATAGACCGCTCACGCCCCCTTTTCAGTTTGGCATAGTTTTAATCCTTTTATTATTACCTATACTTTAACTCCGACACCATTCGGATTTGATGCTTTGCAGAATTATTCCTACACGTAAACTCTACCTTGATTTATGTATCGATACGTTTCCTTTTTGTGTACGCTGCTTGCCTTGCTGTCTAGCTCTATGTTGTTCGGACAGAAGACGCAAGTTATTTATTTAGAAAATCCTTCTTTTGAAGATATACCTGGTCCTGGACGTACACCACGTGCTTGGACAGACTGTGGTGCTCCCCAAGAATCGCCTCCAGATGTACAGCCTTATGGCGGCTTTAACGTTACGCGTCCTGCACAAAACGGACGTACTTTTGTGGGTTTGGTCGGTCGCGATAACAGCACTTGGGAAGCCGTTGCACAACGCCTCAACGAACCACTTTCTAAGGGCACTTGCTACAAATTTTCTATACAAGCTTGCAAATCACCCATTTACCTCAGTCCAACCCGTAAAAATCAAACGCGCCCTACCAATTTTAAGGAGGGCATGGTCATTAGAATTTGGGCGGGCAATACGGCTTGTGCCAACGATGAGTTGTTGGACGAAGTTACGCAAGCCATCAACCACTACGATTGGCGCGCCTACGATTTTGAATTTACACCAAAGAACGCGGATTACAATTATTTCAAAATAGAAGCGTATTATAAAACGCCCATTTTGGCGCCTTATAATGGCAATGTGTTGATCGACCACGCTTCGGAAATTTTCTCCTGTCAAATTCCAACAGACGAACCCATCGTAGCCAATGATCCCAAAAAAGAAGACCCTAAAGATCCCATTAAGAAAACAGATCCATTTTCTAAGCCCGACCCGACCCCTAAAGATGATCCTGTTAAAAAAACGCCCAATACCTCTGCAGAAAACTTAGTAGCTAAGGACAAGGGGAATTTTGACCCCAATGCCATTGATATAAAGGCCATGAAGGTAGGCGACAAATTTCGCTTGGAGAATCTGTATTTCCAAGCGGATTCAGCTTCTATCACTAGAAACGCGGAACGTGTTTTGGCGGGTTTGTACGAGTTTTTAAAAGCCAATCCCAGCGTTTCTTTGGAGGTAGGTGGCCACACCAATGGCTTGCCTCCCGAGGAATATTGCGACCGCTTATCCACCCAGCGCGCTAAAAATGTGGTCGCTTATTTGCGCCGACGAGGCATTGAGGGCTCGCGCATGGGCTACAGGGGCTACGGCAAGCGCAAACCGATTAGTGACAACGAAACTGCTGCGGGCCGCCGCCGCAACCAGCGGGTAGAGATTATTATTACTGATATTGACGGTGATAGCTGATAAGTGTGGGCGCTTATAAACGGCTTTACATAGCAAGGGCGTTCTTCCGTAAGTTGGAAGAACGCCCTTATTTTTTATAAAAATTTCGGTTAGCTGGCATTTGTTGCTCCTTGTAGTTCCATGCTGTCGATGGCTTCTTTCAGTCCTGCTAGATCACTGCATCCGATAAAGAAGTTTTTTCCTTTTTTGGTGGTAATGGACAACCCATTGCGCCCTGTTAAGGAGTAGCGTTTTTCGTGATTGAAAGTAATGTTACCCCCACTCCACTGCGCTGCTTCAGGGGTTTCCACAATTTCACAACGCGCAATTTCCTGCCAAGGAATAGACCGCTTTTTGGGGTGTATGGGAGATAATTTGAATTTGATGTTTTTTTCTGATACCACAACCTTCAATTTTAAATTGATCAGCCACCAGATCAACAGCAGGGTAGAAAACGCTACTGCAAATCCGAAAAGTGAATTTGTAATATCGGGTTTTGAAGTGCTTAAAAGTAGCATGCCTTTAAGAACGGCGACCAAAGCGATTGTCCCTAAAAAACATAGGGTAAGCCTGTTCGTATAATGCTGTGTTTCTTTAAATTTAACTTTTTTCATAATCTATCATTTTAAAATGCAAACAGCCGAAAAAAGTATCCATTCTTCCTTTATTTACAACAAATTAACATTGAGTTAACTCTATAGAAACATAAGAAGGGTGAAAAAGGTTGCGAAGCAGTGGTGTTCACAACTTGAGGTTGTGCATTTACGTCGAACTAATGTAGTAGATTATTTTTTGGTGTACTATCCAGGAATCTCCACTGCGGTGGTAGATGTATAACAGCTCTGAGCCGCAAAGTTTGCCGCATTTGTATTCTACAAATAGTGATTTTTTGTTGATTGTCACTAACTTGCTTGTGCAAACATAGGTGTTCCCAAGAACCAACCACTCCAATAAAGCCAATACCCTATAAAACGCCTAATTTTCAAAAGCGTACTGGATGATGTTCGCCCCCATACGCAAAGCTTGTATGCGCATTTCTTCGGTGTCGTTGTGTACCTCTTGGTCTTCCCAGCCATCGCCCAAATCGGTTTCGTAGCTGTAGTAACAAACCAAGCGTCCTTCCCAGATTAGACCAAAACCCTGGGCGGGTTTGCCGTCGTGTTTGTGTATTTTGGGAATGCCTGTTTTAAATTCGTACTCCTTGTGGTAAATTTCGTGCGTAAAAGGCAACTCGACCCATTCTAGGTCTGGAAATACTTGTTTCATGGCTACGCGCACAAAGGGATCCATGCCGTAGTTATCATCAATGTGCAAAAACCCACCCGACTGGAGGTATAAGCGTAAATTCTCCGCTTCTGCACTGGAAAACACCACGTTGCCGTGTCCCGTCATGTGGACATAAGCGTGGTTAAAAATTTCCGAGCTGCCTACTTCTACCGTTTCGTAATTGGGATCAATGTTGGTGTGCAACTCCCTGTTGCAGAACTTGGCCAAATTGGGCAATGCTGTTGGGTTAGAATACCAATCGCCACCGCCGTTGTATTTTAATAAGGCCAATTTAACCGCAGGCGCTTCTGCTGTGGGGGCAAAACTAGTTCCCACCAATCCCAAGAGCAACATTCCTAATAAAGCAAGATATTTCATAAGCAACAGTAGATCAATTCCAACAAATATTTTTGAAGTGGTTCAGCCACTTCATGCCTCAAGCTAGCCAATTCTACGTACAACTACAGCTTTTATTCCCCACTTTAATACGACGCTAACAGTTGAGCTTAACGGCTTTTTTTGTTGGCAAAGACCAATTTATAATCGGAATCAATTTTTCCTTTTTTGATCTTTTCTAGGCGTTTTTGTACAAAGCGTTTTTTGATTGGCTTTAATAAATCTACAAACAAAACCCCTTCCAAGTGGTCGTATTCGTGTTGGATGACCCTTGCAGTAATGCCGTCAAAGATGCGGTCTTGCAGTTTGAAATTGCGGTCGTAGTATTCCACGCGTACTTTGGGGGGGCGCGAAACATTGCCGCGAATGTCTGGAATACTCAAACAACCTTCTTCGTACTCCCACGCCTTGCCCGATTCATCCATGATAATGGGATTGATAAACACCTCGCGAATAAATTCGCTGGCCTCCTCATCGCGCTCATCGGTATCCAATTGCTCCGTATCTACAATAAACAACCGAATGTTGCGGCCTATTTGCGGCGCTGCCAATCCCATGCCCTTTGTGTGGTACATGGTTTCAAACATATCGTCCAGCAGTTGTTCCAGTTTGGGGTAATCCGCTTCGATTTCCTCCGTTTCTTTTCTTAAAATAGGATGTCCGTAGGCGTATATTGGTAATTTCATTTTTCTTATTCTGCTCTTTCAATCATTAGTGTTAGGCGCTTAAAAATGCCCACTCGCTGGGCATACAAACAATGGGTAAAGGTAAGTTTTTTTTTTGGTTTTGGCAATTCTCTTGAAAGGTATTGTAGCCGCTTTTATTTACAACAGTGTCCTCTATTATTTGTTGTTTTGGATACCGTGCTGTTTGAATAAGCTCCAACGATACAGACAGTTGTTTTGGAATTTGTGTACCTTTGCAAAATTATGAAAGAAGAAAAGACAATAGACAATGAGGTGTATTTGCTACAAACCTTTGTGGCAGACCCCAAGCAAGAGCCGCTGCGCTTAGATAAGTTTTTGATGAATCGCCTAGAGAACGTCACGCGCAACCGCGTGCAAAAAGCGATTGATGACGGCTGGATATTAGTGGACGACAAACAGGTAAAAAGCAACCACCGCGTTAAACCAGGGCAGGAAATTAGGGTGCGCTGGAAACGGCAAAAAACCGAAGGGGGCCCTGCTCCTGAGGAGATGCATTTGGACATTCGCTACGAGGACGACGACCTGTTGGTGCTGCACAAACCTGCGGGCTTGGTGGTGCATCCTGGCATTGGCAACGCCGATGGAACGCTGGTCAATGGGCTGGTGCATTACCTAAAAGGCTTACCCATTGCCAAGGACAACGAACGTCCTGGCATCGTACACCGCATTGACAAAGATACAACTGGCTTGATGATTGTGGCCAAGAATGAAGAAGCCATGTCACATTTGGCCAAACAGTTTTTTGACCACAGCATACAGCGCCGCTACCACGCTTTGGTTTGGGGGGATTTGGACGAAGATCAAGGCACGTTTACGGGCAACATCGACCGCCATCCACGGCACCGCCGTCTGCGCGCCGTTTACCCCGATGGGGAGCGCGGCAAACACGCCGTTACGCACTACAAAGTGTTGGAGCGCTTTGGTTATGTGACGTTGGTAGAATGCCGTTTGGAGACGGGGCGCACCCACCAAATTCGCGTGCATTTTCAACACAACAAACACCCGTTGTTTGGCGATCCGCAATATGGTGGTGACAGAATTGTAAAGGGAACGGTGTTTAGCAAATACAAACATTTTGTCCTGAATAATTTTAAGATTCTAACCCGACAAGCGCTGCACGCCAAAAGTATTGGTTTTGTGCATCCTACCACGGGCGAGTTTATGCAGTTGGAATCGGAATTGCCCGACGATTTTCAGCAAGTATTGGAGCGTTGGCGCAGTTATACCCAGGGTCGTTTAAAATTAAAATAACCTCATCACAATACCATTATTATGAAATACATTGGACTTTTTTTGTTGGCTGCTAGTTTGTTTTTGTTTTCTGCTTGTGCTAAAGACGACTTCACAGAAGAGGAATTGATTGAGAGGTATATTGAGAACAACAACCTCGATGCACAAGAAGGCCCCGATGGGCTCTACTATGTAGTAGAGCGCGAAGGTACGGGCGCACAACCTGCGGGCGTCTACAGCGAAGTAACGGTGCATTATACGGGGAGTCTAGTCAATGGAACGGAGTTTGACAGCTCGCGCGGCGGCAATCCTTACACTACCGTACTCACGAATGTTATCAAGGGTTGGCAGTACGGCATTCCCCTGTTTAAGGCAGGTGGCAAAGGCAAATTAATCATTCCTTCTGAGTTGGGTTACGGCTCTCGTGGGAAGGGTTCCATTCCTCCTAATTCGGTGTTGGTGTTTGATATTGAGTTGTTGAGTGTGCGGAATTAAGGGGATCTTTTAGCTATCAATTAGGGTGTCCAAGTGTCTTTATACTTCTATGAATTGGCTTAATCATGAAACCAACCGTTCAAAATATTCCTCAATACTTAATACAGTGTAACAGGAGTAATCAACCATTTTTAAGCGAGCCTTTTTTCCCGAACAAGTGCGGGATATATATTACAAAGGTTATCGAGAAGTAATGAACGGAACAAAACAGGCAGAGGAAGTTATGGGTAGTGGTTATATTCAGTCTTTGATTATTACGCGGCTTATTGTACTACTGAGCCGTCAAATAGGTTCCGATTTAGAACTGCTAACTAGTGAGTTGGGGCTTCAATCGAGTAAGAACTCTAGACGAGCGGTAGATATTGTTATTATAGAAAAAGCTAAACTGGAGCAAATAAAAGATGTCAACAAATACCTCGACGTTCCTCCAAAGTACGTTATTGAAGTAGATATAAAAGCTTCTAAAGAAAGAATAGAAGACTCCACCAGTTATTACCATAGTAACACCGATCAACTTTTAGAGTTTGGGGTAGAATGTGTAGTTTGGATTTTTACACCATCTAAGAAAATTATGATTGCTCAAAGAGGAAAGAAAAATTGGGAAACTTCTAGTTGGGACGTACCGTTTGACGTTATTGAAGAGATTACTATTGACCTAAACGCCATCACCCAATAAACAAACGCTAGCCCTCTGCTATGTTCTGCCCCTTTTCCCCCGCGCTTTCAACAACCATACGCCGCCTGCTGCTGCTATCGAGTGCTGTTTGCATGGGTTTATTCTTAACGGAAATATTAGTGCTGCGGCCAATATTTCAAAGTTTTGCAGGGCTTTATGCCGAGCGGCTATTTTTTGGCTGTATCTCTTGCTTGTAATTTGCTCCTTTAGTCGATACTTTTTGTACAGTTTTATGCTGTTGCTTATCAGTGCTACGCTTCCTATGATAATTCCAAACAGTGTTTTAGATGCTATGTGGAAAGAGGTAGCTCTAAAAAACGAGGCGGCAGGTCTGCGTTTTTATTCAAAATAGCTCCCTACAGCAACAACCGTAAATTCATGGCTCCCAAGATTACCCCCGCTCAAACAAGGCCACACTTTCTATGTGGGCGGTGTGCGGAAATTGGTCTACCAAACAAAAGCGGCGCAGTTGATACCCCGCCTCTACCAACGTTTGCGTGTCCCGTGCTTGTGTTGAGGGGTTGCAAGACACATAGACAATCGACGGCGCGCCCAACTCGATGATGCGGGTTAAAGCTTTGGGTACAATGCCGCCCCTGGGTGGGTCCAAAACAATTGCACCAATTTTTCCTTTGTACTGTGGATAATCGTAGAGGAACTTGCGCACGTCTGCCGCGTAAAAATCAATGCCCTCGATGCCGTTGCGTTGGGCGTTCTCTTTGGCGTCTTCTATGGCTTGCGGAACGATGTCTACCCCAATTACCTTGTGAATGTGTGCATCGTTGGCCAACAACTGCGCAATCGTTCCTGTTCCACAAAACAAGTCCATTGCAACCGCTTGCTCCTCGGCCTTTTCTAGACTAGCGCGCACGTACTCAATAACTTTGGCATACAGTTTTTCGGCGCATTGCGGATTGGTCTGAAAAAAACTTTGCATACTAATTTCAAAATCCAAACCTAGAATACGCTCCACAATTTTGTTTTGCCCATGCCAAAGCGTAGAGTTTTCGGCGGGTTGCTTGGCGGCATCGCCCACCTCGTCGTTGGTGGTTTGAATCACTCCCGCTAGGCGTTTTCCTAAAATATCTTTTAGCAACTGCACAAAACCTTCTTTGTCAAATCCGTCTAACCCTTCACTGGTCGTTACTAAATTGAACAACAACTGATCGTGTACATAACTTTTGCGCACTACTAAAAAGCGAAAGAAGCCCTTACTTTTGGCAGGATTCCAAGCGGGCAGACCGCTGTTTTTGCAGAAGGCGCGGATTTTGGGCAGTGCGCTTTCCAGTTGCGCATCAAAAAGCCCTGAATCGTCGTTGAGTTGTTCGACGGCCCACCACTGTCCGCGGCGTTTAAACCCCAGCGCAAAGCCCGCGCTTTCCTCTCCTGTATGCAAGTCGGACACCAGGGTAGAGAAAGAATATTCCATTTTGTTGCGGTAGTGCCAAACGGAGGGCGAACTGATGTAACCTTCGTACTGCTCTTGCAACTGGTCTAAGCCACTCAAACGCTTGAACATTTCTAGGGTAGACTGCTCTTTGTATTGCTCCTGCTGGGCAATAGGCAAACGCGCAAAAGGCGCTCCTGGAATGGGCTGGTACGGCACGTCCACTTCCTCTGCGGCGGGTTGCGTCACTTTCACCAATTTACATTTGGCAAAGCGCTTTTTCTTCTTGATCACTTTAGCCGTCACAACTTGGCCTGGCAAGCTATTTTTGACAAACAAAACATAATCTCCTTGCTCGGTGGGCATTTTGGCAACGCCTTCGCCTCCAAAGGCCATTTCTTCAATTACGACATGCTCTAAAGGCGCGCCCTTTTTGATGGGCTGTGTTGGTGTTTTCACGTTTTTCTAGCTGCTAGCACTCTTGCAAAGCCGCAATAGGGTAGCAAAATGCTCCCCATCCGTTTCCAAAAGTGGTTATATTAGTGTTGTTGAGCTGCATTCTAAGCCTTTTGAGCGACTTGGTAAATGCAGTACTTATTTTTGCGGGCACAAGATACGGCTTCTCTAGGAATAGGCAGTGCCAACGGCTTGTAAGTGTTCCAGATTGTCCGATTTTTTTTGAATTTTTTTCTTCATGGTGTGTTGCAAAATGCCATCGCCGACAAATTCTTTTCCGTGTTTGACATAGCCAAACTTACTGTAGAAATCCAACGCGCCCACATGGGCACACAAGCGAATCTCTTTGTAACCTTTGTCCATCAGCAGCTGTTCTAAGGCATCCAACACGCTGCGCCCATTGCCCCTACCCTGCTCGGCTTTCTTGATAACCACTTGCCGCAACGTACAAAT
>CAYUZF010000036.1:0-9593 GCA_964449615.1 uncultured Aureispira sp.
CGGGGGGGCAGGCGCTCGGTGTTCGCCCAAAGCCCCCGCAATAATTTCCACTAATGTAGCATTTCCTTGCTGATCTTCAAAAGTTAATTTAGGAATAGCGTCACCCCAGAGCATTTTATAGTAGGCATCGACCATTTTATTTTGCTTGGGCAGGTTGAGCCAAATCTGAAACAGTTCCATCGGATTGTCTTGTTCTTGATCCAACAAAGGGAACATTTCCGAGTGCTGTATGCCTTTCCCTGCGGTCATCCACTGCACATCGCCGTTGCCATAGCGCCCCGAGCCACCCAACGAATCGGCGTGGTCTACCCAACCTTTACGCACCACCGTAATGGTTTCAAAACCGCGATGGGGATGCCCTGGAAAACCGGGAACCGTTTCGCCGTGGTACATACGCCAACCATCTTTAAGTAAAAAATCCTGACCTATGTTTCGGCCTTTCAGCAGGGCGGGCGCGGGGCCTAGTGTAGTAGTCCCTTTTGGAAATTTATCGTCGTGGTGTACGCAAAACAAAAAAGGATCGGCGGTTTGCCATTGAAAACCCAACGCTTGCGTTTGAATAACAGGATGTACAGCGTGCATAGTTGTCTTTTTTTCTGAAGGAGGAGTTGCATTGTCTTCGGCCATACCTTGGTAACCCAAGCCCAAACCCGTCGCTAGCCCCAAACCCAGTTTTCCTAAAAAATTTCTTCTTGATTTTCTCATAAGTGCCTATTTAATAACGCAGCAATTAGCTACCAGTGATTTTAATGTAGGTACATCAATATACAACATTCTATCAAAAACCACGCTCATTTTTAATGTTTTCATAGGCTTGTTGCACTTTCATGAATTTTTGGGTGGCGGCTTGTTTGACACCCTCGCCCAGATGTTCGAGCTTATCGGGGTGGTATTTTTTGAGCATTTGGTGATAAGCTTGGCGCACTTCGTCATCGCTGGCAGAGGGTTGAACTTCTAAAATGGTGTAATAAGCGTTCATTTCTTTGTAAAACATGGCTTTTATGGACTCAAATTCATTGTTCTCTACGCCTAAGTGCAAACTAATTACTTTGATGGCTACAATTTCGGGTTCGTCTATGCTGTAATCTGCGTTGGCGATGCCAAACAGGAAGTAGACCAGTTGTAAACGCGTTTCGTAGCTGGTTGTTTTTCGAATTTCTTGGGTGGTGCTTTTTATATCAAAATCTTCTTGAATGGATTGCTCTAGAATATGCCAATAATCATCCATTTGTTTGGTGCCGAATTGCTCGGCGAGAAAGGAACGCACGTAGCCCAATTCTAAATCGTCTACTTCGCCGTCGGCTTTTACGATGACTCCTGCTAGCAGGATTGCCCCGATGATAAAATCATTGGGATCGGTATCGGCTACCGAGTCGGGCGCACTGCGATTGAGCCACAATTGGCCACCATCTTGGTGTATTTTGTCTAGCAGAGCGCCCAGCAGGAGGCCGACGATTGCGCCAATTATACCACCAATGAAGCCGCCTATAAGTGCCCCGCCGATTTTTCCAAGCCAAAATTTGAGTTGGTTCATTGTTTGAAGGTTCTTAGAATTACAAAAGTTGCTGCCTTTGTGGACTGTTATTTATTTAGAAACAAATTATTGCAAAACAAAGGGACAGCCCTAGCAATTTAGACAAAAATATCGTATCTTAGAAGTTGGATTCGCGCCAAGCGGAGTCTGCCAGTAAAAAGCCATTGATACACCTAAGGTTAGCTTAGGTTCCACCTAAAACAGCCACTTAAAACAGTGGCCGTTTTGTTATAAAAAACGAACAAATGCCCGAATTCGTACATCTGCATTCGCACACCCAGTTTTCGCTCTTAGATGGAGCTTCTAACATTGATGTAATGATGCAAAAAGCGGCGGACGACAACATGAAAGCCGTTGCGCTAACCGATCATGGTAACATGTTTGGTGCGTTTAAGTTTGTAGCTGCCGCCGAAAAACACGGCATTAAGCCGATTGTTGGTTGTGAGTTTTACTTGGTAGACGACCGCCGCAAACAGTCGTTTTCTAAAAGTAAAGGCGAACGCGATCGTCGGTACCACCAATTGATGCTGGCCAAGAATCAAGTGGGGTACCAGAACCTGTGCAAGCTCTGTTCGCTGGGTTTTATGGAAGGGCTGTACAGCAAGTTTCCGCGCATAGACAAGGATTTAATTCTACAATACCACGAGGGGTTGATTGTCACGAGTTGTTGTGTGGGGGCAGAAATTCCGCAGGCGATTATAGAAGGCGACTTAGAAAAAGCGGAAGAGTTGTTGAAGTGGTGGCTTAATATTTTTGGAGAAGATTATTACATTGAAATACAGCGGCATAGAGGGTTAGAAGACTTAGATATTTTTAAAAATGGCAAACGTCAACTAAGTGGCGTGAGTCAAGAGGATGTTAACCAAGTGTTGCTGGGTTTTGCCAAAAAATACAACGTCAAAGTTATTGCTACCAACGATGCCCATTACGTAGAGGAAGACGATTGGGAAGCGCACGATATGTTGTTGTGTATTAATACGGGTTCTTTGGTGGCCGATAGCAACCGCTTTAAATTTTCTAGCTCTGATTTTTATTTCAAATCTCAAGCAGAAATGAACGCCATCTTTACCGATGTGCCCGAATCCATTGCCAATACCATAGAAATTTACGATAAAGTAGAAAAACTAACCCTGGCGCGCGATATTTTATTGCCTGCTTTTCCCTTACCGCCGCAGTTTAAGACGCAAGACGATTACCTGCGCCATTTAACGTACGAAGGGGCCAAACGGCGCTATGGCAATTTAACTCCCGATATTACTGAACGCTTGGATTTTGAATTGAGCGTTATCCGCAATTCAGGTTATCCAGGTTACTTTTTGATTGTACAGGATTTTACCACAGAAGCGCGGCGAATGGGGGTTTCTGTAGGGCCAGGCCGGGGTTCGGCAGCGGGGTCAGCGGTGGCTTACTGTCTGGGCATCACCAACATCGATCCCATTAAATACGATTTGCTGTTTGAGCGCTTTTTGAACCCCGAACGGGTTTCTATGCCCGATATTGATATTGATTTTGATGATGTAGGCCGTTCTAAAGTAATGGATTATGTGATTGAAAAATATGGACGCAAGCAAGTAGCGCAAATCATTACCTACGGTTCTATGGCGGCTAAGACTTCCTTGCAGGATGTAGGGCGGGTAATGAACATAGAACGCAAGGACGTCGACGTAGTTAAAAAGCAATTTCCCGACGACTTATCGGCCACACTTAAAAAAGTACTGAACACAGAAGATGTACATCCCAAATTAAAGGGCAAACTAAATTCAGAAGAATTAGAAAAGGCCTACCAGTTCCGCCAGCTTGCAAAAGAGGAAACGGAAATCGGAATTATGATTCGGAACGCCCACAAACTAGAAGGCTCGATCCGAAACACAGGCATACACGCTTGTGGGGTGGTTATTACGCCTGACGACATTACGAATTTTGTGCCTGTGACCGTCGCCAAAGATTCCGACTTGTTGGTTTCTCAGTTTGACAACTCGGTGGCAGAGGATGCGGGGTTGCTCAAAATGGATTTTTTGGGGCTTAAGACCTTGACCATTATTAAAGATGCTTGTAAAATTATAAAAGCCAAGCATGGGGTAGACATTGACCCCGATGAGCTGCCCCTAGACGACAAAAAGACTTATGAGCTGTTTCAGCGCGGCGATACGATTGGGGTATTCCAATACGAGTCGCCTGGAATGCAAAAATACATGCGCGAGTTGGCGCCCACTGAATTTTCGGACCTCATCGCAATGAATGCCTTGTACCGTCCTGGGCCATTGGCCTATATTCCTGAGTTTATTGAGCGGAGCCACGGACGCAAAGAGGTGACCTACGATTTGCCTGAAATGGAAGAGTACCTCAAAGAAACGCACGGGATTACGGTTTATCAGGAGCAAGTGATGTTGCTGTCGCAAAAATTGGCAGGGTTCTCTAAGGGGCAAGCGGATATGTTGCGCAAAGCAATGGGTAAAAAGAAGAAAAAACTCATTGACCAAATGTGGCCTACTTTTAGAGATGGCTGTGCGGAAAACGGGCATACGGATGTAACTATTGTAGAAAAAATATGGAAAGACTGGGAAGCGTTTGCCTCTTATGCTTTTAACAAATCGCACTCTACTTGTTACGCTTTTGTAGCTTTTCAAACGGCTTACCTTAAAGCGCATTATCCCGCCGAATTTATGGCTTCGGTACTGACGCACAACAAAAAGGACATCAGCAAAGTGAATTTCTTTTTGCAGGAGTGTCGCAACCAGAATGTCGAGGTGCTGGGGCCTGATGTGAATGAAAGTTACATGAATTTTTCGGTGAATAAAGACGGAAAGATTCGCTTTGGACTCTCGGCGATTAAAGGCGTGGGAGAGGGGCCGGTCGAAACCATTTTGGAAACCAAACGCGAGAGCGGAGAGCCTTACAAAAGTGTGTTTGATATGGTGCGCCGCATCAACCTGAAAGTGGCCAACAAGAAATGCTTCGAAAGTCTGGCTTACGCAGGAGCTTTTGATGCCTTTGGCTTAGAGCGCGCCCACTATTTTACCAAACCTGATGGCAAATATACCTTCTTGGAAACCATCTTGCGCTACGGCAACGCTTACCAAAAACAAAAAGCCGAAATGACCTTTTCGCTTTTCGGAGCAGATGCCGCCGATGAGACCATGCCAGAACCCAAAACACCTGAAGAATTTCAGACTTGGAGCCTGATGGAACAACTCAAACACGAAAAAGAGGTAACGGGCATTTACTTAAGTGGTCACCCGTTGGACGATTACCGTTTGGAAATTTCTAAATTTACCAAAACCATCAATCGTCTGGATGAGTTTAAAGAGCAAGAAGTTGCTATTGCTGCCATTGTGAACAGTGTCAACCACCGCGTGAGTCAAAAAGGCAGTTTGTTTGGCTTTTTGATGGTAGAAGATTGCGAAGGAACAACCTTAGAGTTTGGTCTGTTTGGCAACAGCTATTTGGAGTACCGCCACTTGCTAGAGCCCGACATGGTGTTGTACATCAAAGGCAAGTACCAGCGCAGTTGGCGCGATGAGTCGCAATATGAATTGCGCATCAACGAAATTCAATTGTTAGAGGAAATTGGCAGCAGCAAGATCAAAGGCGTTACTATTTTATTGCCCATACAGCGCCTTAACAGCCGTTTGATGGAGCAGTTGGACCAGCTCTGTGAGAAATACAAAGGCGAGCAACAATTCTCGGTTACCCTCCTCGACGGGGCGAATAAGATCAAGTTGCAACTGGATTCGGGTAACCGCCACATCAATGCGGATACCTTGTTTATCAATGAATTGGAGAAATTAGAATTGAAGCATAAGATGTTGAGCTAGTTCCGTACGAAATCAGGCATTATGAAAAAAAGCGTATAGAACCCATCATGTTGAAAAATGTTGGTGTTTATATGGTAGTAATTCATCTGGTGATACAGCTTGTTATAAAAATATAAAAGAACATCCATTTATTACCACGGCCAGATGCTAAGGATCACAATTTTGAACGTTATTTTATTTATAATTACGGCACGCATTGTTTAGCGGTCAATCCAACAGCGACTACTTTAGATCAACAAAGAGCCGCAATAACCATTGAACTTTATAAACTCAATACGACCGAGCGCAAAGCTGCTAGGGAATTTGAATTGCAGGCATTTGATCAGCGTATCAACAACACTATAAACGACTTTGCTTATTGCTATTTATACTTCTAACCCCTCCACATGTTTCAACACCACCGCACCCAACTCACCGAGCGCACCCACCGCATTCAACTTTACCAAGAAGAACAAGCGCTTGCGTACGCGCAAGTCATAACCCTCTGGGAAACCAGCCAGACCTTTAGAACATTTTACAACCAGCTGCTTGCCCAGTTGCCGTTTGCAGGCTTTTTTTGGGAAAATAAACCCATAACGCCGCAGACTTTACAAGCGCCGTATGAATTTGTGGTTGTTGGAACAGCGGCTTTTGATGGGTTGAATGCCAACTCAAAACCGTTTTCTAAGTATTTTGAGAAAGACGAATGGGTGGTGCGTTTTGATAATTTGGGGAAGAATGCGAACTTAGTGGTTCCTTGTCCAAGCGATTTGTATGATTCGGGCTATACCCATCTTGGAATTTTTGTGCGACAAGCACCTCCAGCCCAGCGCGATGCGTTTTGGGAGCGGGTAGGCAAAGCCGTGCAAGCGCGTATAGAAAGCGACAAACAGCCGTTTTGGTTGAGTACTTCAGGGTTGGGCGTGCATTGGCTGCATGTTCGGCTAGATCAACGGCCTAAATATTACATTCACAAGGCTTATAAAACAGCAACAGAGCGTTAGAAAAGCATGAAAACAACTAGAAATACCACTGCAAAAGCAGAAATTTTACAGCTGCTAGAACAGGCTGACACGGCACTTTCGCACAAAGAAATTCAAGCAGAATTGAACGATGTTTGCAACCGCGTTACAACTTATCGCGTCTTAGAGCGGTTGTTGGATGAGGGGTTTGTACACCGCATTGTAAACACGGATGGGGTTGTCAAATATGCGCGCTGTCATTCTTGTGAGGACAAAAATCACCAACACAACCACTTGCATTTTAGTTGTACCCAATGCCTAGCCGTCACTTGTTTGGAGCAGGTACATCCAAGTTATCAACTGCCGCCCAACTATTTAGCGCAAGAAGTACATTTTACAATTTCGGGAATTTGTCCCAATTGTTTGCAAGAATAGTTGGCCTGCTACCAAGTATGCCCCCTATTTTTTAACTTGCAGTTTAGCTTCATGCGTTAATGCCTATACATGAAAATCAAATTACTCCAACGCTCTTTTCGTACCTTGCCTTTTCTAACGCGGTTTGCTCTTTTGGGGGGCTTGGTGCTGTTTATCAGTTTGTTTTTCCCCAATCGGTTGGCGTTTGATTATGATTTTGAGCAAGGCGAGCGCTGGCGTTACCACGATATACAAGCGCCTTTTGATTTTCCCATAAAGAAAACTGATGCGGAGATCGCACGAGAAAAAGCTGCTGTAGCAGCAAATATAACGCCCTACTACCGATTGGATAAAACCCTAGCTGCTGCACAGAAAAAGCGCTTTCAGGATGTTTTTAGGAGTGCTTGGACACAGGAAGTATTGATTGATTCACTGGCAGTACGGGATTCTAGCCATTATTTGCGTTTTGGGTACGAAGTTATTGGGGAGATCTATGGGCGGCAATTGATTCGCTTGGCAGAGGACTCTGTTGCAGAAGAAGTATTTGTGTTTCAATTGTTGGATGGCAATGTAGACTTGGGAGAGCATACTTTACAAGACGTGTATACGGAAAAAGAAGCCATTCAATGGCTCGTTGATACCTTGCATCAAGTAGAGCGCCGTTTGCCCGAATTTAAATTTTTGTTTAATGTTTTGGAGAAGATCGTCACCGTTCCCAGCATTACGCTCGACAGCAGTATGACGGCTAAAAATTTGCAACTGGCTTACAACAACATCTCTCCTTATCGCGGTATGGTCAAAGCAGGTGAATCCATTGTGATGCGCGATCGGTTGATTGATTCGGTGGCTTACGCTAAAATTATTTCCTACCAAGATAAGTACAACGAAGAGATCAACCAACATAAGAATAGTATTTTAATCTATTTGGGTTATCTGGCCTTGACAACGGCGCTGATTGCCATTTTTGCTTTGTTTGTGCAGTTTTATTCGCCGCGTGTTTTTAACCACTGGCGGCATTTGTTGATTGTGTTGCTGATTGCGGCCTATGCGTATATGGCGGACGTTGTTAATGAAATTGAAATTTTGGATTTGTATATGGTGCCATTTTGCATCATTCCCATTATTATTATCAACTTTTTTAACCCACAACTGGCACTGGTAACGCATGTGATTACCATTTTGCTGGTCAGCATGTTGCTGTCGTTGGATTACCACTTTATTCTAATACAGATCGTAGTAGGCATGGTTGCGGTAGTGACCAAGCTAAAAACGCGGCATCTTTCTAACTTTTTTGTCTCCTTGCTTTACATCGGCATTGCCTACGCGGCCATGTTTTTAAGCCTAGAAATCATTCATGCAGGTACCATTTTTCCTGTGGTAGCGGAGAATGGAACGGTAGTAGAGGAAGGCGTGCGCTGGCACATGCTGCGCTGGATTTTGTTCAACATCTTCTTGACGTTGCTGTCTTATCCGTTGATTCCGCTGCTGGAAAAAATGTTTGGCTTGACCTCCGACATCACGTTGGTAGAACTATCGGATTTGGATCGTCCGCTGCTCAAAGAGCTTTCTATTAAAGCACCAGGTACCTTACAACATTCCCTTCAGGTTGCCAATTTGTCGGAAGCTGCTGCTAAGGCTATTGGTGCAAATGCTTTACTGGTAAAAGTAGCAGCACTGTACCACGATATTGGTAAAATGCACCAACCACATTATTATATTGAAAATCAAAACGACATCAACCCGCACGATCAACTCAGCGATTTAGAAAGCGCCAAAATTATTATACAACACGTAACCGAAGGCGTACGCCTAGCCAAAAAGTACCGGTTGCCCAATGTGCTGGTCGATTTTATTTGGACGCACCACGGAACTACCCGCGTCGAATTTTTCTACCGCATGTATCAGAAAAAGTATCCCGACCGCCCTGTAGATCCTGCACTTTTCACGTATCCAGGTCCCAAACCCAGCACCAAAGAACAAGCCATTATGATGATTGCTGATTCTCTGGAAGCCGCTTCCAAAAGCCTTAAAGCTCCGACAGAGGAGGACATCAACAACTTGGTAGAAAAGATTATACAGGGAAAAATTGCCAATGGGCAGTTGGAACACACCAATTTATCATTCAGAGAGTTGGAGAAAGTGAAAGTCGTGTTTAAGAAATTGTTGAAGAGCATGAACCACGTCCGGATTGTCTATCCCAATAGTAAAGAGCAGTAACAGCAAAATCTATGCGGTAAAGCTGGCTTTTTTGCCGCCCTACAACAGCCCCACAGCTCTATAAACAAGAAACTCCACCCCGCCAATAATTGGCAGCATGGAGCTTTGTTACTCCGTGAGGGCTTCGCCGTTCGTTACAAAATTATTCGTAATAAGGTCTAATACTTATTTTTTAAGCACTTTTCCCGTCTTTATGACGCCTTTTTTGTTGCTAATTTTATAAAAGTAAAAGCCTTTTGGCAGTGCGGCGGTGTTTAGAGCAGTCGTACGGCTAAACGTTCGTTGTAAAACGGGTCTAGCGGCTGCATCGTAAAGAACGACTTGCTGCGTTCCCTCCAAATCGGTGGTAATATTCAGCGTGGTGCTGTAGGGATTTGGGAAGAGTTGGATGGAATGTTTGAGCGCGCTGTAGTTAGCAACATCGGTGTAGCTGGCGGGGCGCAGTGAAAGGTTGTCCAAATTGACCCCACCAATTGCAACTTGCAAGCCTTCAACAGTCATTTCTGTAGAATTAGCACTAGCTACAAATACAACGTCGTAATACTGCCATTGCAAAGAGCCGATAAAGGGGGATGTAAGTTCATTACCACCGTTGTTAAAGCTGAAACGAACCTGCGAAGGCGTTGTTGCACTGCCTTGAAAGGTTTGCCAGGAGGCATAATAAGACAACAC
>CAYUZF010000036.1:9652-13348 GCA_964449615.1 uncultured Aureispira sp.
GACCATTACCCAGTCGTCAGGGCCAGCGACGTTTCCAAAGAGGGCGCAAGTACTGTCTGTTTGTTGAGACCAACCAATCGCGCTGCTATCGGGACCTGTTTCAAAACTACCATTGGGAATTAAATCTTGGGCGAAGCTGCTTGTGCAAAGCAACAAAAAGGGAAAGAATAGTTTCAGGGTACGCATGAGATTAAATTTAAAAGGGTTAGAGAATCAAAGTAGACAGGTCTACTTCTTTTCGTAGAATGGTTTAGCAGTTGCTGTTTTTGAGTAACTACTTTTCTTTTTTATGGCACTATGGTTATAACAACGGTCAATATAGGGCGATCTATTCAACAATGCGTATGCGCTGTTGCAAAAAGAGCGGTTGGCCACGGTTTTGTGGGGAACGCTGCATGGTTTCTAATTCGAAAAATTGGTAAGGGCAGTAGACATAAACGGAATCGTACACAAAAAAGAGGGCTGCTTGGGGAGTACTGGCATCGCCCATCAAATGGACACATTGACCCTGCTCCAAGCGTCCGAATAACTGAAGCCGATTGTTTCCAGAAGAGATAAAACCGTTTGGCAGTCGGTGCCGCTCCAGCGCAGGTTTGATATAGACCCACTGGCCTATCTGACTGCTGTCTGTGGCGTCGCTAATTAAAACAGAAATACCTCCAGCACAGTCTTGCCCATAAGGATCGAAGCCCATTTCATGAGTGCTAATGCTGTTTGGTAGCGGCTTAGGAATAGGAGTACAGGCCAAATACAAGCTGGCTAAGGCTAGAAGCCCTAAAAATTGGCAACGCATACGGTTTGTTTTCAAAACGAATAACGGTATTTCTCAAAAAAAGTTACCAACCGAGCACTAAAAAATAATTCATTTATGGTTGAACGGGAGGCGTAGCGACGCGGTATTCAAACCTAGATTTTAGTTTTAAAATGGGCATCTCTATCAGCTTCCAAGAAAAATGGGTGACCACAAGTAAAATGAACATGTTTACCAAATAGTAGACAATTAAGTTGTCAAGAACAATATCCAGTTTATTGATGAAAATCAATAAAATAAGCGGAATAATCTTGTGATACAAGTACAAGCCGTAGGTGATTTTACCCAAGTAAACCAACACTTTGTTCTCAAATATTTTGCCGAGCAGACCCCCAAAACCTGTGGTTGTGTTGGCGATCAGCAGGCCGAAGGTCAGGACTAAAATGTAGTTGAAATGAAATTCTACTGCCATCGTTTTATTGGGGGTATAAAAAAGTACCAGGCTCAAAATAAAGCCAATTAGCAACAAAAATTTAGCTGCCCTTCCCGTAATAAAATCAAAATATTTTGGGTAGCGATTTTTTAGAACAGCGAGCAAGACGCCCATGCCCAACGTATCCGTCTGTGCATGGAGCAACAAGCTGTGTGGGTGGCCGTAGCTGTTTAAGCTCTTGTATACGAGTGCTATAGATATCAATGTCAATGGAATGAACAGCTCAAACTTCTTAGGGGTATACACCATTAGAAAAGGTAGAATCAAGTAAAACTGTTCTTCTATGGACAGCGTCCACATGTGGTTGGACCACACATCTACCAAGCCCCCTTCTAAGTAAAATTTAATGTTGGCTGTGTAGCTTAAAAACCAAAATAGATGTTGAATGACAAATTCGTCTTTGAGGATAACCAGCACCAAAACCAACAGGTAATAGATCGGAAACAAGCGAAGAATTCTGCGGACAAAGAAATTTTTGAAAATTTTAGCCTTATTACTTGCATTTTTATTCTTAATAAGAATATCCGAAATTAAAAAACCAGACAATACAAAAAACATCTGTACGCCGTACTGCCAAAAATGCCAATTGGATTCGTGATAAATGCCAAATTTGTTGATGTAATTGGAGTTCAACCAATGCAGGGTGATAATTCCGAAGGCGGCAATCGCTCTAATGGCATCTAACTGGGTATAATACTTGGCTTTACTCATTGGTCAGCATTGGCGGTTATTTGGCGTATTTTGCCCCAATGATAGCGTTTCTTTTTCCTAAAGTTGCAAGATGCCGTGTAATTTTCTATCGGTTTGGAAGGCTCAATATTCTAACTGAACCAAACCGAGGCGCCCATCCAAACAACCCAGCATCAGTTTTTCTCCTTCGTAAGTGGCTTCACAAGGCTCTAAGTAGCTGTTGAAAAAAGCTTCTGCCGCAGCTCGAGACGTTTGTTCAATAAACAAACCTTCTACCTGTCCACCACCAAAATAGGATTTCTGAACAATAAGCCCATTTGCGGTAGTTATTTTAATGCGCTTATTTTCTTTTAAATGAAAATGTACCCGCTCGCCTTGCCGCTCAATAAGAGTATAGTTTTTTGTCAAAGCTTCTATAGGGTAGCGTTTTCCTAAGGAAAAAGGCGCTGTGTTGTAAGCAGATACCCATTTCCAGTAGGTTTTGGTAATGTGACTCAACGTTTTAATTTTGAATTAGTTATAAAAAAAACAGTCGTATAGGGGGACTTCAACCCCACTTATTTAAAATCCTCAACCGCATCGCTTAAGTCGTAGACTTCGGAACGCTCGCCAACCAAGCGCTTCAGGATACTCGACCCTGCTGCTGAACGATAGCCGCCCGCACAATGCACTACGATGGGTTTGTCCAGCGGAATTTCCTCGGCCCGCTCTCGCAGTTCTGGAAGAGGGATATTAATGGCGTGATCAAAAATTTTGCCTTCTGCTACTTCGCTTTGGTTGCGAATATCAACAATGGTGTACTTGGTTTTGCGCAATTTGAAATCTTCTATATCCAGTAGGGGCATGGTAGCGCCGTCTTTTTGATCTTTGTACACAAAAGCACCCAGGGTGTGTGCCTCGTAACCAATTTTAGCTGCTTTTTTAAGGACTTCCTCTAAAGCCTCTTTATCTGCCGCCACCAAATAAAAACGCTCCTTAGGATCAACAATGGAACCCAGCCACGTTTCAAATTTATTGCCGTTCATAATGTTGAGGGCACCGCTGCGATGGCCTTGTTTGAACGCTTCTTCGGGGCGGGTATCTATGATAAAACCATCGGAGAGCGGTTGTTTGGGAGGATTCTTTAAGCGCGGAACGACTTTCAAACATTCTGCTAAAGCATCGGCACCTACTTTGTTGAGGTCTACATTAAACCCAAAATACTTTGGAATAAAGGGCTGCCCGTCCAACAACCAAGCTACAAACTCATCTTCCTCCATTGGTTGCAACGCATCGTTTTCCTTCAACTGTTTTCCAATCGTACTGCTGAGTTCTTCGCTCATGCCTTTGCCACACAAACTACCTGCGCCATGCGTCGGATACACCACCACCTGTTCTTCCAGTGGCATCAAAACTTCCCGAGTAGAATGGTACATCTGGCGTGCCATTTCTTCGCGCTTACTTTGTAAATTGCCTGAATTTTCGCGCAGGTCAGGGCGTCCTACATCGCCAATAAAAAGCGTATCTCCTGTAAAAACAGCCCGTTGTTTACCCGCTTCGTCTAGCACTAAAACACTGATGCTATCGGGCGAGTGTCCAGGCGTGTCCAGCGCTTTGAGCTGGAGAGCACCCACTGCTACCATTTTACCACTATTAAAATGCTCGTGAGGATAATCAGCGCCTGTTTTTTCACTGGCATAAATAGTTGCTTGGGTCGCTTTATGAATTTCCAAATGACTGCTAATAAAATCGGCATGGGGGTGGGTTTCCACAATACCTATAA
>CAYUZF010000036.1:13358-31212 GCA_964449615.1 uncultured Aureispira sp.
TTTGAGCCGTATTCTGCTCGGCGTAATCGTAATACGCCTGCGGATCGCGTGCGGGGTCAATGAGAATAATTTGTTGTTCTGATAAAACGGCATAGGAGGCATGCGCCAAGCCTTCGTCGTAGAAGCGTTTGATGTCCATAGAGGAAAACGTAAGTTTGGGTGTTAAAAAAAGATACTTATAACGATGGTAAGAATGTCTAATGTCCTTTATTAATAAAAAGATTACGCTTCCTAAAGTTTATTGTTTATAGACAAAATGAGTAGAAAGTTCTTAAAAAATTACTTTGGTGGTTCTGCCTTTTTACCATAGGCCACTATATAACTTGCCTTTTTTTTAAGTATAATTGTAAGTAATGTTAGTGGTTATAAGCTGCGCGGCGGATGCTAAACACCTAAATACTTATCAATTCTGGTGTAGCTTCAATAACGCGAACAAAATCCAAAAATACTGCTTTGTGGCGTTCCAAATCCATATCAGGCGAACAAGAAATACGAGCGATGTAGTCCTTATCCTGCTCTTTGGTTGTTCCCTGTGTAGATGTCGCAGGAATAGTCCAATAACAACCTTTTAATTGACCATAACTGACACAATACTTACTTTCGGTAGGAATTTCACGAATCATCATTGTGATCAATTTGTTGTTCAAAGCGCGTTTGTATTGCTCGCGGGATTCTGCCGTTGCGCCTTGGGTAGGCAAATCCAAAGAAAACACAGAAGGCGTAAAACCGCGCTCGGCCAACGCTTCCGAAACAAAATTGATTTTGGCGGCGGGCAGTACTTCTTGGATAAAATTGACAAAAGCCCGTGTGTTTTTATAAGCGTTCCAAATGCGCGTTTTCATAGAGGGCAATTGCTCGGCTAAAATAGCGATCTGCAAGTTTGTTGCTTCATTGTCACACAACTTCAAATGCAAAGCAATTTTTTCCATCAAATCAGCCCCCTTTTTGTTGGTTTGGCAATAACCCGCTGTGCAGCGTCCCCCACTTGGAAACTTGGACCCACTCACATAAGAAACCGTTCGAACATCCGCCAAGATATCATGGGCGCCCAAGAAAGGTACATCGGGGCAGAAAGTTTGATCCAGAATAAAGACAGGATCTACCGCAGGTTGGCCATCGCCCGTATGGCGTACTTTGCTTAAAACGGCCTGCAAGGCGTCCAAATCGGGAACTTCAACCCTCGGGTTGGTTGGGATTTCTACAATGATAAACGGAACAGCATCTTCCTGAGCTACTTGCTGCAATACCCGATCAATGCTTCTTACCATGTCGTTGTCGCCATCTACGGGCAAATCTACTACTTCCACACCATCCAAACAGGCCGCTACGCGTCTTGCTTGGTCGTTGGTTCCGCCATAGCAATTGGGAGGCACAATAAACTTAATGGCTTTCCCCGCATAGCGCTCCAACGCATCGTGGATTAGCCCCATTCCAATGGCATATTGAATAGAAAGGCCGCTAGAACCCACAACAGCGGGCGTCTTGGCACCTGTAATATGTTGAATACACTCTACAACGTTTTTTTTCTTTTCGTCAAGTTGAGGAATGACAGCCGCTGTTTCCTGACCGATCAAACGCTGCAAGGCAACCAAAGCATTGGCAGGCGTCATCGCGATGGATTCTCTTCGACGAACGTGTTGTATTTCAGAAATATAATCCAAATTTTGCGGGCCGTTTGCTACAATTATACTTCCCAGAGAACGGTAAGTACTCAAGTAAAAATCAACCGTAGGCAAAAAGGCAATCGTGGATAAATCTTCTTCTTGTGTAAGGTAAATTGTACTGCCTTCAAAAGGAGCAAGGTCTGTAGGCCGCGCTGCCCTACACAACTCAAAATTATAACCGTAAACTTGGCGCACTACCGCAGGATCAAAGCAAGCGGGAAGGGCCTGGCTGTAAGCAATTCGCGTTGCCTTTTGCGTTAAAAGGTTCTTTCTAAGTACTGCCAATATGGGCATAGTTTTAGAAGAAAAACTGATGACTTGTTTAGGCCGCACTTGGTTGAGATGGGCAATGTACCATTCCAAAACACTAGAGAGCGGATGCCCCAAACGGATGTAATCAAAAGCAGTCGGCAAGGCTTCAAGTGCCGATGTTTCGGTGCGGTTCTCTTGGTACAAGCGCTCCAAATGGACTAAAAACTCGTCTTTAGCCCGCTGCTCGTTGTAAACGTCCAAGCGGTGCGTCGTTAGATTCAACCAGTCCGCAGGGCTGTTTTTTATTATCTCTTTTGTAAAATTTAGCAATTTGTGTTGCTCCATGTTTTTAGTTTTGAGAATGGATAGGCGAGTGGTGATCGTTTTTACAATCGGTATGGTATAAGTGTAAAAATAGGAAATTTTGGAGTCGGTTCAAAGCGCTTTAACAGTAGAAAAACAACTGCCCTGTACAATCAAGGAGGGGCAAACGGTATTGCTTTTACTGTTTGCAAACTGGCGCTTCATAAGAGGTTATAAGAGCCTGCAATACACGTGCAAATTATTAAAACCATTTAAAGGCACCTTTTTTTACCCTCTATCTAACGTTCTTATTTAATCAAATCGCTTGCCAGTATGAAGCTTGTACCCACACTTCTCATTTTGACTCCAATTCAGACAGCTGTTTTCATTTTGAAAATAAGAAGCCTTCGTTTTAATGCATAATTTTTTATACCTACCACATTTTTCAAAAGCAAACCGAAGGGCTAATTCGATAGCAATTTTGGCCAAATTTAGGTATTAAGGATTGAATTCCTTAGCAGCTAAAGCGATATTTTTTAGGTGGAACTGCTTCATAATAATAGGAAAATTATAACGTTCCAGCCATTCTTTTTCCTTGAAAATTTTGTCGGAGGTCACCGAAGCGATAAGTTGGTCGATGTACTGGCGCGCTGTTGTTATTCTGCCTTGCATGTCGGACTTATCCGAAGTAGCATCGCCGTGCCCTGCAACCAATAGGGCAATATCTTCCTCCTCAAGGAGCATTTCCAACGTAGCCAGCGTATCCAAATAGCGATTGACACTGTCGTAAATATACGGAAATTCAACATTACACAAATAATCGCCTACAACCAATAGTTTTTGCTGCTGGCAGTAAGCCATCAGCCCATCCCGATTGTGCCCCCGTGCTTGAAAGAATGTATACCACTCGGAGCCGAGGCGGAGTTGCTGCCGCGCTTTTGTAATAACGTGATCAATTTTAGGATAGGTTATGGGGTAGGTCCTTTGAATGTAATAAGCGTCGTCAAATTCCTTAATTTCTTGTAAGACCATTTCTTTGGAGGGGTGCTGTACAAAGTTCTCAGAAGCAATAGTTTGGTACTGTTTGAACTGGCCATAACCAATAATATGGTCGTAATCAGAATGGGTAAACAGCAGGTATTTTTCTTTGTTTTTTGCGAGCGGCTCAATGGTTTTTTCAATGAAATCCAACTCTATTGGCAACCAGTTGGGGTCTACCAACAAAATATAATCGCTACCGATCACCAGTGTGCTAGTGGTTCTAAACAGGGCGCTTTCAAAGACGATGAGATGGGTGCTTTGGTACTGGATTTTCATACATTGCATTTTAGAAACTAATCGCTTAAACAGAAATGAAGTTGAAAGAAATTCTCTTTGCCCTTGACAATAAAATCATCTGATAAATTGCAATAATAGCTGTTCAGCTCTGTAAATTTTAATTCAAAAAGCTGCTGCATTTGTGTGGTGTTGGTGAGCAGCGTCACAAATTCCTCCAGCCACTCTGCTTTGTATCCCTCATCCGATAGGGAAAAATCTCCTCGTTTGTCTTCTAAGAATTGTGGAGCAGAAAATCTACTGGGTTGAAAATTAAAAAACCAGAAGTTTATTTTTTTTAGTAATTGAAGTTTGGGATTTTGAATAGGACGCACTTCTATTTTTGCTTTGTTGGTTTGGGCTATTTTTTCTACCACCTGTTTCAACGTAGTTAAGCCGTCGTATTTCCACAATTCAAAATCGAAACCGTTGTTGGTCTTGTCGTTGATTCTGGCTACTGCTCCTAGCCAACCTTTGAGCAGACCGTAATTGATGTTGGCATCGATAACAGCCAAATTCATCTATTACGCAGTAATTAAACGCTTCAAATTGGGCAAGTCGGATGCCCTTTTGATCAAAAAATAAGTACGTTCTGTTTTGTTCATGCGGCTCTTGGTGGAAAACAACTCCCTCAAAATGTTTGTAATCAATATTGTAATAGATGCTGTCTAAAGTGGCAGGAATCAAAAGGTGGTAATCGTTCAGAATAGCGCCCCATTTTCCAGTCGTAGATTTGAAAGTCGTGATGCCTGCTGCTCGGTACTCACTGTATAAAACCTTAAAGCGTTTTTTGGTGATAATTGGTAGCCGGTTGGCTTTGTCATCTTTCATAAGCAAACTTTAAACAATTCAAGTAAGGAAGCAACTTGCCAAAATTTCTACCAGAGCTTCTTGCTAGATTTAGGGACTTGTGGTTCCTCCTTTGTTGGAGCAAAACTATTTTTAGAAGATTGAATACATTGTATAGAACATAAACCCACACAATAGTACGATGAAAATAGCAAACTGCTTAATGTCGTCCAGCCCGCGTCCCTCTTTTAAAATCAAGCGCCTAAAACCTGGCGAAATTAAGCTCAACAAAGCGGTCGAGCCTACAAACACAAAAGCCGTTAAAATTCCAATTCCAATTGACGCACCTTCTTGGCTGCCCAGAAAAAAAGGCAACACACTTACTAGGAATAGTAAGTTCCAAATAACAGCGATGGCAATAGCAACCCCCTTTTTTATAGCAAACCCGCCTTGCGCCTGTTTTTGGAGAAGTGCTTGGTTGGGGGGCGGGGTGTGGGTATCTTTATGGTTTAAAAAGCCCGTTGCTCTAATTTTTTGAACCACTGATTTTGGGTTATTAAAGGTCCAAAAAATGACTTTACCTTTATAAGTATCTACTGTATGGTTTATTTTTATACCCTGCCCCAATATTGGAAACATGGTGTACGGCTCTATAGAAACAATGTCGGATGTTTGAAACACCAAATTTCCAACAATAGAAGCGTTCAATTCCAGTTGATCTTTGTTTACTTTCAAGGTTGCAAAGGGGAACGTTATGTTGGTACTTCCAATTCTTGCACCTCCTGTTAATTGAAATTCTTTCATGACTAGAATTTTTACTATGTAGGGTAGTTGTTGTTATAAATATTCTAGGATAGTGGCCAGTTGGGGTTCAAACAAAACACCTTGGCCACTCATCAACAACAGATCGTTTTGCGTGCAAATGGCCAACATTCTTTTGATGAATTGTTGCCTGTTTTATTCATTTCTCAAGTCGGTGCGAAAGTAAAAACCTTCGATGAATTTGATGCGCGTATCAAAACCGAGCCAACAATCGCGTAGACCGTTGTAATAACTCTGCATAATACAAACCGTGTAAAGCTGTTCTAAGGTAGTGGAAATCAGGCAGGTAAACGATATAAATTGCATTAAGCACAGTACCAGCGAATCAGCGCATTTTGTTCTTCCTCAAACCATTCTTGGTCTTTCTCATAAACCGTTAAAGAGGCGTGTATGGGTTCATAAGCGCCAAAATCAAAGGAGTGATAAAGCGCTTTCATAGGCTCTAAGTAAGTTGATTTTAAATTTTCTAATGCGTCCAAAGAAGCAAAATATTGGTTCCAATAATTCAAAAGAAAAGCCGACCAATCGTAAATAAAATGCGGGGTGTTCTGGCGTTTTGCTTCCCTGCTGATTATAAGACCCAATTCGTACGGATGTATAACTTTGTATTCAAAATTACTGTCCAATGCGCTTTTTTCGAAGCCTCCTGCATCAAATTCGTACCGTTCTGGAAGCTGTTCCAAGTTCCAGATAAGGTGCTTTTTTTTATTGGTATGCATGGCTGACTGCTCAACCAATCTGATGCTACTTTTTAAAAGCACATCAATTTCCCACATTGCCATAGTTGTTTTTTTTAATGATCGTATTGTTTTTGTTAATAGATTGCTCATTCGTTGCTCTTTCCCAAGCGGTTCATGGTTTTTATTTGTTCATTTCTTGGTGTAGGTATTTCTTCAATAGTTGTACTTCTAAGGCTTCAGTGGGCGCCGTATACCGATGCCCAAATTCATTCTCCTTAAAGCGCGAAAAAACGTGTAAATGAAAAACATCAAGGTCGTTAAAAATCCCACCATTCTGCATGATCGAATAGCCTTTTGGAGAATACTGGGACTTCATTACTCGGATGTATGCTTGTGCTGCCTGAAAAAGTCTAGTGAGCAAGGCAAGCGGAACATCGTCTAGGTCTTGGTAGCTTTCTTGTGGTAATATTAGAGCGTGTCCCTTTGTTATTGGATCAAGATCCAACACCAAAAGCAACGCCTTATCGGAATATAAGACAACGGGACTGGCTTTTATTTGTTCGTGTAGGGTCATGGTTTGTACAATTTTTGAAATTTTTGCTCCAAAATGTGTTTTATGACCGTCAAGCCTTTTGCCTCGGCTTCTACGTCCTCTTGGTACGTCCATGAAAAGTCTTCTCGGTTATTTCTTGGAAAAATATGCAACTGGAATTGATCGGTATTGTTCAAGGTGCCTCCATTTTGTAAGATAGAGTAGCCTTTCGGCGAGTAGTTACTTTTGAGTGCCTTAACACAGGCTTGCGCCAGTTGCACTAACTTGTGCAGCAAAAAATCGGGCAATTCGTCTAACGCTTTGTAGGGTTCTTTTAGACCAACAATTACATGACCCTTAGCGATAGGGGTGGCGGCAAGGACTGCAAACACCTCCTTGTCTTCATAAATAAGGCGGTCTTTTGTTGAAGTAGTATCCATGTCTTGTAGTTTTAAAAAAAGTACGCTATTCATTGACCGCATCAAGCATTCGAGAAGGCGTGTTTTTTAGGGTAGCCCAACCACTAAAGGCTGTATCCTGCTCTATTTGCTGAATCAATTGCCCTAGAATCTCGGTAGCAGTCTTAGAATTGGGAATAGAAAGCAGCGTTGATTGGCTGTATTTCGAATGGATTAGTATCCATCCATATTGCTCGTGAAAGTAGTGCCATTCATTGAAACCAACTTTACAAAAATTACAGCTCGGTTGCCTCAATACCGTATGCAAATTGCCGTTTATCCAGAATTGTTGCCTGCTTCCAATTTTGTCCTCCTTATGCTCCAAATACAAAACAGAATCCCCTTGTAAATCGTAATTCAGATACGTTGTTCCAAAAAAAGTATCCTGCTTATTATTGATAGAATAAGGCGTATACTGGTAAAATAGTTTCATTTTGTCCCTTTCTTCTAATAACACAACAACATTGTTCGCCTCAACAAAGGTTTTTAATGTATACTGACAAACGCTGTCGTTTTCAAAATCCCAGTGGCTGTAAACCAAGTCTTGGAAAGGGAGTGCGGCCAGCCGTTCGTAATCACTTTTAGAGGCGGTTTTACAGGCAGAAAAGAGAATAGGGATGGCAAATAGAAGAAATATACGGCTCATGGGTAGAAGGGTTATGCCCTTTTGTAGAGGTACCAAACGGTGTTACTGCTGTGTTATAAGGGGGACTTTGTTTGCCACTGGTTTATTTAGCCCGTGTAATTTGTAGGTTCATCAATCTATGGCCGCTACGAGGATCGTGAGAAGGCAAATAAATTAGATTTGTTTTTTTACTAAGCGCCTTGATGTTCGTGATGCTTTCTTTTGACTGTTTGAGGTCTAAATTAATTCCTCCAAACTTGCCCGTCAAGAGCTGCTCCTCCGAAAACGTCATATCGCCTGCGAATAAAATATGGTATTCACCCACGTGGAGCAAAACCGATTGATGGCCCAAAGTGTGTCCTGGAGTAGCCAAAATATCGATTTCCTTTGAAAATCGATGATTTTTTAATGGAGAAAAATCATTGCCCTCACAAGTAATTTGGTTTCCGTTGAACCATTTGGGAAAGGTAGAAAGTGCTGCGCCAAAAGGTTTCTCCCAATCTGTTTTTGAAATAAAAAACGCACTGTTATCGAAGAACCGCATGCCATCTGTGTGGTCTATGTGCAGGTGTGTCATAATAACGGCGTCTATCTTTGCTGAGGAAAGCCCAATTTTCCTCAATTGATGGTCAATGTTGTTTGCTTCAACGGTGTTTGTCCTCAGTATTTTCCGATTGACAAAATCTTCGTTTCTCTTCTTAAAGTGGTCTTTTTCAAAGTAATCCGTCGTTTCCCCTGTATCTATTAAGTAATTTCCATGACTTGTTTCTATACACCAAACCCATATAGGCATTTCTGGTACAAAAGTCTTACCGAATAAAATTTTGGGAATACGCAATATGCCCGAACCAGAGTATTCGTAATGTTCCTTTTTAACAGCAACAGTGCCAGTTTGAATACCATGTACTTTTATACCATTGTTAAAGTCCTTAGTGACAATCATGTTAATTTTTTTAATTATTGATTGGTACAAATCTCGGACATCTGCTGCCTAAAGTCATTAACATAGATTAAAATCCGAAGCCTTATTTTAAATTTCTTCGGATTCGGCTTAGTTGTACATTGGTAATACCCAAATGAGACGCAATTTTATATTGTGGTATCCTATCATCTATAGTTGGAATTCTTTTTCTCAATGCCAAGTATCTATATGCTGCGTTTTGGGTCGCCAGCACGATTTCGCTGTTTTCGTAAAATACGTACAGCAGTTCCATTTGTTTTCTATGAAACCTACTTAAATCATTGAATTGGTCGTTTAACTTTTCTAGTTCAAAATAACTTGCTTTTGAAATTCGACACTCAGTTAGGGTCTCGATGCACAGAAGAGCAGGTTTTTTAGTAACCAAACTTGTAACAGGGGCAAAAAAATTATTGTCATCAAAAATTGACTTGCTAAACTCCGTTCCGTTTTGCGTTATGGCATAGGATCTAACTAAACCGCTGTGGAGAAAATATACGTACTTTGCAATGTCTCCAATGTGCAATAACTTTTGGTTGGGGCGGTACGTTTCCGTTTGAAAGTAGCCTTCCATAACCTTCCAAGTTGTATCGGAAATACTGGAAATTGAGTTGATTTTTTTCTTTATTTGAAGGAGCGTCATGATCTTATACGTTCTTTTGTTACACTGTACTAAGTTTTTCAATTCATTTTGTGCCGCGCTCGATAAACAGACGGACTTATACCTTCCTTCTTTTTGAACAACCTCGAAAAATATTGTGGATACTCAAAGCCCAACTCGTAGGCTACTTCTGAAATACTTTTATTGGGATTTAATAAACTATATTTGGCTGCATCAATCAGATACAATTGTAAATGTTCGGTTGTTGTTTTCCCTGTTTCCTTTTTAAGGGTATCGCTTAGGTAGCGTTGCGAAACGGATAGATTGGCCGCTAGTTGCTCTATACTTGGAATTCCCTTTTCCTGTAGCAATCCCGATGCAAAATAGCTGCTTAACTGTTGATTAAATTGCTCCAATAAATCGTTCGACCACGTCTTTCGATTCAAAAACTGTCTTTCATAAAAACGATGGGCATATTTTAGCAAAGCGCTTAACTGAACAATGTAAATGTCCTTGCTAAAGGCATCTTGGTTGTTGTGGTATTCTGTTTCAATATTTTTGACCATGGATTCCAACAGGTTCTCTTCTTTTGGCGAGAGGTGCAACGCTTCGTTGGCCGCGTAAGAAAAGAACCCATACTGCTTGATCTGCTTGGCTAGTTCCGTGCCTTTGATGAAATCTTCGTGAAAATTAATGGAGAATCCTTTTTGCTCGAAAACAACGCTGCTGTCCCATTGTAGAACTTGTCTTGGCGCAATAAAAATCAACGCTCCGTTGGTGAAGTCGTACTTGGTTCTTCCATAGGTTAAGTTACCCTTTATGATTTTTTTTAAACTAATAGAATAACAATCGTTGGTTATTGGCGGCGAATGCTTTCTTGGACATGGAAGAAAATTATTTTCTTTGGCAGCTAACACACTCAACATTGGATGTTCTGGTCGAGGTAGTTGCAGGTAGTCAAAATAGGCGGAAAGTGTTTTAAAATGCTTCATCAAACTTCTTGTTTAGTTAAATCTTCCATTGAATACCCGTCGCTTTTTCTGATGCCTCCCACAACCTCTTTGCAACAGCTTTATCTTTGGCATGTGGTTCTAAGGCGTGCGCTCCGACAGAACCGACCCAGTTGCTTCTACCCGTAGGGCCATAAAATTGGGTTTGATCCAAGTCTTTTTCCGTGGCGCACATTAACTGGGGGTAAGCGCCTTTTTCAGCGGATTGTGTCAACGGGGACAATTTCATCAGCCCAAAAATAAAGCGCATCAGCAGGCTGCCGCTTGTAGCAATTAGCGATGTTCTCGACGCCCCTGGATGGCAAGCATAAGCTTTAACGGCTGTTTTTCCAGCTTCCTTTAATCTATCTTGCAACTAGTAAACAGACATGATCTGCGCGAGTTTGCTCTGGCTATAAGCAGCATTGGGCGTGTAGTTCTGCTCCCAATTCATGTCGTCAAATTTAATGGTTTTGAGTTCCATATTGTAGCCCATACTACCGACCGTTACTACCCGCCCTTTGGATTTTTCGATCAAAGGAAACAACAGGCCTTGTAAAGTGAAATGGCCGTAGTGGTTCACGCCGAGTTGGCTTTCAAAACCATCAACGGTAAGTTGTCGTTTTGGGACTTGTGCAATAGCCGCGTTGCAAATAAGCGCATCAATTTGAGAAACGTCCTCCAGAAGCTTTCTCGCTGCTTTTTTTACAGAAGCCTGCCGAGCCAAATCCATCGTTATAGCCGATACATCTAGGTCATCCCCCAATTTCTGTTTCAAAATGGCAATGGTATCCGCTGCTTTTTGGGGATTTCGATTGAGCATCACCACTTTTGCGCCTTTTGACAGGAGTATGCGAGCCGCTTCAAATCCAGTGCCGCTTGTCGTACCAGTTAAGACATACGTTTTGCCCTTCAAATTGCCCATACGTTCAGGGGTCCATCCTTGTCCTTCATCGTTCATCTTTGATCGTCTTTAGTGTTTGAAAAGAATGGTACAAAGATAGGACAACACTGGTCGAATGCCTTATACAAAATTTCGATTCTTGTATACTTTTTGGTCGTTCAGAATTAATGTAGATAAAAAACGCTTGTTTTATTCTAACAAAAAGGCCAATTCGCTACAAGTCTTGCTGGGTACAAATTCAGTGATTTCGTAATCCGCCAGTTCATTTTTCTTAAATGGATCTTTTTCTAAAATACGCTTCAAGGCTACTTTCGATTCCACAGTTGACAAAATAATTCCACCAGTTCGGGGTACCTTTCGACCCGAAGCAAGGAAATGGCCTAATTCGTACTGTTCGTTAAGAAATTCAAGGTGGGCATTGAGAAATTGGTCAACCTCTTCCAATTTAGTTTTATAGGTGATGTTTATAATGAAAATTTTTTTAGTTTATAGCATCGTTTGGTGAACATAAGCTATTGGGAGACATCCTAAAGCAAAGCTATTTTTAGTTTACTGCTTCTTTTTAACCACAGAGGTCAACGCATAGTGGTTCATTTCCTCAATATCGTTGAAAAATGGCCTGATGTGACCCAGAAAAGCTCTAAATTCAGCAGACTTCCGAAAACCGTTCAAATGATCGTCCGTTGATGTCCATTCAATTCTCAAAATAAACTGCTCCTTTTCTTCTTCGCAATGCGTCAATTCGTAGCCCAGACAAAAGTTGGATTGATCCAAAAAATCAGCAGCTTTTTGATAAGCTTCAACAAAAGCCGCTTGTCTGGAGGCGTCAATGGTATACCTAATGTATTCTACTGTCATGATTTGTTTGATTTTAAGTATATTAAATATATTACTATTGTATATTTTTACAGCAACTGCTACCCATTACTTCCCAAAAAATAAATGGGGTGAAGCGGAAGCCTGTTTTTTTGTTCGTCATCCATCTTCGGATAATATTCCGTCCAGAGCGCCACGAGTCTGTCAAAACCAATGAGTTCAATGTGTTCTCTTGAATTTCTAGCTTCTTTTTCTGCGGGCTTTGAGAAGTCTCCAGAAGTTACAAAAATTCCAACATCCGACGCTCTCTTTAACGTACCAGCCAATTTCTGAATTTCATCCGAGGAAATTTTGGAAGTCGGTTTGTGTTTTACCTGTACAATAATTCTCGGTTGGGTAGTGCCCAGCGGGTCGTTGTAGGCGATGATGTCAATGCCTCCATCGGGCCCTCTTTTGGCGACGTCAGAAATGTGATACCCCATCGCATATAACAACGAAGCTACTAGATCTTGAAAATCGTATGGATTTTTGCGGAGAATAAAATTTCTGATTCCCGAAATGGCGTTCTCTTCCAGTTGATCGATTCTTGCCTGTTGCGCTTGTTCTTGATCGGTCGTGATTTCCTCAATATCGTCCTCGTCTTCTTCTGCGTCAATAGGATTCTTTTTCTTTCTTGTTGCTTTCCATTTTTTATAAATCTCGGTTACCGTAGATAGCAGCTTTTCAGGGCCAAGCTTTATTGCTTCCTCGCCTTCGTTGGTCAACACCCAAACGCCTTTAGATTTGCGAAGAAAACCTGCTTTCATGCAATCAATGGTGTAAAAGTGTAGAATGGACTCCCATCTGACATTGCCCGTTTTTTCGTACCGATGTTTTTCATACGCGTTAAAGTCTACCGAAGTTCGAATTTTTTCAACTACTTCTTTTCCTCTCAACTCTCCTCCATTCTCTTGTAAAATTTTGAACGCTGCAAAAATTGTCTTTTCAGCAATTATCTTCGATTTCGATTTTGCTCTAGGCATCTGTTTTGGTTGACTTTGGATTACCAGTAAGTGTTTTGTATTGTTGTAATTGACGATAAGGTTCCGTTTCTAGTTCTTTCTTCCTCGATTAGATCACCTGCATCGTTGTATTGGTAGGTGTAAATTGCAATTTCTTTTTGCTCCAAGTAGTCGGCCACCGAATGCACCGTTGTTTTTACTTTCATTCCCTGCTTATTGTATTGGTGAAAATAAAACGTATTGGGACTTTTGCGTTGCGCTTCGTTCTCGTAATCAAAAAGCTTATTCTCAACGCAGTTGCCTTTTTTGTATTTTTTATTCCATTCCTCTCGTATCCTTCCTTTAAAAAAGCTTACGCTTTTGAGCCTATTGCCCCTTTTGTCATACGTGTACTTATACACCCAGTCCAATTCGCCTTCTTTATCCAACTGCTTAGTTTCAATTTCGTTACCCGATGCGTCATACCTGCGCTCAAAATGTTCTTCGTAATGAACATCTCTTTGAACAAAATATCTCTTTTGAATGCTTACATCGTTCTGCTCGTTGTATTCATAAGAACGAACGCTTACCAACTCCTTATCCTCATTGTAAGTACTGTCCGAAGTTACGCGTCCTTTTTTATCAACTTTGAAAAAAGTAGTCCGCGTGGCTACCTTGTTGGAATTTTTGTGTGTTTCCTTGATTAAATTTTCATTTTGATCAAATTCTTTGATCTAGATGCTTTGCAGCATTCCATTGGCGTACCTAGTCGTCCAGGTGGTTGATTGGAGCTTTTTTGTTTCGGTGTCTATTCCAAAAGTAAGCAGACTAAAACAGAAAATAATGTATAATGGGTTCATTTTTTTTAGAAATATTAATAACAAATAAAACAAGTAGTACACGTTCAAAAGGTTGCTAAGTGTAGCTGGCAAGCCTATTAACTGTATTGATAAAATCGATACTTGTGGTTGATGGCGGGATTACTTTATTCTAAGACTTTTCCAATGCCACACGCAGCATTTAGAGGTAGGATTTTTCCCACCGTTCTTCCAGAAAGCCTGGATCGCATACCTGTTTTCCTCGGTAAATAATATCGGTCTCGTAAGCTCCGTGGTAATAGCCGATGTAGTGGCCTGCTTGGTGCCCATAAACAATTAGGCCGCTTTCGCCTCCACACTCATTGATAGGGGGATGCTTTGGCCAACGGGTTCAACTGTTAGTTGTTTGTTACCCATTATACCAATCCAGCGCATTTTTATATAAAATTCTCTCTTGTGCCTTCTCCGAAAAGTTAGCTCGAATCAAAGCCAAATGATCAAATGTAAAAGGCATTGTAGCTCGCGTCGACGGCAAATCTGTCCCAAACATCAAGGCGTTCGGGTTGATAGAATGAATATGCTGCATTACCTCAATAGGGGCAAAATCAATTCTCCCAAATCCTGTAGCTTTAACGTTGGCTCCTCGCTCCACCCAATAATACAGGGCTGAAAGTCCCTCTTTGGACAAACCCAAATGGTCAATGGAAAATCTAGGAATTTGCTCCAGCGTTGTTTTTAGTTTTATTAAATGCTTGCTGTCCACATAAAGTTCCGTTTTCCAGCGATATTCCTCATACAACCTATTTGATAACTCCACCAAATGCTTTACGCCTTCAGACCCCCCTCGTTTTAGATTGAACCTAACTGCTCGAACATTGGCTTGCTGCAAGCGATCCAATTCGCTTTTTTTTAGGTCGATTGGAATATTGGCTACCCCAAAATAGTTCTTGCCAAAGGAGTGCAACGCCTCCAACAAGTAGGCTTGATCGAACTGCTGAAAAGAGCCAGAGACAATCGCACCTCCAACTACACCGCGATTTTTGATCTTTTCTCGATAATCCTCCACGGTAAAATCAGCGGGTAAGTAGCCTTTATTTGCTACCAACGGAAATTTTGGATTGACAATATGAAAATGAGCGTCAAATATTTTCAAAGACATACCTTTTTAAGAGGGTTCAAACCAACGCGTGAGAAGGTTACTTACGGCTTAAATTTTATTGCAATTCCTCACCAAGACTTATTCTTTTATACCAGCAACCAGCGTTTTAACTGGGCGTAGACTTTTGGCGAGCTTAATAAATCTAAGTGGTTGGTTTCGTAAGCAATATAAGTATTTTCTTTTTTGAAAAAAAGGGTCTTATCAGGATTTTTGTGAGTTCCTAATGCACTTTTCAAATCTACTAAGCCATCGCCCAACCAGTGGGCAGCTGCCGTGTTTGTTGCGTTGCCCAAAACGGCAGCTTTTCTTTGGTCGCCACTGAATTCAAATCGATCTTTTCCCTGCCAGTCTTCGTCTACCACGTTTCCGTACCTCAAATCGGTGATCCCCGCGCTTCTAATCTTACCTAAGCGGGAGAAGGGTTTGCTATAAGGAATAGAGTGGAGAATGGTATCTATGTAATTTCCAGTTTGTTCTAAAGGAGCCCCGTGGTGCGGCGTTCCTAAAAAGATAATTTTTTTTAGGTAGTTGAGCCATGTCTGATTTTGTTGTTGACCATAATGCACCGCACTTCGAGTAACCAAACCACCCATACTATGCCCAACAACAACCAACTCCTCAATAGGCACGGGCCATTCAAGAACCAGCTTTTCCAACAACGCATTAAAACGCTGTCCATTGGATGAGATGTGGCAACCCGTATTATAATATAGATAAATGGGCGTTTTGCCCAGTTCTGTGGCCAATTGTGCGCCGTGGTTGTGTCCTTTTCTAGTCCATTGCACATCATTCATACACAAACCATGCACCAACACAATAATTTTACCCTGGAGGGCTGGATACTTTTCTTTAAGACGTTGACGATCAATTAAAAGAGGCTTGCATAGATGCTTGAATTGTAAGGTGATGCTCAGAGGGTTGTCGGTTTTTTCCAAGTGATCTCCAAGTACACCATTTAATACGGAACGGGCGGCTTCTTTCTCAATCGTAGTTGGTGTAGTTCCAAGTACAGGAGTCAGCAAAGGCAATAGTTTATCAATTGTCCTACCAAAAAAAAGAGTCCCCCTTCTTATATTTTTATAAGGAATGGCAGCAATATTCGTAATCAACTGTTGAAGGGGCGTTGAACGCAAAAAAGGCGGATGAACAATTTGCTGGTGGACGTTTTCAACTAAATCCGTTATTCCTAAGGTAGCATCCGTAACCAAACGCGCTAAACCCTGCAAATCAGTAACTTCGTTTCTTTTATTGGACATTCGGTTTAGTGTTTTTCTATCTGTTTAATTGCTCCCACAGCAAGGGGCTTCTGTAACCTTTTGTGAGAACAACTAGGCAGCCGTACTTTGTAAGAATCGTACATCAAGAAGTGGGGTACAGGGCAAGCTATTCTCGGACGCTAGACGCTCTATTCCAATATTTTAAATTCTTTTCCTTCGTCATTTTTAGTAATTGAGAAAAGATATTTTTCTTTTTGTCCAGTAATCAAGTACACGTTTGTGTTGGGTTCAAATCCAAAGTATCTAATTTCAAAGGGTTTAAAAACTAGGATATTATCTACAATTTTTAACTTTTTAGGCAAGAGACTGTTGTTTTTCACCCTAAAAGAAATAGCAGTTGTCTTGTTTAAATCTTTTTCGTTCGAGTCTTGAACAGCCATTTTTTCTTTTTTTTTAGGTTTGCCTTTCGAGCGGATGGCATTCCATTCCGCATCAGTTTTGGATTCATTGAAGGCTTGATAGTAGGCTCTTCTTTCTTTGTTGGTCCTATTTTCAGGATAGCCGTTGCCAGCGCATCCCCAAGTAATTAATACTAATACTGAAAAGACAAGTGAAATAAGTGTTTCTCTCATAGCGTATTGTTTGATTTGCATGTCCTCCATTCGATAGGAAGTTTAATGAACGCAACACTTTTATCACGAACAAAATTACGAACGAATTGAAAAAACGCTTGTTGGGACAGCAGTTATTTTGTGTCGGTTATTTTTATTAGGGTTTTAGAACCGATACTGCTTCCAGACACATCACGAAAGATTAGAAAATAAGTTCCAGCTTGATGGTGGTCAAGATTGTCAATAACAAGTTTAGAATTATTTACTGCTTCTGTTTTTATGGTTTGTCCAATGGAGTTAACCAAGTCAAATTGGTTAATTTCCCCTTTTAACGAAGACACATCAATAGTAACACGGCTGCTAAATGGATTGGGGTATACGCTAACCTGCTCCTCTTTATTAATTTCACGGAGATTTAACTGCACACATTGATTGGTTCCAAATTCCTGTGTGCCATTTTTATAGGAACAAAGTAGTTCTGGGTTAAAATTATTGATGTAGTCGTTATCTTGATATCTAAAGCCTAAATTACTAGTAATACCTTCGATCAGAGTAAATTTTCCATTGCTCAAGGTATTCATAAAGTACAAGGTAAAGTCAAATCTTACATGTTTTCTATTGTTAGAGATATAGACGGAATCTACCAAGTAATAACCAGGATTTGCATTCCAATTGCCTCCAATAAACATGGAATCACCAACATTCAGCTCCAAGTCCATTATTAAAAACTCCGTAGTGTCTTGGTTGTTTTTGTACCACGCTTTCCCTTGAACAGAGTCCTCTCTCAGATAACCTTGAAAGCCATTTGTGTTATATCCATCAACTATTTTGTAAGAGAGTCCATTGATGGTGGTGTCGCCTACAACCTTGTGTTGATCGGTTCTCATGCCCCACAAATTTCCCATACTGATGTTCCATTGTGTGGAATCGCTGCCAAATATGCTTTCATAATTTTGTGCCAATAAAATATTGACATTCAACAAGAATAAAGATAGTATTATTAGGGTTTTCATTGGTAAGGTTTTACTAGGTTAATTAATTTGGTGAGCTTTAATATACAGAATAACGGACATTCCTACAAAAAACAACCCTAAAAACACGCCCAATAAATTTCCTCCCCGTTATCAGAACTTTGTTCACCACTCTATCCATTAGTTCAGTTACAACTCTTTTTATTCCATCATTTATTTTTTTATTGCTCAAGTTTGATGGTTTTTAAAAACTTCAAAGGCACAAATTATTACTCCGTTTTGTTTTTTTTGTTTTTTCTACATGAGGTACAACGGTCTTGTATATGTGGCGCAGTTGCAGCGGTTCTCACGACAAGTTAAACAATATAAACAATAAATATTTGGGAGTATG
>CAYUZF010000037.1:0-13915 GCA_964449615.1 uncultured Aureispira sp.
AAAAAATCGAACAGGGGTTATTTGTACACAACCCTGCCTTACAGGAATATTTTGAGGTCATTCCCGCCCAACACGAAGAATACCAACGCTTGCCGTTGGCCATACAGCAATTGTTTGAGCGTTGTTTTATCGCAGGGCATACCCATCCTTTTGCACGGCCAAGCGCTGCTGAGTGGGCCCAAGCTTTAGAAGAGTTCAACAACAGCGCTAGTTTAGATGGCGAGCGCCTTAAAATTCCTCCGATTGCGTTGCAGCAATTGCCCGACCGCATACACCTCCAACAGTTGTTGCAAGTACCTGCGGTAACGCCTATTACTACCGATAGCCAATTGAAGGTGGCGCTGCCGCTAAAAAAATCGGAGCTTAAAAATGAGCGCTTGCCCAGTGATTTGCAAAATCTGGAACAGGTGCGTTCACAGCGTTTTTTTAATTTTATGATCTTATTGCTGCTGGTGGTTATTGCAGCGGCGTTGTCAATTGCTGTTCCGTGGCCAATTTCAGTAGCGGGGGGCTTGATATTGTATTTGTTGTTTAATTACAGCACGTACAAAACACGCAAGTCGGCAGAGCGCAAACAAACGGTTCGGGCGCTCTTGGAGCAACAGAAAACTTACTTTAAGGATTTGTTGGAATCGGCTCAAAAATACGAGGGGCGGTTGACCGAACTGGTCGAAACCATGAAAACCAATGTAGCGCGTGCCCAACAATTTTCTTTGTTGGAGGCTTTTGAAGATCGCAGCATTTTACAACAGCGCTTGGATACGTACCAACAATTCATCAACGAACAAAAACGGAAGTTGCGCCTACTTCAACGCGAGCAGCGCCAACATTATCAACAACTTAAGCAATACTACCAACAACAAGTCGCTGAACGCACCACAATGGTCAATTTTGAATTGCCTACGATCCGTCAACAAATACTGTGGTTGCAACGCCAAAAACGCTTGGGTCAACTCTCTCCTGCTGCCTTAAATCACTACGAGCAAGATTTGGAAACGTTGGATGCGCTTCAAACTCAAGAGGAAGTCGAGCGAGCAGACATTCAACACCAATATCATGAGAAAATAGAAGATTTGCTCTACCGCTGCCAAGAACGCCACCGTTTGTTGCTGGAAGATATTGCGCGTTATCACCAAAAAATTCCTTTTGACAAAGAAAAAGAGTTGAAGCAGTTGCTGCAAGAACAGCGCTTGCATGTGCAGGAACTCGAACGCGTGCAATACGATTTGCAACGCTTAGAGAAACCGCTGGAAGAGCAAATTGAAGCGTACCGCCAAGCCAAAAAAACAGCGGCGCTCTACGATAAAATCAATTATGGTCGACATTTGTTGGAAATGGTAGGTTTGGTCAAACCGCTGTAGCGGTTTTTGGTCGAATGGCAGAGGCGTTGAAATTTACTGCCTTATTTTTCTAAAAAAAACACGCCCGCCCATACCGTATTGGTAGAGCGGGCGTAGTGCTTTGGTTGATGGGGGTAAAACACGCCTCTACACCACACCCTGGGCAATCATGGCATCGGCTACTTTTACGAAACCTGCGATGTTGGCGCCTTGTACGTAATTGACTTCATCGCTGTCGTTTTCGCGACCGTATTCAACACATTGATCATGGATATCGCTCATAATTTGCTGTAATTTTTCGTCTACTTTTTCACGCGACCAAGAGGTGCGCATGGAATTTTGGGACATTTCTAATCCCGATGTAGCCACGCCGCCTGCGTTGGAGGCTTTTCCTGGGGCGTATAAAATCTTAGCTTCTAAAAACACCTCAGCCCCTTCTGGCGTCACGGGCATATTGGCTCCTTCAGCCACGCACATGCAACCGTTGTCGACCAGTGTTTGCGCTTCTTCTTCGTTCAGTTCGTTTTGGGTGGCACAGGGCAAAGCGATGTCGACTTTTTCGGACCACGGACGTTCGCCTTCGTGGTAAACGGCACTGGAATACTCGTCGACGTACTCCTTGATGCGGCCACGTCGTTCGTTTTTCAATTCCTTGATAAATTCCAATTTTTCCTCATCAATTCCTTCTTCGTCGTAGATGTATCCCTTAGAATCACTCATGGTAACGACCTTTGCGCCTAATTCCAGCGCTTTTTCACAAGCATACTGGGCTACGTTGCCCGCTCCCGAAATCGCAACTGTTTTGTCTTCTAGCTTATCGTCTTTGGTGGCCAACATTTCTCGTACAAAATAAACCAACCCATAGCCTGTTGCCTCTGTCCGCAATTTGGAACCGCCCCATTCCAATCCTTTTCCAGTCAACACACCTGTAAATTCGTTGCGTAGACGGCGGTACTGCCCATACAAGTAACCAATTTCGCGAGCGCCTACTCCGATATCCCCCGCGGGAACATCAGTATCGGGGCCAATATGGCGCTGTAATTCAGTCATAAAGGACTGGCAAAATTTCATTACTTCGTTGTCGGATTTGCCTTTGGGGTCAAAATCAGAACCGCCTTTGCCCCCTCCCATTGCTAGGGTGGTTAGCGCATTTTTGAACGTTTGCTCAAAGCCTAAAAATTTCAAAATGGATAAGTTGACACTCGGGTGGAAACGCAAGCCGCCTTTGTAAGGGCCAATCGCTCCGTTGAACTGTACGCGGTACCCTCTATTGGTTTGGATCTTGCCCTCATCGTCCAACCATGGCACTCGAAACATCAGGACGCGTTCGGGTTCTACCATCCGTTCTAAAATTCTTGCTTCTTCGTATTTGGGATGTGCTTCAATAAATGGAATAACTGCATCAGCTACTTCTTGTACGGCTTGCAGGAACTCTTCCTCGTGTTCGTTTTTATCCCGCACTTTTTTCATAAATTCTTCAATAGCTTGGTGCTGTTTCTCGTTGGAGCTACTCATAGTGTGTTTTCTGTTTTTTTATGAATAAACTGCTTACTTGGGGGTCTTGTGGTCAAACAACAATATGTGCAAATAGTTTTTGAGCCTATTGGTTCTCGCCTTCTATGCCGAGCAGCTGCGTACCTGTCCACTGGTACCACTGTTTCTTTTGCTGGGTATAAATGATGGCTCCTTGTTGGTTGTAATAGCCTGCTTCGCGCCGCAGCTGTATCAAAGTGCTGCCTTTTTGATGTTCTTGGGGATAACTATAAGCGGCTTTTGAAAACGTATTGTCCCCAAAACCTTGACTCAACAGCTCCAATTGATGCCATTTTTGCCCATCCCACAAAAGGGTTACAGTAGCAGCCACGCCACCACAATAACCATCGTTGAAGGCTATTTCTACAATCTGGTCGATGCCTGCTAATCCTTGATTGCCGCGCAGTTGTGCTTGGGTATGGGTATAAATACTGCCCACAGCTCGGACGGTGGTTTGCCCAAGTACCTCCCCTTTTCGACTTGCAACAACAACCAGCTCTAGTTGTGGCTCTTCGTAAGCGCCACGCTGAACGCGCTTTATGCTTTGGAGGCCGTAGGCGATTTGTAAATTAGAGGAACAAGCACGCAAGCGCTGTAGGGCAAGGGCACCTCCCCAAACAAAACCCTCGTTCAACTCTTCGGCAGAAGAAGCGGCGTAACGAACTCGGTACCAATTGGTGCGAAAACCTCGGCGCTTTTCCGTTTCGTCTAGGCGCTCTAATAAAAACAGCGGTTGACCAGCTTTTAGACTGGTGTACAACACCGCTTGGGTGTCAGGGCCAGCATACACTTTGGCTGCGCCGCCCAATGTCCAAACCCAAGCGCCTTCTACCAGCGCTCGATAGGGACTTTCTGCGGTATGATCCAACTGTGCAGCGCTTCTTACAACAGCTCCCAAACACAGCAGTATGATCCAATAGCAAATTCGCATAACAATGCGCTTAGAGCGACTTCAATTCTGCCATATAGGCCGCATTGTTGCCGTGGTGTACCCCTTCAAAAGTAGGATGCTGTAAATAACGCCGCAGTGTAAAATGATTGGAATGAAAAGCCAAATCTCCCCAGGGAATTTCATCAAAAGAAAACAACCGCACATCCGTGGTTTCATCGCTGGGTTCAAACTCAGGGCGTTCCAAATGCGCTAGAAAAATCAAATAAACCTGATCGACGTGCAATATATTGTAGACGGTATGCAATTGCTGCAAGGTTACTTTGGCGCGGGTTTCTTCCCAAACTTCCCGCAAAGCCCCTTCTTTCACCGTTTCGCCATTTTCCATAAAACCAGCGGGAAGATTCCACTTGCCTTTTCTGGGTTCAATTCCGCGTTTGGCCAACAATACTTGATCATTGTAAAGGACTAAACACCCACAGACGATTTTAGGATTTTGGTAGTGGGTTATTTTACAATTGGAACAAACAAAACGAGGACGAGTATCTCCAGGAGGTGTCTCGTAGAGTAGAGGACTATGACCGCATTGGCTACAAAATTTCATAGAAGAGGCGTTTAGTGCAAATAATTAAATAGGTAGAAATTAAAACAAGATACAACAATTCGTCTAAACCAAAATAACATTTAGAATAGGAGTTCAATAAACTACATCGGAACAACAATAGATGTCGTATTTAGTTGTAAGGATAAGACTCCTATAAATTTATTATTTTGTTAGGCTAAACTTAAATTTAGAGAAGTCTAAAAATTCTTTTAGATTGTTCTATATTTGTACTTTGATCGTACACCAATCCTATACAAAGCATAAAAATAGCATGAAACAACTAGTACTTCTTCTTCTTTGCTTGAACACTTCTGTTCTTTTTGCACAGACGGGAACCATAGAAGGGCGTCTGTTAAACTCTGATTATGAGTCCTTATTGGGCGGTAACGTAGCGCTGTGGGTGGGCGATAGTTTGACCAACCATTTTACGACCAGTGACTACAACGGTTATTTTAAATTAGAAAATATCCCGTATGGCCAATATAATTTTCAGGCTACTTACGTTGGCTCTAGTCCTTATAAGGAGATCGTGACTATCGACAGAGAAGCAATTGATATGGGCTTGTTGCACATGCGATTGTCTACTGTACTTACAGAAGCGGTTGTAGTTGCAGACCGTCTCCGCGATTTGTGTTGTAATCCCGCCTGTTGTGCGGTAGAGCGCCTAGCTCCTACGGTGGCAACCAAGCTCATTGTTGATCCCGATATTTTGAATAAAATCAATTCTCCCAATAATCTGGTAGAAGCGCTGACCCTTGTCAGTGGCGTACAAGAGGAAGTAGCTTGCGGGGTTTGTTTTACCAATACCATCAGTATCAACGGTTTGCCAGGGCAATACACCGCCGTGTTGATTGATGGGACGCCCATGTATGGCAATTTGGCAGCCGTGTACGGCTTAAACGGTTTGCCTACAACCATGATTGAACGCATAGAAATCACCAAAGGCCCGAGTTCTACAGTTTTTGGTTCGGAGGCAGTCGCAGGCGTCATTAACATCATCACCAAAAATCCGAGTGAAGAACCGTTGATCTCGCTAGACATTCGCGGCACCTCCCATTTGGAGAGTTTCAACAACATCTCGATGGCGCAACAATGGGGAAAATGGAGCAGTATGATCGGGGTGAGCCATGCCTATGTAGGCAGCAACCACGACGACAACGGCGATGGTTTTGGCGATTTGATTAATTTGGATCGGGTGTCTGCTTTCGCTAAACTGACCTTAAAACGCCCCAAAAACCGCCGTTTTTCGCTGTTTGCCCGTTATTATTACGAAGATCGCCGAAATGGGGTAGAAGAATTTGTGACCGATAGAAACTATATAGATTTGCGCGGCGACGATGAAATTTATGGCGAGAGTATTTTTACACAGCGTTGGGAGCTGTTGGGCACCTACGATTTACCCACCAAGGAATACATCAAATTGGACTATTCTTTTTCTGGTCATTATCAAGATAGTTATTACGGTTCGGATTATTATGCGGCTACGCAATACGTCGGATTTACCAACCTCAATTGGAACAAATACCACAAAGGCCACGGCATTACAGCGGGGTTGACCTTGCGTTATCAATATTACGACGATAATACGGTCGCTACGGCGGACAGCGTGGCACAAAATGGGAATGCGCACCAATTTATTCCTGGTATTTATGTACAAGATGCTTGGGATGTCAGTCGGAAACTGGCTTTTTTATACGGTTGCCGCTTGGATTATTACCACAACCACGGTTTTATTCCTGCCCCGCGTTTCAACCTCAAATACCAGCCTAGTCCTTGGACGACCTTGCGTTTGAATACGGGTACGGGGTTTCGTATTGTTAATCTTTTTACGGAAGACCATGCTTTTGTAACGGGCAGTCGCCAAGTAGAAATTACGGAGCAGTTGCAACCTGAACGCTCTTACAATGCCTCTCTTAATTTCAACCACGTGTTTGCCTTGGGCAAAAGTCAGGGCAACTTTAACGTGGATGCCTTTTATACCTATTTTAGCAATGCTATTTTTCCCGATTACAGCGATGCCAGCAAAATTGTCTACAAAAACTTAGAGGGCTACGCCCAAACGCGTGGTTTTAGTTTGGGTTACAGCCAACAAATGACATTTCCATTGAGCTGGTCGCTTTCCGCCAATATGCAGTGGGCATCTCAAACACAGAAAGACGAGCAGGGAAATTGGAACAGCAGTCCGCTCGAATATGCGCCTTTGTACACCGCCAATTGGAACCTGCAATACGAATACCGCCCGTGGAAGCTGACGTTCGCCTATTCGGGCAATTTGACGGGCAACATGGCACTGCCTGAAGTATACGAGGTAGACGACCAGGGAACCGTTAGCAACAGCGCCCGCCCTACGACCTCCAAACCTTTTTCCATTCAGAATTTTCAAGTCACCAAACTTTTCGCCGAGCATCATTTTACCATTTATGCAGGCATCCAAAACCTCTTGGATTATCGCCAGCAAATTTCCCCGTTGGTAGGCTACAACGACCCCAACGCAGCGGCGGGTTTTAGCGATTTTTTTGATACGGCTTATGCCTACTCGCCGATCCACGGTCGTGAATTCTATTTGGGCATTCGTTGGCAACTGTTGGGCAAGCCCAACAAAACGGCTACGCGTTAATAAAATTATTGCCGCTCTTCTATCAACGTCATCAAACTTACTTCTGACAACCCCGTTACGTGCATAATATGGCCAAGACCGATTCCCTCATCGTATAAATTCAACGCTATTTCTTCTCGTTCATTATAATAACTAGACTCCAGTGCTTTTTGAGCCTCTTCTACGACTTCTCGCGTTATCGTTTCGGCTTGTTCTATGGTCAAAGGCGGTTGTTTTTCCACTGCAAAGCCATCCAATTCCCCTGCTTGTCGCAAGCTGTTGTACCCTTTGGAATTAACTACTAAAAAATCTAAAATGGGTAGTTTTATCAAGTGGCCTATACGCAGCAATTGGCGCACAATCTGGTATTCTTCGCTGCTAAACTCCAAATCAGGTGTACTATTAACTTGACACAGCAACACGCTGACGGCGCGTTTGTGCAGCGCTATTTGGAATACCTCATTGGCGTACACATCTTCCAAATTGCGGCTGTTGAGTCGTTCTACCAACAACAACTGTTGGTGTTCACTCAGGCAAACCAACCAAAAAGAACGGTCGCCTTCATCGGGCAAAGCATTTCTAATTAACAACTCTTGTACAATGTCGTATAAGTCGTCCAGCAGTAGCGAGTGAGCAGTTTTATTTTGGGCTGGGCGGTGTGTTGGTTGTTCTTCTTTCATAAGGGTAGCTGTATTCTTTTATTTAATCGGATAATTCTTTACAATACTATAAATTTTCCAACTAAAAGTCAAGTGCATTTTATTCAAAAGCTCATTTTTAGATTAAAAAACAAGAATTAAAGCCTAAAAAACACTACTATTCTATGAAAAACTAGAACAAGAGCTATATTTAACGCTCTCTAAGCTCACAAATTCATTTACTGAACATTATCTAAAATAATTCTACCATTATGCAAACAAAAAAATGCACCAGAATCAAGGATTCTGGTGCAAGGACGCAAATACTATTTTATTTTCCACTTATTTTTATTGGTGTACCAAGCGCTGTTGCCAGAGTGCTGTCCCTGTTTTGGGGTCATAAAGCTGTACCCAATAGACGCCAGCGGGCAAGCCAGCCGTTTCTAGGTGCAGGGTACCATTTGCCAAACGGCGTTCCAACAGCACTTGCCCCATGGTATTGACTAGGCGCATGGCTTTCCCTTCGGGCTGCTCTACTGCTAGCGTCAACTGTTTAGAAAACGGATTGGGGTACACTTCTATTCTCCCTTGATCGGATAATGGCTGCACCGCAATAAGGCTGTCGTTGTCCACAATTTCAATGGTCGTGCTGTCCACCGTACCCACACTACCCCCGTTGTCTACATTACTTAACCGCAGCACCAGATTTTCTGTTCCCTCTACCAAGCCATCGTCTACAATTGGAAGCGTCAAGGTAAGTCCCGTACTGGTATTTGCCCCAAACGTCAAATTCGCAGGGCTGGTAAAATTCACATCGCTGTTGTCTGCGGTAGAGCTGCTTCCGATAGACACTTCAACCGTTGTGGTATTAGAAGAAGGATTCGTAATAGTAATGGGAATGCTCAAACTACCGCCGCCCTCACTAATGCGATAAGCACTGGTGTCAAAGTTGATAATAGGCGCTCCAAAATCGTTGTCTATAACATCTACAACCAACGTATCCTTGGTTCCTAAGGTTGCCAAGTTGGTAGGATTGGCCAATACCAATGAAAACTGCTCGTTGCCTTCTACAATTATGTCGTCCGTAATGGGAATCGAAAAACTCTGGGTGGCCGAACTGTTGGCTGGAAACGTCAATATTATTGGAGACAATATAAAATCTAACCCGTTGTCGGCGCTCCCACCCAGGAGCAAATTCACCTCTACGTCTATGGGGTTGGCACTGGGATTGGTGAGGTTGACACCGATGTTAACAGTTCCAACCGCTTCATTGACAACCAAATTACTACTATCGAAGTTTAGCACGGCTGCTGGGCCAGTCGGTGTTAAGTTCTCGTAATAATTAAACCCTCCGAAGCCTGTTACGATGATCAAATCCTCATCCCCGTCGTTGTCCAAATCGCCAAACACCAAATCGCGGTTAGACGCCGTAGTGGGTATTACAATGTTATAAATGCCATTCGTAAAAGCCGAAAAACTAGGCGCCGTCGCCGTTCCTGTGTTCAAAAAATACCCCACGCGATCTTGGTAAACTCCATAATATTCGTAATAATTAATAAACAAATCTAAGTCGCCGTCGCCGTCAAGGTCTGCGAAGTCTATATTTGCTCGTACGGCACCCGATGGAAAAGGGCTGGGAGGCAAAAAGGCGTTGGCTTGAACAGGGCCAAAAGCAGGAGCGGTACTGGTTCCCGTATTGGGCTGGTACCGAATAGACGAAGCCGTATAATACCCGTACATTTCTCCTGTAAACAAATCTATGTCGCCGTCGCTGTCAATGTCGTGCAAATTTACATTTCCAAATTCATGATTGGGATTGGTAATACCAAAGGGATTGAGCACCCCTGCGGCGAAAGCGGGCGCCGTGGCCGTTCCTGTATTCTGAAAATATTCCATACCACCCACATAACCGTAATAATCGTAGTACGTCACCATCAAATCCAGATCGCCATCGCCGTCCAGATCCGCAAACTGCGGCGCAGCTCCCCCCGCTTGACTGCTGAGGACAATGCCAAAAGGATTAGCCGCTGCCGCCGCAAAATTAGGAAGGGTTGCTGTTCCGTTGTTCTGCTGATAATACAGCACAGCCCCATAATTATACCCCCCCGTGTTTCCATAAGAGCCGTACATAAAATCCAAATCGCCATCGCCATCCAAATCTACCAAGTCGGCCGAATAAAGATCAAAGCCCGAAGCAACTAAGTTGTACGGATTGTTCACGACAGGCGCAAAACTAATCTGCGCTTGGGCTTGGTGCAGCCCCAATGACAACGCCAGCGTCAGAGCCGCTTGCTGGAGCTTATACGACAGCGGCAATCGGTGTCGTTGCGCATAGAGTTTTTTGAAACGCTGGGCGAGCGTCTGCTGTTGGTGGTTGGACAGGTCGGTGGAGCGCTGCGGCTGTAAGCGGCGTAGCAAATACTTCAATTGACGCAACTTGCGCTGCTGGTATCGAATTTTAGTAGACATATTGATCGTCGTTTTGATTGATAGAATAATAGGAAGAAGTATTTAATTTACGGGAATTATTGTAGAAACAGCGTTCTAGCAAAGGAATATTGTGCGCAGTGCTTTATTTTCAAATAAACAACAACTCTAAACCTATAAATAAATAGGGTTGATTACCATAAAAAACAACAAAGCCCCACCCCATGCACCGAGTGAAGCCCTGCTTTATTTTCTTTTAAAAATTCTTTTAGAAATTCGCTGTTGCAAAACGCCTTTCTAGCGCATACCCCAAGTCAAGCCAACCGAAGCGTAGTGGATGAAGGTAAAAACGATGCTCTCTGGGTTGGTTCCGCCGCCCTCCAAAATACGATAGCCTGCCTTGATCGCTAGGTTGTCATTGACGTAGTACGCTGCGCCCAAAAATACATCTTCCGCACGGCCTTGCGGCACGGCTAGGGCATCTCCTTCTAGGATGATGCCCAACTGTTCAATGGGGCGGTAGTTCAAATACAAATTGACAATCGGCACAAACCCTAAATTTGTATTAATGGACTCCTCTTGGTCGTTTTTGAGGCGTACGCTGGCCTGGCGAATCTTTCCCGTTACCCCTAGCGCAAAAGTGATGTTTTCTTTTTCTACAATGTGAAAACGATAAGTCAGGCGGTAAGAATTAAACACATACCGCACTTCCAATGGCAATCCCGCTTCAAAATTTACGCCCTGGTAAAGAATGTCCGTATTGTACCCATCCGTCTCCGAAAAAATAGTCAACGGCGCGACCAAACCAATAATGGTATGCCGGTCGGCAATGGTATAGCCAATACGCCCGCGAATAAAGGCGTTGGGTTTTACCTGAAATTGATCGCCAAACGCGTTGAATTCTGTTCCAGATTCTGTCGAAATTTTAATGCGGTTGTAAGGCCCGCCAAATACAGCGCCTGTTTCTAAATCGGCCAAAAACTGGGCTTGCACGCTAGCACTTGGCATACCCAAAAGCAGCCCTAAGAGCGCCATCAAAAAAGTAAAGGTGTGGTGTTGTTTCATAATTGATATTGGTTTGATAATAATGGATGCTAAAAACGCCTGAAGCAAGCTCCGCGGCTACTTTTTTATACATCGTCCCTGAAACAACCGTATATCAATAAGGTTGACCCACGCCCTGCTATTTTTATACCATACGTATTTTATACATAACACAACAACTTTGCTTACCGCATTCTATTCCCCTTATCGGTGCAAGAAGCAGCGCCCTGAAGCATCTCTGGTCGAATTGCCACAAGCCGCACCATTGATATGGCTTCCCGAACACTGCCTTGAATTATAATCAGGTGGAATGTTGTTGAGGGATCGGCCCATCATGGCATTCACACGCGCTTGCATGGCGGCGTATTTATCGACCAGCGCTAAAGGGTAATCTTCCGTATCGGCTAAATAGTCCCCCAAACTATAAACATAGCCTATTTTTCCACCTACAAGAACCTTGTAATAGCCATATTCATCTTTGGTGAAGATCCTAATTTCCTCCGCCCCTTGTAAACTGTCGCTTGCTGTTCCCAATTTGGGATTGGTAGACTCATATAGAGGGAGGGCGTCTTCTGTGCGTAGCGCAACTGTTAATGAATATCCATTTTCCTTAAGGTAATCCATGAGTTTATCCTCCGCTCTATTCAACTTGCGACGGTTGGCAGGTTTGGCATGCGCGGTGTAAGCTTCCTGGCATTCTAACTGCTTTGTTAATAAATGTTCAAATTCTGACTGAGCTTCTGTGTTTTCTACTATTCCTATTAGGAAGAACAGACCAACCAATAGACCTTTCATAAGTTTGCTTTTAAACGGTGAACAATAAAGTATATAACGCAAAATTGTTACATTGGTTATGCGTGCGCCATTCATATAGGTATTTTTGTGACATGAATAAACGTATTCTAAACTTGATAATTACAATACAAAAGTACACCTTTTCACGAAGAAAACCTCTTAAAAAACCTTTAACAAACTAATAACACACACTTACGCATTTGCTAACTATCGTTCGTTGAATTTTAAAAGTTACCAATATATTTTAGTGCTGTTAAAAATAGTTAATTGCTATTATAGTGGTCATGTTTTTGATTTATAATGAGTCAACTATAGGGACGAACAGTAAACAATGTACTTTCATTCAAACCCATAACAAAATGATAATCAATGTGTTTTGGTTTATGAATTATAGAAAAAGAATATTGTTTTTAGCTTATAGTTCTTAAAAACACATTTACTAACTAAATTTCAACTAGTTTTATGGGCTATTACGTAAAATACGGACATAGGTTTATCAAACGCACTAGAAACAGGCGCATAAATACCATAGATGCCATTCTTGGCACTAAAAAGCAAGCAAAAATTTACGGCTCTGAGCGTGACGCAAAAAAAGCCATTACAACCTATATGTTTGCTTACAAAGAATTGGAAGGTCGTTGCGAAATCGTCCCTGCCAAATCCACTGGGCTAAAAGGAGAATCTTCTTGTGCCGATCGGGGGGACGCCTGAATGACGTAACTCTACTCTATTAAAAAATGGTAGGCGAAGTACAGCATCTTTGTATTGTTAGTTCATCGTTGTTCTACGCTAAATATACCCACTTCTTGCTCATTCAATTTTAAAACGGTCAATTGACAACGGTCAATTGACCATTTTTTTATTCCGCACCTCTGATTCTTCTTCGCCTCTTCTTTTATAGGAGTGAACTATCAGAAAATTTGTATCTTAGCCGCTTGTATAACTGGCAGGCATAGAAAAGCAGCATTTTTATTTAGTAATTGTATGATTATCAAAATAATAGCATTACTAAGCCGCCGAATTCTATTAGATCACTACAGACAGCGAAAGATGAAGATTTCTCTCGATTGGTTACAACAATACGTTCACGTTACTGCTTCTAAGGAAGCCGTTAGCGATATTCTTACCAACATAGGCCTAGAGGTAGAAGGCCAAGAAGCCTACGAAACCATTCCAGGTAGCTTGGCAGGTTTTGTTATCGGTCAGGTGCAAACCTGCATCCCCCACCCCAATTCCGACAAGCTTTCTTTGACCACCGTAGAGGTGGGCGGAGAAGAGCCGTTGCCCATTGTTTGCGGCGCGCCCAATGTGGCCGCTGGCCAAAAAGTCGTTGTAGCGACTATTGGCACCTTGCTTTATCCAGAAGACGGTGAGCCGTTTAAAATTAAAAAAAGTAAGATTAGAGGCGAAGTCTCTATGGGCATGATTTGCGCCGAAGATGAATTGGGCTTGGGCAAAGGCCATGCGGGCATTATGGTCTTAGAGGCGGATGCCCCCGTCGGCCAAGCCGCTGCCGACTATTTTGCCGATCGCATTGTCAGCGATACCATTTATGACATTGGCTTAACCCCCAACCGTTCCGATGCGACTGGACATTTGGGGGTCGCTTTTGACCTGTCGGCAGCTCTGCGCACCAACTACGAGCACCAAGGCGCGTTTACGCGTCCTGAAGTTTCCAACTGGGACAGCAGCAGCAACAACCTAGAGATTCAGGTAACGGTGGAGCAAACCGAGCAGTGCCAGCGTTATGCAGGCGTTTGTTTGGAAAACTTGACTGTAAAACCCTCGCCAGAGTGGTTGCAACACCGCTTAAAAAGCATCGGCTTGACGCCTAAAAATAACGTCGTAGACATTACCAATTTTGTGTTGCACGAGTTGGGGCAGCCGCTGCATGCGTTTGATTATGATAAAATTGGTGGACAGGGTATTGTAGTGAAAAACTTGCCAGAAGGCAGCACTTTTCAAACCTTAGACGAAGAAAAACGCCAGTTGAGCAGTGAGGATTTGATGATTTGTGATGCGCAGGGCAACGGCTTGTGTATGGCGGGG
>CAYUZF010000037.1:14019-18850 GCA_964449615.1 uncultured Aureispira sp.
GCCACTTGTTGCGTACCGACGCCGCGACGCGTTTTGAGAAAGGCGTTGATCCCAATAGTGTTTTGTTTGCTTTGCAACGCGCTGTTTTCTTATTACAAAAATACGCCAACGCCAGCATCGCTTCTGAATTGGTGGACTGGTATCCCAACCCCGTCGCCCGCCAAGAAGTGGCCGTACGTTTTGACAAAGTTACCAATTTGATTGGTGCCGATATTCCAAGAGGCGACCTCAAAGCTATTTTGAGTTATTTGGACATGACGATGGTGCAAGAAGACGACGTGCAATTCACCGTCGCCGTTCCAACGGATAAGGTAGACGTGACCCGCGACGCGGATGTGATCGTTACAACAAAGTAGCTACACCAGATACCGTAAATTCGGTGTTGTCTTTTGCGCCCAAGCCCAACCCGTTTAAAGTTAAAAATTTATTGGCCGAGCTGTTGACCAGCATAGGGTTTAATGAAATGATGGCCACGTCTATGACGCGTTCTCAATACTACAACGACCACTGGCCACAAGAAGAAGAAAGTTTGGTCTTTGTCAACAACACTTCCAATCAACACTTGGATTTGATGCGTCCCAGCATGTTGTTCAGTGGATTGGAAGCCATTGTGCACAACCAAAACCGCCAGCAGCAGAACCTTAAATTGTACGAATTTGGAAAAATCTATAGAAAGTTGCGCCTCGGCAAAGAAGAGAAACGCGCTTATGTAGAGCAACAACAGTTGACCTTGTTTCTAACGGGACAACGTACAGAGGAAAATTGGCACCAAGCGCAACAAGCAACCAGCTTTTTCAGCCTTAAGGCAGCCGTAGAACACATATTAAAACGCATTGGAGTAGACACCAACAAACTACAAACAACTGCTTTGGAAGAAGCGCCTTTCACCTACGCGCTGCGCTACCACCGCGGCAAACAAGATGTCGTGCGTTTTGGCCGTGTAGACGGCAACATCGCCCAGGGCATGGGCGTCAAACAGGAAGTTTTTTATGCGGAGTTTGATTTTGACGTGCTGTTGCAAATTCTAAAAAAACACCAAGTACAGTACCAACCTATTTCTAAGTATCCCGCGGTGCGCCGCGACTTGGCGTTGGTATTGGACAACCGTGTGCGTTACCAAGAAGTCTTGGGCGTAGCGATCAAAACTGGAGGCAAGCAGCTGCGCGCTACCAACTTGTTCGATGTGTATGAGAATGAAGAACAAGTAGGTAAGGATAAAAAATCTTGCTCCATCAGCTTCATTTTCCAAGACGATAACAAGACCATGAAAGACAAGGACATTGACAAAATAATGTCTAAGTTGATCCATACGTACGAAAATAAACTACAAGCGCTTATCCGCAAATAAATGACCAAACAAAGGCTGGGAATAGGCATCGCACATCGAACAAAGCCGCCCAGCTTGTTGTTAAACCTTAGGTTGGGGTATTCCCTAACCTACTAACTCTATTCATAATTTTTTAGAATTGGTAAAAATGAGTACCTTAGAGGATAAGTTAGAGGGGATTGAATTAAAAGTGATGAAGCTAGTAGAACAGAATCTTCAATTTAAAGAGATTTGTGAGGATTTGTTGAAAGCGCGGCGACAGTTAGAACAAGAAAACGCCGCTCTCAAAAAACACTTGGCAATGCAACAAGAAGAGGCCAGAGATTTAGCCGAGCAATTGTCCCAACAACAAGCAGGGAGCCAAGTACTAGCCCGCACTTATGCAGCAGATAAAGAAGAAACAAAACAACAGATTGATCAATATATACAAGCAATAGATAAAAGTATCGAATGGCTTCGCGCCTTATAAGCAATCCGCTATGAACGACGACTCGTTTCAAAATATCTCCGTTGTACTAGCTGGTCGTACCTATCCTGTGCTGGTCAAACCCGATGAAGTTAGCCGTGTGCAAGCCATCAACCAACGCTTGACACAAGAACTCTCGGATTTGCAAAGTCGATACAGCAACCAATTGAACAACCAGGATTTACTGGCTATGCTCTTATTAACCTACGCCAATCGCCTAGAGGAAGAACAACTAAAAAACGACCTTTCTCCTGTACAAGAGCGCGTAGAAGCCATCGAACAATTGTTAGAGCAGGTTTTCGATCAATAAAACCGCTTTGTTTTTTCCTTTCTTTGGGTTCAAATCTTACTCGTAAGGTTTGTAGCTACTCTCCTGCATTTCTATTTTCTTTTACTCCTTAAGAAACTAATTTGGGGCAATGCTGCCCTGTTATGTATATATAAATATAATAAATCATGAGTATACCCGTAGCCATTGTTATAGGCGCTGTTATAGGTCTTTTAGTGGGTTATTTAGCAGGTCGCTACTTATTGGAAAAAGTCAACAAACAATACCAATTGGAGCTGGACCAGAAGGCCGATGAGATTATGAAAGCCGCTCGAACCAATGCTGATAATAAAATTTCGGGAGCCGAAGACAAAGCTCGCCAAATCGTATCTAAAGCCCGCAAAGAAGCCGACCAAATAAAAAGCAGCAAAGCTGCCGAGGCCAAAAAGCACTTTATCAATAAGAAAAAAGAATTTGAAAGCAGCTGCCGCAGCCGCGAATCTAAGTTAAAAAACAACGAAGACAAAGCCCTAGAGCGCGACAAGATTTCTCTAGCCCGCGAACGCGAAATTCTAAAGAAAGAAAAAGCCGTAGAGAAAATTCGCGAAAACCTCAACCAGCAACTCTCTTTGGTAGAAGTGAAAATAGACACGCTGGAAAATAAAGAAAACGAGTACCTAGCACAGCTGGAAAAAATTGCCAAACTCAGTGCCCAAGAAGCCAAAGAGGAATTGATCAAAACCATCAAAGACAAAGCCGACAGCGAAGCCATGGCCTATGTTAAAGATCGGTTTGAAGAAGCTAAAATCAACGCCAACAAAGAAGCCAAAAAGATTGTCATCCAATCCATTCAGCGCATGGCCGCCGAACACACCATCGAAAATACAGTTTCTGTATTCCGCTTAGATTCCGACGACCTCAAAGGACAAATCATTGGCCGCGAAGGGCGCAACATCCGTGCCTTAGAATCGGCTACAGGGGTAGAGATCATCGTAGACGACACGCCAGAAGCCGTTATTATCTCCAGCTTTGATCCCATCCGCCGCGAAATATGCCGCTTGTCTTTGCAGCGCTTGGTAGCCGACGGCCGCATCCACCCTGCCCGCATCGAGGAAATCGTTGCCAAAACAAAAAAACAAATCGAAGAACAAATCATGGAAATTGGTCAACGCACTGTGATCGACCTGAACATACACGGGTTGCAAACGCCGCTCATCCGTATGGTAGGCCGCATGCGTTTCCGTTCTTCTTACGGCCAAAACCTCCTCAAACACTCCATTGAAACCGCTAAATTGTGTGCAATTATGTCGGCAGAGTTGGGCTTGAGTTCCAGAGAAATCAAACTGGCCAAGCGCGCAGGTTTGTTGCACGATATTGGAAAAGTAGGCGAAGAAGAAACCGAATTGTCGCACGCATTGCTCGGTATGAAAATGTGTGAGCGCCACGGCGAAAAAGCTGCGGTTTCCAATGCTGTAGGGGCCCACCACGACGAGGTAGAAATGAAGTACATCATTGCCCCCATCGTTCAGGTCTGTGATGCCATTTCGGGCGCACGTCCTGGTGCCCGCCGCGAAATTCTAGAAAGCTACATCGAACGCATCAAAGAATTGGAGCAAGTGGCCTTAGCGCACGACGGGGTACAAAAAGTATACGCCATGCAAGCAGGCCGCGAGTTGCGCGTCATTGTAGAATCCGAAAAAGTTTCGGACAAAAAAGCAGAAGATTTGTCGTTTAAAATCTCTCAGCAGATTCAAAATGAAATGCAATACCCTGGCCAAATCAAAGTGACCGTCATCCGCGAAAAACGCGCCGTAGCGTTTGCCCGCTAATCGCATCCAATACTTATATTCAAGCATCTCAACGACTTGTTGGGATGCTTTTTTTTGTTTTATTAATTCCTCTCTCATGATTTCTATTGTTGCGCTTTTAGTAGCTCTTTTAGTGTTTGGCTGTCAGGACGCCCCTGTAGTAGAAGAAAACAACAATATCCCTGCTAACGCAGGAGACAGCAGTTTCTTCCTCAGCCCCCAAGCGCTGCCCTTGTTCCAAGAACCGCAAGGAAATTTTAGTATTTATTTTCCTACGCCCCCGCAACAGGCGACGCGTCAAAGTGAAGTGGACATTGGACAATTAAAAATGCAGCAATGGGTAGCAGAGGACGCCAGCGGGCAATATTACGTCGTAAGTTATGCAGATTATCCCGCAGCGGTCTTAAAATTGGGTTCTGGCCAACAACTCCTAGAGGGCGTAGAGGCGCAATTATTAGCAAAGCTGCACGCCAAACAAACCAGTCGAACCGTCTTGTCGTTAGAAAACGAGCAGCAAGCCATTGCTTTTGAAGCAGAAGCCAAACGCAAACATTGGCATCTAAATTACCAGTTGTATTTGATAGACAACCGACTCTACCAGCTAGGCATACACTCGGCACTCGGCCCAATCTCTACACAGGATTCTTTGGACTTTTTTGGAAATTTTAGGGTATTGTAACTAATCAAACCACCTTTTCCGTTTGAAATAAAAAAGCACCAAAGAAGCGACCAAAGCCATCAAAGCCAGCACCGTATAATAGCCATAAGGGCGGTCTAATTCAGGCATGTATTTAAAATTCATGCCATAAATTCCCGCTATAAAAGTCAACGGAATAAAAAGCACGGAAAGAATGGTCAAGGTGCGCATTACCTCGTTGAGTCGGTTGTTTTGTATATTAATAATCAACTGGATAGAACTTTCTAACTGCTGCCAATTAAAATCAATCTCATCGTTGAGGTAA
>CAYUZF010000037.1:18962-30860 GCA_964449615.1 uncultured Aureispira sp.
TTCCAAGCGTCCCAGTGCATCCTTGAGTGTATTGGCTACCTTTTTAATTTGGAACAACTCGCCCTTATTTGCCTCCACCAACGCTGCAAAATCTGCCGTAGCACGCACACTCGAATAGTCTTTCAGGCGCTTGTTGGCCGCCGAAACTTGTTCGTAAATGGCATAATAGTTATCCACCACCGCTTCTACCAACAAATAAAACAAATAGTCGGCTTTCTTCTGCCGCACCAATCCAATATTCTTTTCAATACGGGTACGAATGTGGTCAAAATGATCGCCTTGCCGTTCCTGCAACGTCCAAATAAAAGGCACGTCTGTTCCCACAATAAAGAGCATTTGCTCAAACTCCAAGTCGTCCTCTGCTTGGCGCACCACAGGCGCTTTTAAACTAAAAAAGAAACAATTCGACAACTCAATAATCTTGTTGCGGTGGTCGGATTCGGCAGTCAGATTGAGAATAAACTCGTCCAAGCGGTTTTGGGTTACAATTTGCCGAATGGCCTGCTGCTCGGTCAAGCCATAGACGTTGAGCCAAACCACTTGTGGTGTATAATTAGAAAAAACGAGCGGCGCTACATCACTCACCGTTTCTTTGTTCCAAGTTTGTTTGTTGTAATGCCAAAGATTGCAAACGCCTTCTGTAAAACACACCTCTCCCGTTTTGGGCACCTTCGGGAGCAAATGCACCGTCTTTCTACGCTTCCTTTTCATCTATTTTTTCTTTTTGCGCCCTTTCCTGCGCTTTTTCTTAGTCTCCACCTTTTGACGGCGCTTGATGCCCAAATGATCGCGAATAGCAGGCTCGTTGTGATAATAGGTCAGATAGCCCCAAATCCACCAGCGGCGGCGTGCTTTGGGCGGATGAATCAAATCCACATTCAATTGTTCGTCCACCATCAGTACCCCAATGTCCCGCGCTTTGCATATTTTAAACAAATTCTGCCGCAACTCCTGTTTGATCATGTCAAACGAATCCGCAGACAGCGAAAGCCATTGTTCATTGGCAGGATATTGAAAAACTTGGTGGATGACGCTCATCTCTTGGTATTTGTAACTGTTTCTAAACAACAAAAGATGCAACAACGTTGCGCCCAACCACACGCCAAAAGGCAATAAAAAACGCATCAGCCACCCCTCTTGCCGCCACACAAAAAACAAGACGCCCGTTGCCAAAGTAAACAACAAGCCTTTCCACATACTGTCCTTAATCCAGACCTTATTGACGCGATAAGGGCGCAAGGCAGGTAAGGTTTTGTGCGATTTGGCTTCCATAGATACCACATATGCACGGCGTTTGTTGAGTTTGTAAGCCAGCAACCCATCGGCCCGCTTCATACCAAATTCTTTCTTGGTGCGCTCTTCTAGATTGGAATACAACTGTTTTTTACCGTGTTTTATTTGATAATACCGCTCTAAATAAGCCTGCGCTTTCTGCTGTACCACCAATTCTGATAAGCGCTTAGAACGCGCTGTTTTTCTCTTCGCCATTGTAAATCTATTGCGCTTGTACCGTAATTAAATCTTCCAAAGAGGCGCCCCCCCAGTTGCCCGAACTCATCAACAGCAAATTTGCACGCTGCGCCTGCACTGTTTTTTTCAGTGCTGCCCACAAGGTTTCAATATCTGTGTAGACTTCTAGGTGTGGATGAAAAAATGCGTCGCGTACGATGTCCGTGGATAATTGGGGTAGGCGCTTGGCGGCCAATGTAGCGGGGTTGTAGTAAACATAAGCGCGGTCAGCAGCCCCCATGGTTCCTTCGTAGTGTTCCAGAAAGTCGCGGTTGAGCGAACTGAAGGTGTGCAGCTCCAAAGCGGCTACCAGTGGGCGGTGTTGGTACTGCATTTTCACCGCTTTGATGCTAGCACGCACCTTAGACGGCGCATGGGCAAAATCCTTGTAAATCATCTGCTGAGGCGTTTGTACCAAAACTTCTAGGCGCTTGGCAGCCCCTTTGAAATGTTGTATTGCCTCAAAAATCTCCCCATCGCTCATACCCAGTTCTCTAGCCACCAAGCGCGCCGCTTGAAAATTCTGTAGATTGTGCGCCCCAAAAATCTCCAAAGGTACTTCCAACGGTTGTTCGGGCGCCGTGCAATTGTAGGGAATGCTTAGATAGGTTTTGTGCTCTCGAATAAAGTGGCTGGGCGTATCGTAGGCCGTTACTTGATGGGGAGCCGCTTTCGCTAACGTTGCCAGTTTTTTATCCCCTTTATAATAAAATAAACTGCTCTTAGGCTCCAGCCGCTTAATAAAACGTTTGAATTGTTTGTTGTAGCGTTTTTCAGTAGGAAAAACATTGATGTGATCCCAGGCAATGCCCGTTAGTACGGCAATGTGGGGACGATAGTGCAAAAACTTGGGCAAAGCATCAAGCGGCGACGATAAATACTCATCCCCCTCTATAACCATTAAAGGCGCATCCGACAAACGCACCATCAAATCAAACCCCTCCAATTGCGCCCCAACGGCATAATCAAAATCAATACCCTGCTGCTGCAACAAGTGCATTACCATAGCCGTCGTTGTCGTCTTGCCGTGGCTCCCTCCAATAACAATGCGCGTTTTTTGTCGGCTTTGCAAATACAAATACTCGGGATAAGAATAGAGTGTCAACCCCAATTCTTGCGCTTTGAGGAGTTCAGGGTTATTGGCGCGGGCGTGCATGCCCACAATAACCGCATCGAGCGCTCTACTGATCCGCGCAGGATGCCACCCCAGTTCTGCTGGAAGCAAGCCCGCCTTTTTTAGACGCGAACGAGAGGGTTCATAAATCTCGTCGTCTGATCCTGTAATGGTGTAACCCTTCTGCTGTAGAGCGAGGGCCAAATTGTGCATCAACGCCCCTCCAACCGCTATAAAATGTAATCTCATTATCCCCTAAAGTTCTAATAACTGTGATTCTAATAATCCGCTATTTCAACCAGCTAAAAATAAACTGCTGCGCCAAAATTTCAAAACATCCAAAAACAATAGTGAAAAACATAAAAAATTCTAACAATAATGTGTACTTTCGTTTTTCAACAGTTCAATTATTAAATACTTGTTTCAGTGTTTTTCTGCGGTAGGTAGGAATATAGGAAGACTATCCTGCTTTACGAAAAAACAACAGAAACTATTTAAATACAAAAAGCATTATAGAAGTACGTTGTACCATTTGCTGGGTGCTCAATTGCCTGTTTTTATAACTTGGTTGCTCTCTTGTGAGGAACTTATTTTCCAAAAATTCTTTGAAAAGTGGTTCTTTTTTGGAATTGCTTGTAAAGATCCTTAGGAAATACCAAATACATCATTTGCATGAAATCATGCCACACTCAACTCGTCATCAATGCCCCTGTTGCTTTAGTTTGGAACATCTTGACGGATGTAGAACGCTATCCTGAATGGAATCCGTCGATTGCTAAAGTTTGGGGCAGTCTGCGTGAGCAGGGAATCATTTATATTCACCATGCTCATTTACATCTTATTATCCCTGTGCGGATTGAGCGCCTACAACCTCGTGCGCAACTGGCTTGGCGAGGCATCAAGACCTTTTCAGCAGTTGTTCAAGGCGAACATTATTTTCGCTTGACCGACTTGGGAGACGACCGTACAGAATTGCAACACGGGGAAATTTTTTCGGGTTGGTTGAGTCATCTTTTACCCAGTTCTTTTTTCTCTAAATTACAAAGTAATTATGCGTACCACAACCAAAAATTAAAAATTATTTCGGAACAACAGCATCAATTAGCAGTTCTATAACTTCAAAAGTATACCTTTGTTGTTGCTATCAACAGCATTCTCCTCCCCGCTTGCTGTACAAAGTTATAGTCCTTAAAATAGATTACGATCTCCCTCCCTCAATTGTATACCAGCTGTGATTTTATCCTCTGCCATGGCACTCCTTTCCAACTATACTTGTTCTGGATGGGCCTACTATGGACTTTGCTATGAAAAGTTTTATCAATATATCGTTCACTTTTTTGATCTTCTACAGCTATGAAATGGCTTAATGCAGTACTCAAAACAGCGTTTAATCGACATATGAAAAAAGTTCAGCGAGCCGTTGAACATCCCCACGAAGCACAAGCACAGGTTTGGCGACAGCTGTTGCGGCAGGGGGCTGCTACCCAATGGGGCAAAACACACGGATTAAGTGCTAAATTATCGTTGGATCAAGTCCGCGAACGGTTTCCTGTACAATCTTACGAAACGCTTTATCCTTGGATTGAGCGCATGTTGCACGGGGAGGGGAATGTACTTTGCCCTGGAAAGGTACGCCAATTCTCACGCTCTTCTGGCACCAGTGGCCAAGCGAGCAAATACCTCCCTGCTCCTGTACAGAACATCAAACAGTGTCACCTCAAAGGCCCACACGATGCGGTAGCGGTTTGGATTCACAACCATCCCGAGTCGCGTTTATTTGACGGCAGTCGCGCCATTGTGATGGGTGGTACGATAGAGTTGTTCGATCCACGAGCCCGTACCGAAGTGGGCGATGTTTCGGCGCTTATGCTCAAAAACTCCCCCATTTATGGCGCGCCCTTTATAACGCCCAATGTACAGACGGCGTTGATGGCCAATTGGGAAGAAAAAATCGAGCGCATTGCCCGCATTGCTTTGCATCAAAACATCAGCAGTTTGAGCGGGGTACCGACTTGGACCTTGGTTTTGCTAAGGCGGTTGCTGGAGTTGTCGGGTAAGGCCAACTTGTCGGAAGTCTTTCCGCGTTTGGAGGTCTACCACCACGGCGGTGTAGATTTTGAGCCTTACCGAGCGCAGTTTGAGGCGCTGTTTCCCAATCACCCGATTGCCTACCGCAACAACTACAACGCTTCGGAAGGCTTCTTCGCAACGCAGTTTTCAAAAGAAGCGATTGGAATGCACTTGCTGGTCGACAATGGGGTATTTTACGAGTTTATTCCCAAAAAAAACTGGGACGATGCCGCCCCGCCTACGCTTGGTTTAGAAGAAGTAGAATTGGATCAAGATTATGCGGTAGTGATTAGTACCAATGCGGGATTGTGGCGCTACAACATCGGCGATACCATACGTTTTGTACAAAAACGGCCTTATTTGATTCAGATTACAGGCCGTACCAAGCAGTTTATCAACGTTTTTGGGGAGGAGGTAATGGTTTGGAACGTAGAGCAAGCGCTGCAAAAAACCTGTGTTGCGTTTCAAGCGCGGGTTAGTAATTTTACCGTAGCGCCCATTTTTATGGAAGAGCAGTCGGCCAAAGGCGGCCACGAGTGGGCCATAGAGTTTGAGCAACCTCCCAATAATAGGACATCGTTTCAGCGCTTTTTAGATCAAGCTTTGCAGGAAGTAAATTCCGATTATAAAGCGAAGCGGCAAAATGATTTGGCCTTGCAAGAACTACGCATCCATTCCGTTCCTAAAGGAACCTTTCACAACTGGCTTCGTCGGCATAATAAATATGGAGGCCAGCATAAAGTGCCCCGTTTATCAAACACACGTCAAGTTTTAGAAGAAATTTTGGCTTTATCTAACGGTATTCTTTACTAATCCTCAAAAAGAATCCTAAATTTGCCAATTACAATTGAATCTTATGTTAAACTATCTTATTATTCTTGGTACTGGCCTTGCCGCAGCTAGTGCAATTATCGTCTTGGGGGCCATCACTTCTAGACTCTATAATATCAAGTTCTTTTACTGGAGCATTTGCTCTTTTGCGATTTACTTGGGGGCGAGTTATTGGGCGACATTGACCATTACACCGATGGCAGGTATCAGTATTGTAGGCTTGATCGGCCTATTTGAAGCGACGATTGGCATCAAACTCGTGTTGCATTTTAAAGCCAACATTGACCACGTGACCGATGACGACGAAAATGTATTGGTACAAAATTATCCCCCCACCCCAACGCTCACTTTAACCATCGTCTTTATTTACCTCTTTATAGGTTGGTTGGGCACCTTATTGGTTTAAGGTAGTTCAATAGCTTGGCGCTTTAAGAATGGCCGCAACAAGTCGATAAAGGCTTGCGGGTATTCCATCATGGGCGCGTGTCCACAGTTTTCAAAGAAGTGCAACTCCGCATGGGCAATTTTCTTCTGAAAATCCTCTCCTACAAAAGCGGGGGTGATGTTGTCGTCTTTTCCCCAAATAAGTAAGGTGGGTGCTTGAATGCGGTGCAGCTCATGCTCCAAATTATGACGCATGGCCGATTTTGCCGTGATGATGATTTTAAGGCCTTTTTCGGGTGTGTTGATGGTTTCAAAAACCTCGTCTACAATTTCTTTCGTAGCGGTTGATGGATGGTAAAAAGTGTTTTCTACTACTTTTCGTACAAAATCGTAGTCTTGACGACGCGGGAAAGAGCTGCCCAGTGCATTCTCAAACAAGCCCGAACTCCCTGTCAACGTCAAACTCTGCACCAATTTAGGCGCTTCTAAGGCCAACAGCAAAGCGATATGCCCTCCCAAAGAATTGCCCACCAAATGCACCCGTTTGTAGTCTTTGTAAGCCAACAGCTCTTGCACATGTTGCCGAAGCGACAAGATGGACAATTCGCGCTTGGGCGTGGCGTAAATAGGCAACATCGGCACCAATACCCGATAATCGTCTTTCAGGTAATTGATCAATGGCTCAAAATTGCCCATACTTCCAAACAACCCATGCAACAACACCACCACTTCCCCTGTTCCTTCTTGGAGGTAGCGAAAATTTTCTTCTTCTTGAATTTTGAACTTCATAAATTTGGTACTTTAATCACTCTAAACGCGGAATTGCGTAGGTGTACTAATTTGGAAGATACTTACCAGCGGCTTAAGTCCGATTTTGCTTCTATTAGGCGCTCTTCTTGGCTGCTCAATTCTGGAAAAAAGTTGATCCCAGTATAAGCCTCCACACGGTCAATGCTCGTTACAAAATTTTCTAAAGGTTGGTCTATATCTTTGTTTTTGAACATAAAAGCAATGCCTTTTTGTTCTGGATGTTCGTAGTCTACGATTATTTTATAAAAACCTCTAGGAACAGTGGGCCCTGTTTTTTTCAAGCGCTGGTCTTTGCCTACCCGTTTGCGCAACAACGGCCCTGTCACCACAAACAAACGGCGCTCTTTTTTAGCCCATTCTCGCACCCGACTTTCCAAACTTTTCCATATTCCACGATTAAACTCTGGCACCTGCGGGGTCACGTTGCTCATGTAAAAGCTCTCTCGCATGGCAGTCGCGTTGAAATTCATATCGTGAGCAGGCGCCAAATGACCACGGTCGTAACCAGAATGGCTATAAATACTACTTTTGGCATCGTTGGCTTTGGGGTCGTCTCGAAAATTACCGCGTTCTTGGTGGGAGTTGCGCTCCAACCGCTCGCCCCTCAATTCGTAGGCAACCCATTCGGGATTTTGGTGTTTAGTAGAATAAGAAAGGGTATAATATTGGTGCCGAATAAGTTGATCGCCCATTACCTGTGTCGGCAAAAAATTCAACCGACTATCGGGCAATTGATCGTCTATATCCACAGGCGAAACAACAGGGGGGCCAGGCTGCTCCGTACCAAAAGGATTATTTCCCAATACTAGGGCTAAAATACCTGTGACAGCCGCCAATAAAACGGGCAGTAGTTTACGCAAATCTTTCATAAATTTAGTTCAATAGCTTTAACAAAAATGAATAAATAGTCAAGTAGCGTTTTTCTAGGTATGCCACAACAGCATTTTGGTGCGTCAAAGGTAATAGACCTAGTTCAGTTAGACAAAATTTTAGCTTTGTTATTGTAATTGTCTATCATTTTATTTTTTGCTGTAAATACCGTATCTTGTATAACAGCGTTTTCTAAGAGAACGCCTTTGTTCCCCAACAATTGCTTGCTTGCTTCCCCAATTCTTCCCAACGACCTATTTTTGTTTTAAGGAAAATGAATCGTTCAAAAAAGACGAACAGCCTCCTATGTTCAAATTTTATTAGGTATGAAAAATCTTACTAATTTTTATGTTATAATTGGCTGTTTGCTCTATATTGGCACGGGCTGCCACCCAGAAACGCCTACTACCGACGATTTAAACAACCTCTCTTCGGTAGAACAGCCGTCCTTGCGCCATTCTTCTCAAGAAGCGCAGAAACGCTTGACTGTACAACAGGCTTTTTTGCGGTTGCCACAAGAGGAGTTGATCCTAGAAGGCTTGCACGGCTTGTCCTCCGTAGAGCGCAAATTGCTGCTAAAAACGGGTCACCACTACCATTATCGCTGCCGTGTTGTTGGCAATTATTTAGAGATCACAGAGCAAGCGTACAACGCAGAGGACGAACAAGAACAACTGGAGCGTTTTGTAATGAGTGTGTACAATTCATTAACTAAAAACAGTGTCGTTTTCATCTCTCAAAGTTTGGTGGAGGAGCAGCGCGGTCAGCAGCAAATCATTCAGCAGCGCTTTTTAGAATACCAACCCAACAGCTGGCAGGACATTGGCCAGCAACTCCCTGCGATTACAACTAAAACGTTTTTTGAAAAGGATACGCCCCCTTTGCAAAACCAAAGCGACCACTTCTATTTTGATTTGTTGCCCACAGACGTCAACTATTTACAGGCGCGCTTACAATACGAATTGTATCCCAACAAAGACAGTACGGCTTTGCGCGAAGCGTATAAAGTTGCTCTAGTTTGGACGGGGAACGCCTTCCAATTGAACCGCCAGCCAATGGTGCAGTACGAAATCAGCGAATATCATTCTAAACAGTAATTGGCACTAGGCTTCTTAGAAAAATCTTAAAAACAAGCGAAGCCTATAGATTCAACCAATAAGTTTGTACTTTGGGTTTTATTGCATTTCTAAAGCGAGGCTCCAACTGGCCGCTGTTTTCGAAACTTCTATACATCAAGTAATACCATGAACAACTATATTCTATTTCTAGCAGCAAGCATCTTTTGGTTCAGCTGTGCCGATAGTACGCCTGTTACCGATACCGAACTGCAAACAACCGACGCCGCAACAAACGGTGCTGTTGTTGCCCCTACTGCCCAACCTGCAGGGCCTCAAACCCTTGTTTTGGGTACGATTAAAGGCTTAGAGAATGGGCAAAAATTATTTTTTGATAAAAAAACGTTGGATGCGACCGATGTAGTAGGCAGTGTTGCGGTCAACCCCAATGGGGCGTTTGAATTGGCCACCCCCGACAAAGGGCCAGGTGTCTACCGTTTGCGCATTGGTGCAAGGCCTTTATACCTGCTGTTAGAAGGGGGCGAAAAAGTTACCATTAATGCTACCGTTGAAAATAATAAAATTGTAGAACACGAGATTGAGGGCGGTTTGTACAGCGAGGAAATGCAGCAATGGCAAGGAAAGATAGACCACGCTGCCGCTAAAAAGTATTTGGAAGAAAGTACAAAAGCGCGTCCGTTGTTGGATTTGTATTTGGTAGAAAAATTAGATTTAGCGACCAACATTGAGTTGTACAAAAAAGTATTGGCAGGCTTAAAAGAGCAGTACCCCAACGACCTATATACCAAGCAATTTAATTCTAAAGTATTATCTATGGAGGCCAAAATTAACGCACAGCCAGTAGCTGTTGGTCGCCCCGCTCCCGAAATCAACCTTCCCGATCCGAATGGCAACAAGATAGCGCTCTCCTCGCTCAAAGGCGATGTCGTGCTGTTGGACTTCTGGGCCAGCTGGTGCCGCCCTTGCCGCTTCAGCAATCCACACGTAGTGGAGCTGTACGAGCAGTACAAGAAAAAAGGCTTTAACGTTTACAACGTCTCTTTGGACGGCCTGGACGACAGACGCCTAGCGATGTACCAAAACGATGAAACCCGCATCAAGCAGGCTACCGAAATGGAGCGCGCCAAATGGAAAAAAGCCATTCAAGACGATAAATTGACTTGGAAAAACCACGTTTCTGAACTCCGCAGTTGGAGCAGTTCCGTCGCCGCCCTGTACGGCGTCAATTCTATCCCAAAAACGTTCTTAATCGACCGTGAAGGGGTGATCCGCTACCAAAATCTACGCGGCGACCAACTCGAAGCAGCCATCAAGGAATTGTTGGCCGAAAAGTAACCGTTTTACGGAGCGGCGGCTACACTTCTCTGGTGGTTTCGACTTCGCTCAACCACCAGAGAGGTGAATTTTGTTTTTTGTTTAAAAACAGGGGGTAATATATTGCGGGAGTTGCTTTTTTTTTCTACCTTTGCACGGCGTTTTTAGAAAAATCTGAACCAATGAAAGTTCTTAAATCTTTCACCATTAATTTTGCAAGTTTAGCAGATGGTGAACATGTATTTGATTATCAGATTGATGACAAGTTCTTAAATCATTTTGAAGCCGCTTTGGTCAAAGAAGGACAAATTCACGTGCGTCTTGCTTTGATAAAGTATCTGAATAGTTTGGAGTTGAATTTTGACTTACAAGGAACGGTACACACGCCTTGTGATGTCTGTGCAGAAGAGTTTGATTTGCCCATCGAGGGCAGTGAGCAAATCATGGTCAAGCTCGTACACGAAATTCCAGAACAGGACGACGAATACAACGTTGTTTATCTAAAAGAAGGTAGCAATTCTATCAACATTGCCGAGATGGTTTATGAATTGATTATGCTCAGTCTTCCTATTAGAAAAGTTCATCCACTCGATGAGAATGGCAACTCTACTTGTGACCCTGCGGTCTTGGCTTATTTGCAACAGCACCAAGTAGATCCCAATGAGGCGCAGGACAATCAAGACGATGGCCCAACGGACAGTATCTGGGACGCGTTAAAAAACTTAAAGTAAATAACATTTAAATAAACAAAAAATGGCACATCCTAAGAGTAGAATATCAAAGCAGCGTAAACGCAAACGTCGTACACACTACAAGATTGACCCTCCTCACGTAGTAACTTGTCAAGCTACAGGACAACCACATCTACGCCACCGTGCCCACTGGCATGACGGCAAATTGTATTACCGTGGTCGTGTCTTCATCGACAACACAGAGGAGTTGGTAGATGTCGATGTCGATACTACTATTGATGACGTAGAAGTAGAAGATTAGGCCACTAGGTCTGTTCTTTTGAACGATAATAGATAACTCTTATTCCTTACTATTAAGGGATAAGAGTTTTTCTATTTGCTTCCTGTGTTGCTACTTTTTTTACCCGCTATCCAATCCCCGTTACTATGGCATATTTTACAACAGGTTACACCGATTTTTTCAAAGGCCTAGCCGCCAACAACCACAAAGAGTGGTTCCACGATCATAAAAAACAATACGAACAACAAGTGAGAGAACCGTTTAAAGCGTTTATGGGTGACCTCATTGCAGCCATACAGCAGCGCTACGACAAGGACTTGGATTTGCTGCCCAAAGAAGCCATTTTTCGTATCAACCGCGACATTCGGTTTTCTAAAGACAAAACGCCCTACAAACTCAATCGCAGCGCTGTTATTTCTAGAGGTGGCCGTAAGAACAAGCAATATCCTGGTTTTTATGTGCAATTGGGGGTAGAGGAGCATTGGCTGGGCGGAGGCGCGTATTTCTTAGACAAAGAAAATTTGTATGCCCTGCGCACTTACATGCTACAACATCCCAAAGAAACGCAACAGCACTTGAACGATACAGCGTTGCTTGCGGTCTACGGGGGCATTCAGGGAGATAAAAACAAACGCCTACCCAAGGAGTTCAAAGCAGCACAGGAGACGCTGCCGATTCTGGCCAACAAACAATTCTACTTTATGAAAACCTATGAAGAGGACGAAACGGTGATCTTGAAAGCAGATTTATTGGATTGGGTTTTGGAGCATTACGAAGCGGGAATGGCGTGGAACGCCTTTTTGACGAAGGGCTTGTATGGATAAAACGGGGGCATTGGTAGGGTGCCATGTAGCAATGCCGAAAAGTTGCACCCTACCCGTACCTGCCTATTCCGCTGTTTTTAACTCCGTATAATATTTATAAAAGAAAGGAATGGTCTCAATTCCT
>CAYUZF010000038.1:0-10937 GCA_964449615.1 uncultured Aureispira sp.
CAACAAACACAGCATTCTAAGACCATAGGTTTTGCTACTTGCCGCAAAGCCAAGACCAAAGGCCGTGCGGAGGTCGTCAGTCGATACAACAACAAATTGGAGCAACTTAGAATTATCGCCCCAATAATTCGGGAGCGGGTCCAAATTGTACGGCAAGATTTTAGAAAGAGTATTCCTTACTTTGATAGTCCAACTACATTTTTTTACGTCGACCCCCCGTATGATTTTAGTGGCCGCAACAGCGGTGGTTACGAATACGATTTCACCGATCAAGACCACCATGAGCTGGCCGAACTGTTGTACCAGGCCAAAGGTAGGGTAATGATAAGCGGCTATAGCACTGCTTTTATGAAGGACTTGTATAAAGGATGGCGGTGCAAAAAAATCAAGCATCAAAACTTTGCGGCCACGAGTAGAAAACCAATAGGGGAGGACAAGCAAGAATGGGTATGGATGAATTATGCCCCAAACTCAGCGCCGCAGCAACTTGGATTGTTTTAAAAATCAACAGAATAACATGAACCACAAATCAACCACAGAAGACAAAGCGTTTATTGAACATATAGAAAACCTAGTATTGTCTCACAGCAGTGCAAATATAGCCCTAGCATTTGTCTTGGCAGCGAATACCCTTGATACGGCTATTCCGATACTAGAAGAGCTATCTGAAGTGTATGAGTGGTTCTGTGACGTGGATTATATTCCTAATAACAAAGCAGAAGGATTGTCAGAAATTTTGACTTCTAAATATTATAACCTTGATGATCAGCATATCAATTGGGTGCCAAAAGGTATAGGACGATTAACCTCTTTGGAACATCTATTTTTAGAACAGAATAACCTTCGTTCACTACCTGATAGCATAGGGCAACTACCAGTATTGGAGTCTCTAGGCCTATCTTCCAACAAGTTTACAATTCTACCATCATATGTTGGCCAAATAGCATCCTTAGAACGTTTGTCGCTTGGTTATAATTATCTGAAAAAACTGCCTGCAAATATTAGGCAACTGAATAAACTGAAACAACTATATCTTCATGGTAACAATTTTTATGTGTTCCCTAATCCTATTTTACAACTGGAAAAATTAGAGGATTTAGATTTGTCACAAAATAAGATAGGTTTTGTACCTGCTGCTATTGGTGATTTAGAGCGCCTAAGGATACTCAATTTAGGCAACAACGCATTGGGAAAATTACCTTTAGAAATTGAGCGATTGAAAGACTTAGAGGAGCTGAAGCTACGTGAAAATGCTTTAACAAGTTTACCTGATAGTATAGGGCAATTATCCAGTTTGAGAAGGCTTGATTTAACGTATAATAAACTTCGCGTATTACCCGCTAGTATGCACAAAATGAATCGTTTACTACGTGTTGATTTAGCTTACAACCCACTGATAGACTCACCGAGTTTTTTACTAAATCTACCTTGCTTGGAAACGGTTGCTTTTGATGAAACTCAATGTGGTAAATTTCCTGATCTTATAGCAATCCTCCAAATGCGGGGAACAACTATTCAGATAGTATAGAACAAACATTATGGAACAACAATACATAGATAGCATAACCGAATTACTCCACTCCGCTGATAAGGTCAATATTGACTTAGCATTTCAGCTGATGAAAGGCCGAGGAATCAATCCACGTAGTATTACTTTAGTGAAAGGTATTGAGGATTTGAACAAGTGGCTGTTATCCATTGAGCACGGAATACAAGGAGCTTTACAAGAGGTTGTAACAGAACTCTTAACATTAAAGACCTTAAACTTGAGCCACCGTAGACTGGTAGAAGTCCCAAAACAAATAGGCTACCTTCTATCCTTAGAAGAATTATGTTTGGCCAACAATCATCTGCCATACGTAACTTATTCTATAGGAAATTGCCAATCATTAAGGCAGCTAAATTTAAGCCATAACAATTTAACAAGATTACCTGCTACAATAAGCCAGCTTACTGCGCTGCAAGTATTGAACATAAGCAATAATTCATTCCAACAATTCCCTCAAGTGGTAAGTGAATTATCATCGTTGACAAAATTGCTGTTTGAATTCAACGGTCCATATTTAGATGATAAGTCTTTGGTATGTATTGGACAACTTCAATTGCTAGAAGCACTAAGTTTGCAATATAATGACCTAGTTGAGCTACCGAATGAATTGGGTCAGTTACACAATCTACGCTTATTAGATGTATCGTTCAACCATCTAGATACACTACCAAAGGAAATACAGCAGTTACCTAAATTAAAGTGGTTAAGCACCCGTTGCAATTCACAGAAAATTGTTCCCGCTCACCTTAAAAAAGCGAGTAGAGTAGCTGATGCAAATCTTTTTTTGTTGGGATGGTAGAGGATTGCTCAACATTTTTATCAAAGAAGTACTTTTTTATTAAAAAAAACGGTTAGGAACTCTAACAAAGAAAGAAAAGTACGAAAATACGGAGTCTTTTTGTCCCCATTACAATAATCAAGTTGCAAAAACGGTTAGAATTTGCCAATTTTGGTCTGTCCAATGCTGCCAATCCTAACAATATGTTCCTTACAGTTGTTGTTGCTGCCCTATTTCTGCTTATAGGCATCTTTATAGGCCGTTTCTTACCCTACCAAACTACCATTTCCGACGATCAAAAAATAGAGGCTTGGGAAGCTAATATTAAAGCTGCCGAAACAAAGAACCAAGCCAGCCACGAGGCCGACGCCCACACCGACCATAACATCCCCTCAAAACTTATTGACCTTAGCGATATAGAAGCTATTTTTATTCAAGAAAAAGAATCTTTGCAAGATAAATTTGCGGAATGTTACGATTTTCTATACCCAATTACAGCAGATGAATCATTGTCACATATGAAGAGACGCATGGCCAAAACGTTACTTTCTTCCTATGCTGAAATGTTAGAAAGTACTACGCAATTACTCAACATGCCGTTAGAAAAAATTAGAAAACTGTAATTCTCTCAACAATCATGGCTAACAACAATCAACAGCCTTCTAACGAAGGATTAACGACCGATAACAGCGATAATAAGACCCCTCAACAGAATATAGAAGCGGTTAATTCGACTTTTAACGAGTATTCTGATACCCCTCAACAAGACGATACACCAGAAATAGAGGCGTACGATAGTCTGGAAGACCTTATGGCAGCTTATGCTGATGACGACAAAGATACTACCGATGATACGACTTTACCACCTGATGAGTTTGCCCTTGTAGATGAATGGCTCAATGGTGGCAGCACCAGTGATGAACAGCCTATTCATCAGCAGTCAGTAGAACAAGGAAGTGACTACCGTGAAGAACAGGACGATTATGAAGAAGAGGACGACGACGAGGACGATTATGAAGAAGAGGACGACTATGAAAATGATGAGCCTGTAGATGTAGAACCTGATGAGCCGATCAATTCGGATATTGACGGTGGCTCAAAAACGAGTCTTGGTAATGTTTTGGGCAGAATGACCAGCGCCAAAAATTTGGAACGCATGGGTAAGCATGGTCTTGACAAATTAGACGATGCTAAAGCGCGTCTGTGTGCTAAATTAGATGGCGAACGACATGCCTCCGAATTTGCTTCTGACAAGATGATGAAGGATATTCTTGTTGAGAACTTTAAGGAGATGTGCAAAGAGATGCAGATTGAATTACCTCCTGCGGGGGTATTGTTCTTTGGGTCGTTGGCCATGTATTCCGCGCCAGTAATAGCTTTACTGATGAAGAAATATGGTGAAGACTACCTATTGCCACTAATGCAAAAAGCTACATCCATAAATACGCCTGCTCCAGCCGCCAATAATCCTCCTACAAAAGCTCACAAACAACGTGTAGTTAAGACGAATCACCCTTATGAGCACACGCCCTCTTTCAAAAAAAAGAGAACCTATTTTCAACGTCACGCTAGTGGAGCATTCAAATATACTATTGATAAAAAGATAACAAAGGCAAACCTAGCCGATGAATATCCTCATCCCGATATAGCGGAGCTGCTAGATGACATGGAAAAAAGAGGTGTCAAAGGTGTCAACAAGAAAATGCGGGAACTATTGTATGGAGCATGATTCAAATAGAGCACCTAAATGTGTCGCGGCGTTTGGACGCCCACACGCAGGAAAAACAAGTTACTTAGAACGCTTGATGACTTTGTGTTCTTCTGTATTGGTTTACAACGCGGGTAAGCCTGGTGACTGGGCAAACTATGAGTGGATCCGCTTAGAAGAGGAAGAGGGTGAGTTGACTTTTTGGTACAAAGAACAACGGTATCCCTTCACACATTATATGCGACACCTTTGTGGTAAACATGTGAAATGTTTCGGCAGTGACCAGGTAGAACATTTGTTGTTCAAAGAATTGTCTGATTTAGATGGTCGGCGTTACGTCGGACTTAGTTTTGTTTTTGACGATACTACAGGCCGTATGAAAGATGGCAGATTTGTAGGCAAACAAAAAAGCCTCATTAGTACAGCTAAACATGCGGGGGTAGATGTGTATCTGGTCTTTCACGGGCTAGGTATGATGCCAACAGAAGGGTGGGATATGATTACACATATTATTTGCTTTGCAGTCAATACCGCACCGCCTGATAATGTAAAAAAGAAGTTGAGAGGGACGCCTACACTTCCCATTCTTCAAGCCATATTTAAGACTATAAGAAACGCCACAAAACACTCCTACGCCCGATTAGATATTAACACTTCTCAATGGGCTTTATTTGGTCCAGGGGGAAGAGAATTTAAAGCAGAAGACATGGAACAAAATAACGTAGTAGTTGAAAAATTGGGCATGATGGCCCCTTTACTACCAATGTTGATTAATCCTTTAGTAGAGAATTTTCTAAAAACTACTATAGAAAGCACACAATCTAAAGCAAATCAAGTATGGGCGACAATAAGTTTGGACTCTACGATTGTAGTCAACGCCTATAAAGATGACCAGATTTTATTCACAGAACGTATAGCTTCCAATCAGGCAGCCACCAAACTAATTAAATTAGATTTCTCAAATGCAGAAAAAGAAGAAGCAATGCCTTCAATGGTAAAAAATGCACTCAAAATGTTGCCTGCAATGGGAATTAATATAGAAGACGTTTTGACTGAAGAAAATATAAAACCATTGATAGAAGGTCAACTATTCAAATACAGCTTCGTCTATGTCCGAATGCAAGGTAACAAAGTTACTTATGCTGTTAAGAACAACAGCGGTCGATTATCCCAGATTTCTATTCAGGAACTACTGACTTCAAAAATGTAGAGCTTATGCAAACAGGTATCAATCATAAATTTCTAGTAGCCGTGTGCCCTCCTTGTAGTATAGTAAGGTTTTACCGACTAGTTAGAAAGGAAGGAATTGTTGTAATCAGACAAGGCCAAAGGGTATTGAAAGTTTGCAACACTTCTAACATATACGGAACCGTCACTTATCTATTTCAAAAAAATGGAGCCTTGAAAGGTTACGATAAATACCGAGTAATGTTTGAGATTATTAATACCACCTATGATCCCAAACTAGTTACGCGCTGTCTGCGGCACTTACTCGAACCTATAGAATGTAAAAGAAAACCCAGCCTTCGTATGGTTAGAGCAGCAGATTACGAACACATTATTGATTCATATACCCTTCAAAGTCGTTATGATTTTGGAGACTCAAAAACAGATCATAACAATGATAATACTCCTTGATGCAGGACATGGCGGTATGATTAACGGCCAGTACCAAACCAGAGGTAAGCAGTGGACCCACGAGGATGGAACCACCATTCACGAAGGCGAGTTCAACCGCGCTATAAAAGCCCGTGTTATGGAGCGGCTCTACCAGCAGGACATCCCTTATGTAGACCTTTGTCCAGAGCATTCTGACATCCCACGCAGCAAACGCGTACGGCGAGCCAACGTAGCGCACAAAAAGTACAGTAAAAATACGCTTCTTATTTCTATACATGCCAACATAGGCCACCAGTTGGGCTCAGGCTTTGAAGTCCATGTATCACGACAAGCCAGTCGTACTTCTAAAAAATTTGCTGCTACTTTTATCCAAAGTTTTAGCAAACACTTTCCTTTTGAAAAAAACCGAGGTCTTAAACGAAAGAATTGGGACATGGTGTATAGAACAGAGGGGCCTGCGGTTTTATTGGAACTGTTCTTTATGGATCAGGAACGAGAAGCCAAAAAATATCTAGTTGACCCCGAAGGGCGAGATCAATTAGCTGATTTTATAGTGGACAGCATTTTACAGTATCTTCAAAGCTCAAAAAGATGAAAAACATTGTAATTGTCATCTTAGCTGTTTTAGTGATGGTTTTATTTTTCAGGCAATGTCAATCCAACAAATTGCCTTTTGAAATTTCACCACCTAGCTATGAGCTACCTCAACCCGACACGGTAACAGTTGTGCAAGTTGATACTCTCTACCCGCCGCCGCAGGTAGTTACTCTAAGCGCACCGATTCCACTTCCAGAAAAGATATACCTTACGGTACAAGGGGAACGCATTGTAGACACGCTCCAGCTTACCGAGAGCAGCCGCACCGCCCAAGTTTATACCGATACCTTTATTACGGAAGACTTAGACGTTTATTACACGGCCACCGTTTCGGATGCGTGCCAATTAATCAGCAATGACATTGACTACCAGCTTAAGGTTCCTAAAGAAATTGTTAGAACCGAAACTATAACGATTAAAGAACCCATACCTGTTCCCAATAACCAAGTATTACTGACTGGGGAAGTAGGTAGCAATTGGCAAGGAAGAACTTCAATTGCCCCAGGAATCCAGTTTGTTGATCGCCGTGGTTGGGCTATTGGTTACTCCTATGATGTGATTAATCAGCAGCATAGCGTATCTATTGGTATTCGACTGTTGCAATACTAATCTTGCTTTAAAACAGGCATGGCCTACCGTAAAAAAGTACATCCGTATTTGAGAACTCCGTATTACATATACGCTAGCATTCTTTAGTTTGAATATCAGCATCTTATAAGGTTTCTCTTGCCGTCTAATTTATTATAGAAAGCACCGTAATACGGTGCTTTCTACTTTTTATCTCTTCTAATTACTTGTTTATCAGTTGCTTTTGATGGATTTTTGTAAAGGTAAACAAGTAATAATCTATGGAAACAACTTATCTAATAGCGGATGAATACGAAGTGACAATTAAAATGGACACCTTAAGCCTTGTTCTAATTGCTGTTGTAGCCTTAGTGCTATTAGCTTTTTGGAAGTTCGCACCTAAACTTTACTGATATGAGAGCAGTAACAGAGTTGTTGAAGCACCTGTTCGCGCCTTTGATAAACATGTTTGCTTTTGGCATCCAGGATTCTATCAAAGAACTTGTTAGAACAATGGTTATGCACGGTCAAACCATACAAGCAGAAGCCATTGTACAGAGCGCCCAAATCATGGAGCTTTGTGCAGTCATAGATACGTTTGTAGGGATGTTGCTTGCACTCTTTGCGGGTATGACTACAGTATTTTATATCATTTCGCATTGGGAGAATTTGAAACAAGGTTTTAGAAGAATACGCTGTTGGATACAAACGCGTAAGAACCAATGGAAACAGAGTACAAGACAGAATTCCAGCTAACTAAATAACCACCTTATTTAATCCGTTTCTATTAAAATTAGAACCAGAAAAAACAATAAAGAACAAACTATAATTCACATAGCATGAACTACAACATCAGCAATTACCCCGTACCCAGCGGTACACAAGAGTACACCTATATTTTTTTAGAATATGGTGACCCAGATTTTGATATTGCCCATTCTATCCCTTATCAAGTTAAAGGGGGCACAATCACGAAAGAACCGTTTGATGAAAATTCGAACGTAGAATGGCAGTCTGCCTCACAATTGAGAAAGATGAAGCATTTGGTTCTACCTGCTTCCTACGCTGGTCTATTGAGTGATTCATCAACGACTACAGGATCGCCCTTTATTTACCAAGTTACTTTGGAACTACCTAGCGATTTGGGAGGTGAACAAGAAGATGCCACGGTGTACCTCGGATTAGGTGCTTCTTCTTACTCTATGCATGGTCACAAACGTATTACCGATGGACGTGTCCAAATTAGCGGCACACACGGTAAGCAATCTTTAGACGTCCTAGCTGAAATGGCTATGCACAAAGGTGTCAGTCTGATTTCGGCTAGCATGGAAGTCTCGGACGATGATTTCTACAATGAGGGCCAAACTAGAACAGGAAAAACTGAATTTGAAGGAGGTAATACCGATAGACCACTGAATCTACCCTTTTCTAAAGAAGGTAGCGAACAACCTGAATTGCGTAACAATGTTGTTTTTGGCCAAAATGGTATCCAAAGCGTCATACTGAAAGGTAAAGAGTGGTTGAGTCTACCTGTTGCGCTAGGCACTAGAGTAACGTTACGTATGGTAGTCAACTGCCTAAAATAGCCGCCACACAACAACTATAATCTGCCTCCATAACTACAAAGAACACCAGCTGCCGCCTCTACGGTGGGTGGTGTTTCTTTTTAAATCCTTTCTATCATGTCATTAGCCTCTGGACTTAGCCTTTCCGATATAGAAATCGGTGATGTGCTTTCAAATAGTAACATTGGATTGGTCAATAATGGTATGAGTGGGGCACACGTAGCCAAAATGGGGGTAGGTATCGCTTCGGCAATAGCGCAACAACAAGCAATAGAACAAGCACAGCAGCGTATCGAACGTGATCGACAAACCCGTTTAGCGATGGTTGCCGCAGCGGTTGTTCTCTCTGTAGCACTTATCGTACTCCTATTTTTTCTATTAAAAACAAAACCAGTTTCCTAATGTCTGTATCAGAATTGCAAAAGAAAATCGACGAGCAAAAAAGAACGCCGCCAATGCCTACAACAGAAGCACTAACACCACCAGTGCCCAAAGTGGAAGCTGTGGTAACACCGCCACCACCAAATATTCCAACTGATCCACCCGTAGAACCCTACTATCCCGACCAAACGGCACACATTAAACGAACAGGGCCAATAGATAACTTCACTACTACGATAGTAGAAGAACCTAGTGAGCCATTGCCGAAGTCAACGAAGGAAAAAGAGTGCGAAAGCAAAGCTTGCAACTTCTACCGAAATGCAATGCCTTACGTCAACGTGGCTTTTCATATAGCTTTAGTACTGGTGATTTTGGCTGGTGTGTTTGTATTGATCCAAACAGCTCGTAAGGTAGGAATGCCCGTACCCGTTCCTGCTTAATCTTCACCTGTATAAACTAGCTATCAATTATGTCTGAACCAAATAAAAAAGGCGGAGATTCTGGTGGAATGGGACCTCCGTCCAATTCCACAGAACAAAAGGGTAATGAATCGAATAAAAAAGCGCCTAAGACCAACAAGGCCACGGGTCCTGAATGGATTTCATCTATTTCAGGTGGTATGGATACGGTCATGGGAGCGGTGAGTTTTTTCACGTCGGGAGAATACAATTCTCCAGCTGCCGAGCCGCCGCCACCGCCACCGCCACCAGCTACCAACAATAAATTGATTATTGGTGGAATAGTAGCGGTTGTTGTCGTCGTTCTAATTGTTACCGTAATCGCCTTGCGCAAAACATCAGTTCCTGTACCAGTAGCCTAATGTAATGAAAGCACCGATTCACATTCTTATTCTTATCCTAGTCGTATCCTGGCAATAAGGGCATATGCGCTCTACCTGTCCAACGAGGGGAAACCATTTAATTAACAACATGACTGAATCAACCAAAAAAATCCTTCTAGTTGTCGCGATTGTACTAGTCTTGGTAATCGCTGGCTTTGCTGTGTGGAAAATCATGGGCCCTAGCAGTAGTGGAGCTAATGACGGAGAGCAAGAAGGAGGTACCCAAGATGAAGAAAGCGACCCAATCGCTGGAGGACGTACTGATCCAAGAGATTCTTTCACCGACGAAGAGCTCCAGAGAGATACCTTAGAAAATAAAGGTATTGATCCAGAATATCAGCCCGTTTTAGTCCACTCTGCCGAAGGTCGCCGCCTTATTGAGGAGAAAATGCGAGATATACAAATAGGACATCCTGAAGGATTTTTAAAAGTGAGAGGAACCGAAAAAATTGGTATCAAACTGTTGAATATTCCCAATTTTTCCTCTGAAGCAAATAGAGCTATCCTCAAGATGTTTGAGTACATGTCTGATGTGACAACAATCACAAGCAGCAACTACGGTAAACTGCCTGTGTATGGCAAATACGAAGCCGCTGGACAGGCTTTGCGTGCAGATTTAGAAAAGTTCCTAGACATTCCCAGAGACAAGGTAAACCTAAGCAAGTTTCGCGGAAAAGAAAATATTGGTTGGTTGGGGTCAGTTGGTCTCAACATTATGATGCTGACCAATGAGTCTACGCCAAGTGTCAAAGACATTAATACCATCAATGGTAAAAAAGCGAGTGCAATAGACCGTGAGGGGTTGCGCAACTACTTACTCATTAATGGCTTCAAAGAAAAACAAGAAAAACACTTGGCCAAGTGGGAAGTCTTTAGAAATCGAAGCCCCTACATCGGCCACGGTAATCGTGCACTAGCCAAAGTATGGCTGGCCGAAATGGATCGACTAGACGCCTTGACGCGTACTTACGCTACAAAGGTGCTAATTGGGGACGGTATGTTGATAGAATTAGCGACGCAAACCTCCAACGGAAGTACTGCTACTACTGAAAGAGTAGATAAGAAAACAAAAATGGGAACTAGAATAGCCGTTTAAATTATGAACATTACAGAAATACCTAAAAAGACTTGGTTGATGATTGCAGGTGCTGTCTTTGTGATAGTGTTGCTTTATCTCGTTATCAAGCACAGCAGCAATAAGCAACCTAAGAAGTTGAAACTTGATGTAGATATTACCGATGGGAATACAGTTACTGCTTATGACCCCAGTGAAATGGTGGCCGAGCTGCACAGAACCTTGACCACTACGTACTGGTTTAGCGGTGCAGAAC
>CAYUZF010000038.1:10947-11502 GCA_964449615.1 uncultured Aureispira sp.
TTGCCCAATGCAAAATTTATGGCAGCCGTGTACCGCTATCCTGATGTAGCGGGTGCCACTTTAATAGAGCACTTAAATGCCTGTTACAAACAATGCTACAGTCGTGACTATACGGGACTTTCCGTAAACAATTTTGACCTCATTAAGAATAAAATCAAAACTTTAGAACAGACTTATAAACCAGCATAAAACAATGAACAAGACATTAAAAACTATATTGATTTCTTTGCAAATTGTGATTGCATTGGCTACTATTTGGTATTTATTCTTTCGAAAAAAAGAAGAGGATACAGAGATCATAGAGGATACTGACCTTACTGACTTGCCCAAAGCAGTTGTACAAGAAATACCTACGCAAGAGCAAGCCAAGCAAGAAGCAGATTCAGCACCAACGCCAAATACAGAAAAGGCTATTATCAAAAACGCCACTACCAAAAGTATTACCCAAAACGGGTCTAAAAACCCCGCTACGGTAACGGTAGAAAATTGGGATGCTGGCACCAAAGCGTTCAACTACCGCGCTGTACTTTACGGCCAATCGGCAACAGGTGCTTT
>CAYUZF010000038.1:11512-16305 GCA_964449615.1 uncultured Aureispira sp.
AGACAAAAAACTAGGGGCTGGCCGTATAGTGGTGGTACAGGGCTATAGCACGGAACAACTTAGTAAGATGGTACCTGCGAATCTTACGGAAGGGGAGCGTGCGTATAGTGGTAAACAGTCGAAAATGCGCAGTAAAGGCGGTAAAGCTATCAAAGTGGGGGAACGCATTGACACTAAAGCTGTTCTTCCAGAGAGAATGGCAGAAGCAGTGAATAGAAAGCTGACACTAGCCGCCCAGTTTGCTAGCCACAAGGGCAATCAAAAGCTACTAGCGGAGCTTGCCGAAGGGGTACACCAAGACTTTGGTGGTTTTACTGCTCAATTTGTACTGATTGCCGTATTCAAAGGCGAATTTATTGCCAAAGAGGATTTGCTCAAATTCTACCTAATCGACCTAAATACTGGCGAGGAAACCAAACTGGATTAAGGTCATGACCTATACGGTTTACTACTCTAAATATTATTCATACCAACCACAAGTTTTTAAAATGAAAAAGTATACCATCGGCGCCTGTATAGCTATTGCTATTATCATACTCATCGCGGTACCCGTCTATTTGACCAAACGCAAAAATGCCAAGATCAAAGAAGAGCAATTGGCCGCCAAACAAGCCAAAGTCCAACAAACGGATAGCGCAGGCATGGGTGACCCCAATGCTATGGAAAATCCTGAAGAAACTGAAGAAAACGACTAGTCATGAATGAAACATTAACAAAAGCGGTCAGTAAAGCCGCTACTCATAAAGGATATATTGTTGCTCTTATAGTAGCGATTGTCCTAATCTTGATTTATGTGTACCGCGATAAAATTGCGGTAGCGTTGGGGCTGTCATCTATTGCTACGGGTGGTATCGGAGCTTCCAAAGCAAGTGCAACAATTCCTGCACCTTCGACAGGAGGAACGACAAGGGCAACGACAACGGTACTCGATGACTCAACTGCGCTATCAAAGGGTATGCGTGGGGAAAAAGTGAAAGAGCTACAAGAGATCATCAACAAACTTCTGCTAGCAAGGAAGAAATACCTCGGCATTAAAGCCAATCTTTTAAAAGTGGACGGTATTTTCGGAAGTGCTACAGAAAAGGCATTGCTAGAAGTTACCAATGGTTTTTACAGTAAAATCTCGATTAGTCACATCAAAGACAACTACAAAGACATTTTGAAGTAATTTATTATCAAACTGTACAACTACTAAAAACATGCTTCCACAGATAGCAATATTCACGGCTGGAGTGGCTACTACTGCATACGGGTGGTACCGCTCTAGTACCAAAGAAGAAGACCAGGAACCAACCTTTACTGATGATTTGGTAACGGTTGCAAAATATGCCTTGCTTATTGTGGTCGTCTTTATATTGCTTCGGTGGATGTATAAAAAAGGCTCTACCCAATAATGAATGCATTAACCTCTCTATGGAAAAAACATCCCCATTGGTTACTAGTGGTAGCATTGGCACTACTTTTATTGTTGTCAGCTTTTGCGCTTCCGATGACACCCCACATTGTGGACAAAGTAGATCAGCTCGCGCAACATCCTACCAAAAAATTTCCACAACGCAGCTTAGACAAAATCCAACGCATTGCTGTACACAACAGCGGCAAGGAGAATCAAACGGCTGAAATTTATGCTAGTTATCATGTTAATACAAATAATTGGCCTGGCATCGGATACCATTTTGTTATAGAAGATGATTCTGATGGCACCATCATACAGACCAACTACCTTACTACGATCAGTTATGGTGTGGACGGTGGTAACACGCCCACCATTAATATTTGTCTAAGTGGTAATTTTAGCGAACGTGAACCATCCAAAGCACAGTTAAAAAGCTTGGGAAAGCTTATCCGCCATTTGAGGCGGACTCTAAAGCGCAACATACCTGTGTACGGACACGGAACCCTGCAACCACACAAACCAACCAGTTGCCCTGGCAACTATTTAAAAGTTCATTTAGATCAATACAATCAAGGATCAATAGCATGATAGTACCCAATCCTAAAATATCGACAGGTATCTTATTGGGTACCAGTATCGCTGGGGTAGTTGTAGCAGGCTTATCCATATACAAAAGGGCGGTTTCTCAAAAGTGGGTCAATGCTTGCATCTCTACTTTTGGAGAACTGGACGACAACCAGCAGTCCACTATTCGCCGTATTGTACATGCATTTAATTATTACGGTGACGGCGATGTCTACAAGCTAGCGTACATCCTAGCAACTGTAGATGCAGAATGTTCCTTTGAAAGCAAACGAGAATATAGAACCAGCACCAATGTGTACAAGGAATATTGGACTACCAATTATATGGGTCGTGGTTTGGTGCAGCTCACGCACAAAAGCAATTATCTCAAAGCCTCTAATCTATTGGGTGTTGATTTTGTGAGCTACCCTGATAAAGTGATGGAACTACGCTATGCCGTACCAATTTTAGTACAGGGTATGATGACAGGTATGTTCACCCGTAAAAAATTGGGGGATTATATCAACGAACACCAAATTGACTTATACAATGCAAGGCGGGTTATCAATGGTCTAGACAAGGCTAGCAGTATTGCCGATGCAGCACTTAGCCTTGCTACATTTTATGAATCTTAATCTATTAGAAGAATGACAAAGAAAAGAAGTAAAAAAATCAAGTTTAAGAAGACTATCGCAAAATTGGACAAAGGAGAACACTACTTGGGTTATACTGCACTTCCTAGTTCTCACAATGAAAAAAAATTAAGCATCCTTCAAAAAAAGAGCAATGGCTAAAGCACCCAATATATTCTTTAATTTAGAATCAGAAAGTTTAAAGTCGGTGCATAAGAGAGTTAAATTAGAAGATACCCTTGTAGAAGAAGAGGGAAAGAAATCTTCTAGACAAGTAGCATGGTGGAACGCCGAAGGCTTCAAACCACTCTACAAATTGTTGCGTAAGGGGCGTATTGACGAAAAAATATTGGAAAGTATGGATGGCATCGAAAATATTGATGCCTTTTTTGGTTTTAGAGGACACCAATACGGAGAATGGCTATCCAATGAAGACCGATATAACTACCTCTATGCCCTTACTATCTGTGGTATTGACCTTAATTCGGTTATGCAGTTTAAAGATAATAACATAGGGTTTGGTCAACTCGGCGTGGCACTTGGAGCACGTGGACACTCTAGAGCGCAAGCGCACTTTGAGCCTACAACCAACATCATCAATATGACGCGTTATAAGGCTGCCTCTTCTTTCAAACCACCATTTTATCGAAAACCTCCTTCCAAAGAAATGCGCTTTGTTTATACAGGTGGTATTGGTTCATTTGCTCACGAATACGGCCACTTCCTAGATTACATATTTGGAGGCGGTGTAGAACCGTACTCCCAAAGTGTTAGTTTGTCCCACGGACGTGATAGCTATAATATAGCAAAGGGACGGAAAAAGTATTCTGGTAAATATCCTATGCGTATTCTAATGGAGGATGTGCTAGAGCTAATTTGTATGGATGGTAACGGCTGACTATTACAGAAGAATCTATAACGCGCCTTTGCCTGAAAAATTCAAAGAATACCTACTACGACGTGTAGAACTATTTGCTAGAGCGTTTGAGCAGTACGTAGCCTATAAGCTGAAGAGTAAAAAGATTTACAATAACTTTTTGACAAAACAAAAGTACAGCAGCATCGTTTACATGCGCCCCGCTGAATTTAGAAAGATCATTTCTAAGATGGATCAGCTTATGGGCCGCTTTCGTAACTACGTTAATTCCCCTAATAATCAAGGGGGACGCAACAGTTATAAACCACCTGTTATTGCCCCCAATCCTACACCAAAACCTAAAGGCAAAGGAAGTACAACAACAAAACCCAAGACAGGAACTAAAGCTAAACCTAAGACAAGCACAAAAGCGAAGCCTCGAACGAATACAAGCACCAAACCTACCAAAATCAAAACAAAACCTCCTGCTACTAAAGCAACGCGAACCAAACGAACCACTAAAACACCCCCCAAGCAGGAGAGGTTGGAATCAACTATCAAAATTAAAGAACTAACCATAAACCTTCCTATTTCTAAAGCTAAGGCGGCCAAAGAATTAATGGTGTACGAATCCTATGGTTCATTAAGTGAAATTCCAGACGCTCAATATCTATCATTTTGGAAGTATGCTACTGCTTGTTATGAAATGCAGAAACAACCTATTTTCTATTTATGTGGCCCTGAAATATTTACCCGTAGCGATAGAGAATACAAGTTCATAGATGATAAAAAACTCCACAAGGATATACAAAAGGAATTTAGAAAGCGTTCATTACACAAAAAGTATAGGTTGTCTATAAAGATTAAAGATTCTTATCTACTACGTATACAACCACCGCACTTCTTTGATAGTAGGAAAATAAATCATCATATAAAATTAATAAGAGGATTAGCAAAAAAAGCTTCTAATTGGCCTCTTGTTGACAAACTTCCTACTACATCAAAAAACAAGTTCATTGATTTTGTTAACAAAATCGCAATAGAATTTGAAAACGATATTCACACTGCGATTAACGCTCCCCATTGGTCAAATATTACTGCTTTTATACCTTCTGTTAGTCAAAGAATTATAAGAATAATAAATCTAATGCATAAAATTGAAGTAAATAAATATAAGAAAAGTAAAACAGCATACTCTACAACAAGAGTCCAAGAGTTAAGAGACAATCTAAAAGAAGAACGTGATCTTTATAAACGCAAAAGAGAAGCCTGGCTCAAATATTCAAATACTCCACCTCTGTTATATGAAGTTGTTATTGATGGCATTAAACGGGAAGAAATTCCA
>CAYUZF010000038.1:16315-20951 GCA_964449615.1 uncultured Aureispira sp.
ATAGAATTACTACCCGCTCCGCCAAAAGTCAGTAAACAAGCTTTCAAAGTTAGGATGAGCAAGAAGGAAAAGCTTACAAAAAAGAAGAGCATTCAATAAAAGACCACTAAAACAATATTTCCTTCTGCTAAAGAGAAAGCAGCTCCACCGCATCCTGTAGATAAAAGGGCGTTAGAATTAGCTTTTTTTCTTTTAATTGGATATTGGAAGAACTACAGAAACTCATGTAAAAGTACAGCTTTGCAAAAAAAAAGCCGTCCAAACAAATGTTTAGGCGGCTTTTTTTATTGGTCTCGATGTAGCCAATTGTGTGTAAAAGAAATAATCCTTTCTTTTTTGGGGGTGGCTCATTGTTTTATCCAAAATACAGGTTCACTTTTAACAAAAAGGGCTTTTATAGCCTAAATACCACGTTCAGGTTCGAATCCTGTTCGGATCACTATTTGACTGATTTTCAATTAGTTATAAAAAAAGTAGGGTTCCATTGCTGCAATTATAGAACCTTTCTTTTTATTGGTGGTTCCTTTTTTGACCCCCATAAAAACAGCCTTAGCAGTTCGTTGAGGCCGTTTTTACTCTTTTCTACTTGCACAAGCTTGTGCAATTCGGTTTCCTTTTTGACCCCCTTTTGTTAAAATACGGAGGTCTGTACGCTTTTTTTGTCTGCAATTGTATCTTTGCGCATTGCAGCAATGAAAGGGGAAATTTTATTATCCATCGTTATCAACGGTCGCGGTAAGAAACCGCGAAAGGACGGCACTGTCCCTTTACAAATACGTGCTTACTGTGACAAACGGAAGCGTTTTTATGCGTCGGGACTTTATATCTTGCCTACTCAATGGGACAAGACCACCCGTCTTGTGTGCAACCATCCCTTAGCAGATGAATACAATACCGAATTACTTACTCAAAAACTTACTTACCAAAAACACATTCTTGATCTCAAACGAAAGGAAAAAAAGCCTACGCTTCAGCAACTAGATAATATGCGGGAATACGGGACGCTGGAATCGTTTGTTGACTTTGTAGCACATGAGTTGGAACACGATGTTACTATCACAGGTGGAACGCGTAGAAACCACATGCAAACACTGAACAAACTGCTCATTCACTGTCCTGATACAAAATTTGCTGACTTGAATTATTTGTGGGTAGAACGTTGGGATACTTTTCTACGTAATCAAGGGCTGGCTATCAACTCCGTTCATGGGCATCACAAAAGAACTATTCGTTATATCAATCTAGCAGAGAAAAAGGAATTGATACCATATGGATGCAACCCTTACCGCCACTTTAAGCTTAAAACAGAAGATACGGCTGTCAATGTCTTGTCCCCTTATGAAATCGCTTCTATTGAATCCTTAGAACTTTCTAAGCAACCCCACTTGGAACGTATACGTGATTTATTTTTGTTCTGTTGCTTCACAGGATTACGATCTTCTGATGCGATCAAGTTACGTTTTTGTGATTTAGACCGAAGTCCGAAAGGTTATTCTATGAACATGATGGCACAAAAGACAGGAAAACAATTGATGCTTCCACTCTATGAGATATACGATGGTAAACCTGAACGGCTTGTTCTACGGCATCAAGTAATAAAACAAGTTGCCCCCAGAAGTGAACAACTTATTTTTGTGGTGCCTAAGAAAGGCAAAGAGGGGATTACTAACCAATACCTCAACCGCATTTTGAAAGTTATAGCAGAAAAGGCCAATATCAGAAAAAAACTAACTTCTCATATTGCCCGTCATACTTTTGTGACGGATATGCTCGATAGAGGAGTTCCTACACATGTGGTTCAAAAGATAGTGCAACATGCTAACATTAAGACGACGATGCGTTATGCTCATATCAAACAAGTTCACGTATCTAATGCTATTGGACGCATAAATTGGTAGAAACTCCTAATGAAGCTTTGTGTAGAGAAGAAACCAATTACTTCAAGCTTTTTTATAGTATATTATAAACGTCTTTTAAACTAATTAAGTTACTTTGTAAAGTCCAATACCGCAAATTAATAAATAACATGGGAAAGAACCAGCATGTAGTTCCACATGGTACAGATTGCAAAGCTTGGGCGGTTCGAGGAGAGGGTAATAAGCGGGTGACAAAATGCTTTAAGAAGCAAAAGGATGCAATCGATTACGCCAGACAAATTGCCCGAAATCAAAAATCTGAACTTTTGATCCACAATAAAGATGGGCAAATCAGATCGAGAGACAGTTATGGCGGTGATTCATCCGCCCCTGGTTAGATCACTGTCAGAAAATAGAAATCTCTAAGGCCAAATGGCGTTAGAGATTTTTTATTTTAGTGTGTGGGTACCCCTTTATCTAATGTCCATAAACTTCATTTGTTCACCTTTCCATAAAAGTGGTAATACATCTAGTGCGCCGTTTCTATGTTTGGCTAGAATTACCTCCGCTTTTCCTTTGGTGCTGTTGCCCTCTTCATCTTCCAGGATGTTATACTGCTCCAGTCGGTTTACAAATAATACCAAATCTGAATCCTGTTCTATCGAACCCGATTCGCGCAAATCCGATAACTGTGGCCGCCTATTGGCGCGGTACTCACAAGCACGTGACAACTGTGACAGTGCAATAATAGGCACATTCAATTCTTTTGCTAATCCTTTGAGTGCCCTCGTTATGGCTGCTATTTCTTGTTCTCGTTGGAGTTCGCAATCGGCTACAGTCATTAACTGCAAGTAATCGACTAAAATCAATCCTAACGGATTCTGTGCGGCTAATTTCTTACAGCGGGCGCGCAGCTGTGTAGTGCTAATGGCAGCCGTTTCGTCTATGTTTATAGGAAGTTGTTGTAATTGAGGTAGGTAGTGGCTTAGTGCATCGCGCTCTGCGTCGTTAAGCGGTTGCTTGAAATCTACTGCTACTTGCTGCTGAATTATCCTTTTGGTGAGCTTTAAAGCAGACATTTCTAAAGAGAATATAGCCACTGTTTTTTCCGTATGGGCAGCGTGGTAGGCCAATTGTAACATCAAAGCTGTTTTCCCCATACTGGGTCGTGCGGCCAGCACAATCAAGTCCGAAGGTTGCCACCCACCCGTTAACTCGTCAAGCTGGGCAAATCCTGTCGGACACCCTGTAATCCCACCCTCTTTTTTTCCTGCTTGTTCCAAATTATAAACCGCTTCATTAAGCAAAGTGGGAATAGGTGTTGTAGGACCGTGGTTAGACAATGCGATCAATTTGGCGCGGGCTTCATCTAAAAGTTGTAAACCGTCTGTTTCTTCTATATAGGCCCTTTGCATAATGTCTTGACTCCATTGTATGAGTTGACGACGTTGATAAGCACTTTGTACTAGTGTGGCATGGTGTTCTATGTGAGCAGAAGAAGCCACCCGCCGCGTCAAATCTACCAAGTAATAAGAGCCACCGATATTCTCCAGCTGTCCTTCTTCTTTTAATCGCTCTGTAACAGTCAACAAGTCTACTGCCCAACCACGCTGGTACATTTTCAGAATGATGGTATAAATTACTTGATGGTGTTCTTCGTAGAATGCTTCCGCAGACAAACCACCTTCTACTAAAGCCGTTGTTGCACCTTCCAATAATAACGCACCCAGTACCGCCTGTTCTGCGGCTTTGTTCTGTGGCATTGACCGCCGCTCCAGTGCATAAAGAGACCGCACCTTTGTGGCTCGTTTTTGTTGTTGTGCTAGCAATTGTCTATCTATTGCGGTATTGGACATTAGGAAGATAGAAAAAAACTATCTTCCTAATAGCAATTTAACAGAAAAAGACTGGAGAATGTTATAGTTCTAGCAAGGTTCTGACTAAACCCCTTACCCGATTCACTTTGTAAAAGAGAAGCCCACCTAAAAATGTAAAGTGAAAATATAGAAACACGGTTAGCAACGTTGCTAGTGGTATTCCGTCCCCGTACCTCATGACGATACCATTTAGCAGTAAGCACAAAACAACTATACTGGTATACAGAAGGTGGTTATTAATCTCTACAGTAAGGGTATCTATGGCAATTGTAATAGCATCCTTACTATCAATATCCTCTTCTGTAATGATTTCTAAGGTAATTTCAAAACCAAACGTATAGAGATTAAGTAGGAGTATTAATATTCCTAAAGCACTAAACACTGCCCCCTGGATGCCTAATAAGCATGTAATCATTATCCAAATTGGTTCTTTTGTACCTGCTGGTAGAACCCAAAATCCAAATGTTAATAACAAAGGCAACACAATGTGTAATAAAAAATTCTTACGTGTTGCCCACATATCCAGAGAAACAAATGTCTTATAATAATTTTTAACCCCTTTAACTATAAAATTAACCACAGCTTATATTTTTTGGTAGCTACGTTGGTAAGTAACTGCGGTATTGGACAACACAAACATACATAATTCTTCTCTTAAAAGCTAGGTATTAGTGCTAAACATAATAAATCGACTTCTTATAAGCTGCCTTTTTTTGATGTGGAGTAAGGTGTTCTCTTTTAGCTAATTCCGCTTTCAATGCACGTAAGTAGTCAGTCTCCAGAAGAACGCCATACTTCTCAAACTGCTCTATTTTCTGAAAAGTAAGGGTAAGTCCACAGCAATTTTTATGATGCATCACCCAGTTGCGCCACTCCTGTTCTACGATTTCCTCTTTCATTTCA
>CAYUZF010000038.1:20961-22269 GCA_964449615.1 uncultured Aureispira sp.
AATTATAAACTTGAACAGGGGGCACAGGTTCACGCTTTCCCACTGTCTGTAGGAATATAGAAGCCGCATCAAATCGAACGTGGCTAGCTCTGAAAAAGTCACATAAGGATACACCAACATCAGATACGATCCCTGGTATTTAACATCTGCTTCAAAATCTTCTAATCGTTTCTTGTTCATTTGGATTTTTCCGTCTTATGGAGCTGCTTGATCAATTCCTCGTTATCCTTTTTGAGTTGATTGTACTCTCTTTCTAAACTATCCTTAGCAAAATGTAATTCTAACAAATTAGTTCTTAGTTGTTTGTTTGCTACTATTATAGTCTGTTTGCTCATCTTGTAACGGTTGTTGGTAGCTTCTAATTTTACTGTGGCTTTTTTATAATACAGCATAAACCAAAGCGATATTCCAATAACCGAAAATGTACAAAAACTTGAACCTACGGTCCACAAAAGCAGATGTTTGCGGCTCATTAATTTACTTCTATTCAGAAAATTTCTTTCTGCTTTCGTCAAAGTTAGTTCTTTCTCAAAAGGGGCAATAATTTTGACTTCATCTGCCGTTAATAGACCGTTGTGTTCTCTGTATAGTTGATGCTTGACTCGCAGCAAATTGAGTACTCGCAATCGCATTCGATCATTGGCGGAAGCTCTTTCATAGACAGTTTTAGCTAGTATGTCATGAGCCAATTCTACTTTCATGCTTATAACGTTTGATTTATTTTCTGTTACCGCTTCTGATACCGCATATTCATATCTCTTTGTTTTTCTAGTAAAGCTTATGAAAAAGGAGGTTCAAAGCTCACTGTTTTCCATATTCCAGCATCGCGGTGGTGTTGCTCATACGTCTCTTTTTTTGTCTGCCAGCCCAGCATTTTACCCAAGTAGAAGCAATACGACCAAGAAATACAGCCGAACTCAATGTTTGCCCCAACCAGTCCAGTAGTTTTTCCCCTTTGGAAGCAACCCCCATATCGATCTTAATGTAGGTAACTTCTTCTGGTGGAAGTTGGACGATGTGTTTTAAAAGAACCGATTTGTTCAGCCCCAAATTGCCGATGATGGCAACCTTATCTAATGCCTGCCCCGCTTGGGCGTGGCCTGTGGGATACACTAAGTAAGTACAAAATTCCTTATAGGGTGGGTGGTTAGAAAAGTAAACGCTTTTGATGTGCATTTGGTGCAGTAGATTGCGGTATTGGACACTTCAAAGATAGGGCTTTTTGAGGATAGTTGAAATAATAAAGCGCCCACCTCAAAGAAGGGACGCTTTTGAATATTTTTTTATTACTTGTGCTTACACGCTAAA
>CAYUZF010000038.1:22365-25142 GCA_964449615.1 uncultured Aureispira sp.
CGCTAAATAAACCAATCTACAAATACAGTAAAGCTATGGTTGCTAGTACTAACAACAAAAGAACTTGGGAAATCAGTAGCTTTATCCATAGGTGTGAAGATTATTCCCCCCATATATTGATCTTGAGCTGGAACGTCATCATCCCACAAAGAAATTGTCCATTCGCTAGAAAGATTTGTGATATCAAACGGCATATTGTTAGAACTACCAAAATATTCTAATACAGTCCCTCCATCACAATTGTCTATTTCCTCCGTCACATAAGTGTTCTGGTTTCCACTTCTTCCCATGTTCAAGCTAACTAATACATCAGGGAAAGTTCCATTCCCCAAAGCATTGTCCCATACGCTTCCATCTGACTTTGTAACAGGAAATCTAGTTACCTCTATTCTTATGATTTCCATTCTGGTAGGTGCTACTTGCGTCTGACAACTACTGCCTGTCCAACCATTAGGGCAAACACAGGAACCATTCACACAAGTGCCACCATTAAAACAGGTAATCGTTGCACAACGATCAGGATTTGTAAAAATCTGACATTCATCGCCACTGTAGTTGGTAGGGCAGTCGCAACGGCCATCATCACAAATTCCCCCGTTTAAACAAGTCTTTTCCATACAGGGGTCTGGGTCTTCTTTCTCACAACCAGTAAAAGCTAAAGCCGCAAAGGCTAAAAATAAAACAAAAAGGGTTCTCATAAGCGTCTATATTTTAAGTGTAAAAATTAATAAACACAATTTATAAAAAGAAACCTTAGTTTGTATGCTTTGCTGTAATTTTTTTTTATCCAATAGTAGAAAAAATTTCTTATTGAGTTAAGAAATGTTGTAAGAAGCCTCTGCTTGATCTAAGTAGAAGGTGGGTAAGGTTTGCTTACTTTTAGGATAGTACATACTGCCTTGCCCCAACAGTATTGTGCAGCTGGGTTCAGTTCTTCCCCATAGAAAATCGTAGAGTATGGCAGGCCGCACTCCAATAGTACGTGCCAATTCGGGAAGGTCTTTTTTTCTTGTATAAAATATTGGTCGAAACGTTGCTGAATATTTATAGATAATCTTTCAAAAACAGTAGCCCATCCTAACAAAAAACTATTTTCGTTCTAACAAACTGATAATCTTCTCTTTATCGGCAAGTTGCTTCTTTAAGTACTCTATTTCCTTTTGCAAGGATAAAACTTTGCTAACATCTTGATTGAACTCATTAGAAATTCCTTTGTTGTTGTTGCCGCCGAATAAGTTTGTTAAATTTCCCTGGTTTATTATTTTTTCTTCCTGATTCTTCCGCAGCATTTGACCTTCGCCTGTTAATAACCAATTAATATTTAGCCCCGCTTCTGCTAATGGAAGTAAAATTTTATAACTAGGTTTCGTGCGGCCAGTAACTATATTATTAAGTGAAGTTTGGGGTATATCCATGTCTCTAGCTAATTGAGTAACATTTTTTTCTGTTGATTCTATATACTTGCTAAGTCGTTTAGAAACAGGGCTTTGTGTATTTTTCTTTGTCATTGGGTTAATCTTTTTAGCATTTTTAGGCTAAAAAAGTTTGTTTTATTAGGCTAAAAAGCTTTACTTTGTATTGTCAGTGTTGGTAAACACTCCAAAAGGGAAGTTTAAAACACTCTACAAAGAATCTACCAAACTCTTTAAGGAGTGCTTAACAACACTAAAAAAAGCTAAAGTAATATTTTTTGGTTAGAAATTAACCAAAAAGAGTTGTGAAATACTGTACTCAAGCGCAGATGGCGGTAGCGGGGTGTTTTGAAGCGACACCAGCGCCGCCCAGTTTGAGCAGTTGAAAAGAAGCTGTGTGCTCGGTCGTTGTCGAGTACTTGCGGAGGTAGCAGCTTGATATTTTGTAATGACGAAGAATAAGAGCTGTTTACCTCTGCTTTTTTAGGACAATAAAATTGAGATTATGAAAAAAGCTACACAGCAACAACTGGACAAGCACGTTGCAATGCTAAAAGAGTTGCAGCAGCAGTTTAATCAATTGGGCGAACTCAAAGACAAGTTACTAAGCATTCAAGCTAATTTACAACCTGTGTTTGGTCGTAGAACGGTCGACCGTAAGTTTCAAGATTGGGTCAAGTTCAGTGCAAATTGGGATGAAGAAATTGACTGGTGGCTTGAGCGTACAAGAGACGGCATTTTGTATCTCGCGGAACAATTGCCCTACTTAGCAACATGTTTAGACAAAGGCGAAGCATTGACAACGGAACAGCGCCAACTGTGGGACGACCCTATCGGGTTCCAGTTTGGGGATTCCCACAAGATAGAACAATTACTTCGGGAAGCAGCAACACATTAGATTCGTACAACATGGGGATGTATGCGAACATTGGAAGGAGGGCGCTATGGGACCGCCTTTCCTTCCATTTTAGACAGTAGCTCCCTTTACGATAGGAATCAGATTGTCTATCATGTGTATAAAAATAATAGCAATAGTATTAGGTCAAGTTGAGTGTGTATAGCACAAAGAGCAGTACAGGCCGCTACAAGGGCAGCCGCTGCTCTAATACTTGACTTTTAAAATAAATAACGCAGAGTGGAGCAGTTGGTAGCTCGAAAGTTTCATAAGCTTTAGGTCGTGGGTTCGAGTCCCTCCTCTGCGTCGAGTTGTTGGCTAGACAGGTAATAGATGAAGGACTTGAGTGAAACAGGTTTGCAGAGAGATTAGTAGTCTATTAAAAGTATTTGAGAGGGTAGGTAAACCTGTATAAGTCCTACTGGGTAGAATCACTGCCGATAATATAGGGGGCAAACCTTTCCCCTAAC
>CAYUZF010000038.1:25206-30610 GCA_964449615.1 uncultured Aureispira sp.
GACTGATAGGAATAGACTATCACTTTTAGAGGTTATAGCTCAATTGGTAGAGCGCTTGTTTTCCAAACAGGAGGTTGTAGGTTCGAGTCCTACTAACCACTTGCTCCGTTCCTATAACTGGTTAATAGACTGGGTTTTCATTCCAGCAATACGGGTTCAATTCCCGTGCGGAGTACCAATTGAAGATGCTAGGTATTGCACATATTCTGTGTATTGGCAGTTGGTGATAGCACAAGAAGCCCCACCAGAGTAAGTTGAGGATTTAGTTCCTACACCAACTGTCACCTTAGATCATTTTTTATAGAGGTTTAATTAGTGTGGGCTGCGCCTGGCTATTGCCAAAAGACACTGGGCGTAGCTTTTTAGTAGACATATAGGCTAACATTTTTAGCCTTTTAGATAATAACCTCCCTTAGTTTTTTCATTAGTTGAATTAACAATTCGACCGCCCCTACTCTACCTTCCTTTTCATTGCAAAGAGTAGGGTGCGGTACGAAAAAGGGACTTAGAAAAAATTGCTTGTTATGTCAATCAAGCCAGAGAATAGTTTCACGGCGTATTTAAAACATACTTTGACGGCACATGAGTTGGAAGAGACACTCCCCAAATATATGGGATGGGTAGATGAAAAAGGGTTTGTACGTCCCCAAAAACGCACACATAAATTAAAAAGCCCTAGAAAATGGAATTGGGAAGAGGTCAGAATACTTATTCGATTCTTGAACGAAAAAGGATGGGATGGGCAGACCTTAGTTCTAAATTTAGCACAAAATTATGGCTTGGGCATGGATAAAATCACTTGGGCACAAGGCAGACAATTAGAGCAGGAAGCCGCAGCTTCTGACGTTTACTAAATCATATTTATTCACCGAGACAAGAAAGCCAAAAGGAAACCGAACGGGGATGCAGCGCCCCACCCATTTTTGGTTGCGGTAACACTATTTAAAACAATTGAATATAACCCGCCTAGTTGGACAACGCTAATGTGACACTTGTAAATAGTTGATAACTAAGAGTTCACGAATTTTTTCTAAAACATAGGTATTGGACAACCTAATAGAAAGCATTGGTGTGGGGGTTCGACTCCCCCAATAGGCGCAAAGGTAGTAAGCTCGTTCTAAGAGCTTTTATAAGAGGAGTTTACAGCACCTCTTTAATCAAAGCTGTTCTATTTCCTAATCATGGGTAAATAGGGTGTGTGGAGTGTCGCCAAGTGCGGCACTCTTTTCCCTTTACCCGCTACTCCCCTACTTTGTAATGAATACCAATACAGCAACAGCTCTAGCACGCCCACACTGCTATCAACTCCTTCACCACGCAAAGAGTAAACGAAATGTACATGCCTGCTTAGATCAATACGAAGCACGTAGAAAAGCACAGAAAAAAAGTGGTGTTACCCTCCCAGTAGTCAAAGGCCCTGTCAAGGTCACCGAAGTGACTAAGGGACTGGTCAACGTCATTGTATCTAAGGTTCTTCCTGCTACGATGGAAGATTTGGCCGACAACCAGCCCGAAGAATTTCAACGCTGTTTGACGCGTAACGAGTTCTATATTTACACTACCATTCCTAGCCTCATTACGCTTTTAAGCGGCGGTAATAAGCACTTAAAACGGGATAAGAAGACTATCTATAACCACATCCAATTATTGTTGAGAATAGGCGTATTTACGGCGAAGGTGAACCACATGGCTACAGGCTGGAAAAATCCGTGGCCGCATGAAGCACGTAAAGGTGGCCGCGGTAAGATTAAGTTGGTTTTCAGAGCTGGACTTATCCACATTCGCGAGGGGCAAATGGCGCCCAGCGACAGCACCCCCAACCCCTATTTTTTTGCCCATAAACTGGAAACTTTCCCGCAATATGAACTACTACGTAGTTCTATATCCATAGAGAATACTATAGGACATAATAATAAAGACTATAATAGTCCTTCGAGTGTGGATAAGGCTTTGCCTATCGGCAAGATAAGTTATTTGAATATGGAAAATAGGGAACAAGGCAGTAAGCCCCTTCCCCAAAAAGTTCCAACTATTTCGCCTGAAAAATTGACAGTTGCGGCAATTGCGCACCGCTGGCAACAAGATCAAGTGCAATCTAAGACGGAAAAAATTGCGCGGTTGCTGCGGCAACTGTTTTACCAAGAGCTGTGTTGCGGCGAATTTTAGGACTACTCACCGTTGCCCAACAGACTGTACAAGACTACAGAAAGGCAGAAATAGCCCGACACAAAGAAGATACCCCTTATCTACAGGGCAAGAACAAAGAGCGCGCTTTACGGCGTTTTAGAGCCAAACTACCCAACGTGGACACGAATGCCATTGAAATCGTAGGCAAAGCGCTTGCAACCCAAAAATCATACGCAGAAAATGTCGCTTGGAACTTATGCCACCCCAGACAATTTATTGGTACCAAAGCCCTTGATCATGCTTTACACTACTCCACCGAACATTGGATCCGCATAACGGAAGACTATTTCAAAAAATCGGAGCAAAGTGCTGCATGGGCCAAAGCAAGCAGCTGGATCGACCGCACCTACGCTAAACGCTTAGAAGAAGCCCAAAAAGTTAGCGTAGAGGCTGCTCTAGCCACGGCACGTCAACAGTTCATCCAATGGCGCAAAGAATTGGAAGCAGAGCATCACCTAAGCCCAGAAAAACGTCAAGAATTACAAACAGCATTCATTAACCGTATTACATCCCTTAAATATGTCTAGTATCCAAACCGAGAATTTAGTTCGTTTAGTAGTGTGCTACACACACAATGCAGATGGTAACCTCCATCCTGTTCCTCAACAGAAATGTTTTAAAAAGCTCAATCCTGCTCGCTTAAAATACCTAGAACGCAACATGCTAGGAAAAAATGGACGTGGCCACTGGAAATATGCTTATGTGGTTCCCGCAGGCGGTAGTACACTCAAATTGTGGTACTACTACCCTACCAAAACCATAAAAGGAATTCCTGAACGACTGAACATAGAAGCTTACGTGGAGGCACTAAACGACCATCAAACAAAACAGGCAAACTATTCTCTTTGGCGGGTGCCTACTACCAACTACCGAGTGCGCACCAATCAACAGCGAATGCCTAATGTGCTAATTCCTACACTAGATGAATATGCTTTAAGAAAGCAACTCACACGCGACGTTTTACGAATTGACATATACCAAAACAGGGTAAAGATTGCTGAATATGATCGTCGTGGTTTTCGCCGTTGCAAACCACGCACGTAATAATTTTCCTCCTCTATTACTCACAGGATAAGTACGATTCAACTTTAAAATCATATGCCAAATAAAATAGACAGATTATGAGACTAATTAACGCATTTATAAAAGTATTGAGCAGTCTGCCAGATCAAACGATGAAGTGGTTTACTCAACATCAAAACAAGAGCCGTTCTTTTGTAGAAGAATATTCTTGGGCATGGTTTGCAGCATTGGTATGCTTCCTTTGCTTGACCCTCTATTGTTACCAAATTGATTTTGACGTCCTCTACGCCCTCAAATACAACAGTTCTATGGCTGAGGATGTCAGTTGGTGGGAAGCGGCCACCAGTGCCGCTGTTATTCAGTTTTTACTGTTGGTTTGTGGCGGTAGTTTTTTGAAGAACCTGATTTACGGTAATTTCATCAAATCCATGACTTTTCCTAAGCACAAAATGCTTCCTTCTATCCAATTTAACGGTTCGCATCTGTTACAATTGGCATTGTTTGGACTACTTTATGCCGCAGGTTTTTACTGGACTTTATCGCTTTCCTACAAAACAGATGCGTTAGCACTTGCAGATGCCCAAGAAACAATAAGTCAAATTGACTACAATAAAAAAGAAGAGGCTACCCTCCTAAAAGAAAACTACCAACAAGAAACGGCCAACTATAGACAGGATGCCCAGCAGCAAATTGATTTGGTCAACGCACAGTATGAAGGCCGTTTGAAAGCCCTTGAAGAGAAGTATGCGGCCATTTTTGCCCAGTATGAAGCACGCCACAGAGCAGGTCAAATAACTGGTACCTATTTGAAAAAACGTACTAGTACTTACCAAAAAATCAAAGAGCGGAACCTATCCCCTCTTTTAGAGGAACAAGGGGTAAAAGTTGAAGCTATTCGACAAGCACTGAACACCAAACTCAACGTGGCCAGTAGCCTATATGAGGAAGCAAAGAACAATTTAGAGAATCGTACTTCTAACGATAGAAAAAAACTGAATGAACAAATTTACGAAACAGGGATTGCCACCCAGGGTCGCAATATTACATTCAATTGTCTCAATCAATTGTTATGGGCAGGGCTACTTCTTTTTTCCTTTTCTGCTAAGAAAGCTACCCCAAAACCGCGTCCTGATAATTCGCCTAAAAAGCCCCGTTCCCACACTACTACCAATGAACAGGCTCATCCCCACACAGATGCCACACCAGAAGACCAAAGGTCACAAAATAGCCTACACGATACTACACGAGCGGCTAGTTGGCAAGTGTATAGACGTCCAAAGATAGGTGAACGCCCCTTAGAAGTTCACAGAAATGGTTGGGATGTACAGATACGACCTAGAAGTGTGTGGGTTTGGTACAACGAGGATTGGAGGAGTAAAGCTACTGTAAGCAGTTGGATAAGAAAGTATGAAAAGGAAGGTAATGGAACCTACGAGACATGCAAGATATACCGCCAAATCGTACAGACATTAGAGGCGGTAGAAGAGGATATTGACACCCAACGGATGCCCCAAGCGGGGTAGTATTTTCTAACAAAATAATCATCAGCTCATGACTGCAATACCATGTATTTCTTTAACGATTCCTAATAAAAACACCAAAGGACGAGCAATTGTAGTGAGTAATCGAAAAGTGATTGAAGAAGGCACTGTGGTAGAACTCAACAACAAGAATAGAGGGTCTTCTATAACGGCTTTTGTAACTGAAATAGTGGCAGACGAAACCTGTCGAGTAAAGACTGGTATACCATTCATTAGGCTCAAAAAGCACACTTGTATTTTTCGGTTCGATGTGCTACAAAAAGTAGAAAAATAATGCAAGACATATTAGACGACGAGAGAGAACCAGCGCAAATATTTGAGGTACACGTGGATTTGATTGCAGGACAGCTTCTATTAATAACGGCAATAGGTGGGATAGGCATCGGACTACTGTATTGCTTTCTAACGCTCATTCTCGGCCTGTTGCAGTACCGATTGGAGCGGGAATGCTGTGAGGGGCGAATTCCAATTGTTTGCCGATACCATTTCTTCAAAGCTCTATTTAGGGGCAAAAACAAGTAACTCATGCAGGGACTACTATTTACGGAGCGGCTGTATCAACAGACCGTTAAGGGCAAGAAAACACAAACTAGACGCCTGGTTAAACACGACAAAAATGGCCGCCTAGTACCACCGCGCAAAGCAGGTACCTA
>CAYUZF010000039.1:0-2902 GCA_964449615.1 uncultured Aureispira sp.
AAAAGGTTTTTACGTTGTAGAATGCGGCGCAAAATGCGCAGAATCGTAGGCCCTTCGCGAAAGCAAAAAAAGCCCGATTGATAAGGCATGCCCGCTTCGGTACGCAACACGTAATTCTGTACATGCTCGCCCGAAAAGGTATAAACCGCTACGGCACAGTGGGCTTTGTCGCCAACATACTGCACATCAATTCCAAAAATATAAGCGTCGGGATCAAATACTTGTGCTAATTTAGGGACGTAAATTTGTTTGGCCATCCACGACTGCTCTGCTCTTAATTCATCTAAATCTATCTCCATAAGTGCTGGTCAGGGGCTAGCGTACAATGGCGCCGTCTTTCATAACTAATGTGCGATCGCTCATTGCGGCCAATTCAGTGTTGTGGGTGACAATTACAAAGGTTTGTTGGTGGCGCTCGCGCAGATCAAAAAACAATTCGTGGAGTTGCTGCGAGGTTTCGGTGTCTAAATTGCCCGATGGTTCATCGGCCAAAATAACGGCTGGGGCATTCATCATAGCACGGGCAACGGCCACGCGCTGTTGTTCCCCTCCAGAAAGCTGGCTGGGCTTGTGGTCAAAGCGGTGTTCCATCCCCAAATCGGCCAACAATTGTTGAGCTCTGGCGGTCGCTTGCTTTTCCGAATGTTGTTGAATATAAGCGGGAATGCAAACATTTTCCAGTGCTGTAAACTCTGGAAGGAGGTGGTGAAACTGAAAAACAAAACCAATCTCACGGTTGCGAAAAGCTGCGAGTTCTTTGTCGTTAAGCGTCCCAATATCCGTGTTGTTGATAATTAAGTTGCCCGCATCGGGGGCATCCAGTGTACCCAAAATATGCAAAAGTGTGCTTTTTCCTGCGCCAGATTTGCCCACAATCGAAACGATTTCACCGCGTTCTATGGACAGGTCGACGCCTTTGAGAACGGTCAGTTGTTCGTATCGTTTTTTTATATTGCTGGCTGAAATCATGTCGTAGAATTGAAAATAGAGATAAAAAACGGCAAAAAACACAGTAATGTTGGTAATCACACGATTGCTGAAAGAAGCATTGCCTATTATAAAACAACAACCTAGTCTTGGGTTGTACTGTTTAAAAGCATAGCCGTACCAAAAGTAGTAAATTTACGCTGTTAAACAACCTCCTCATCCTTTTTTATACCTTAAGGCTTACTAACCAATTGAAACATGCAACCGTTCCAAGATTTGAAAGTAATTGAATTGGCCGCTGTGCTGGCAGGACCCGCTGTAGGCTTATTTTTTGCCGAGCTGGGCGCTCAAGTTATCAAAATAGAAAACAAAAATACAGGCGGCGATGTGACACGCAGTTGGCGGTTGCCCAGTGAAGATCCTCAAGCACCTGTATCCGCCTATTACTGTGCCATTAACTGGAACAAGGAAGTGTTGTTTTTAGATTTGCGCGAAGCCAGCGACCGACAGCAAGTATACGATCTAGTACGAGAAGCAGATGTGGTCATTGCCAATTTTAAAACGGGTGGGGCAGCTGCGTTGCAAATGGATTACCAGACGCTTCAACAATACAACGAGCAGTTGATTTACGGAAGCATCAATGGATTTGGAAGCGCGAGCGAACGCGTGGCTTTTGATGTGGTGTTGCAAGCGGAGTCGGGGTTCATGTATATGAATGGGGCGGCGGATGGCCCGCCAACGAAGATGCCCGTGGCGCTTATTGATGTGTTGGCCGCGCACCAGCTCAAACAGGGCTTGTTAGTGGCTTTGTTGCAGCGCGAACGCACTGGGCGGGGCAGCCATGTCTCTGTATCGCTTTTGGAGGCAGCAGTCGCGGCCTTAGCCAACCAAGCAACCAACTGGCTAATGGCGGGGCACATTCCGCAGCGGTTGGGCTCCTTGCACCCCAACATTGCGCCTTATGGCGAGTTGTTCAAGAGCAAAGACGAGCATCAATTGGTGGTCGCCGTAGGCTCCAATCGACAATTTAGCAACCTCTGTGCTTGTTTGGGCTGTCCCGAGTTGGCCGAGCATCCCAAGTACCAGAGCAACGTACTGCGCGTGCAGCATCGGCAGGCCTTAGCGTTGGTTTTAGAAAAGGCTTTCGCCCAACAAGATGCCGCTGTATTGTTGGCTTGTTGTCATAAAAAGCAGGTGCCTATTGGGCAGGTACGGAATATGCAAGCTGTTTTTGAACAACCCGAATTGAAAGGTATGATTTTGGAAGAAAATATAGAAGGACAGGCAACAAAGCGGGTACGCACGGCTGTTTTTAAACAGGTAACTTAAAATCATTCTAGGTTACGACATTATTATAAAAAACAAAAAAAACGCCTTGTTTGATGTGCTCAAATAGTCTATCTTTGTGTTCATTTTGTTAATGGTGTTTTTAAAAATAGAAAAAGAAGGGTATGCAGCGGAACCTCTTGATTAGTATTGTAGCAGGTGTGTTAATTATATCAGGTGTTTTTTGGGCGTTTGAATGGTGGCGTGTCCAGAGTGGCTTGCCTTCTGGTTTGCCCGTTATTGGTAACAAAACGCTGGTAGAACGCGAGGAAAATGGAAAGATCATTGTCGATTCTCTGGATCATGTGGTGCCTTCTTTTGTATTGATTAATCAAAAAGGGGATACTATAACAGAGCAAACAGTGGCGGGAAAGGTCTATTTGGCCGATTTCTTTTTCACCTCTTGCCCAACGATTTGCCCTAAGGTCAAGAAAAACATGAAAAAGGTGTATGAGAAGTTTAAGGATCGGTCTGATTTTCAAATCCTTTCTCATTCTATTGACATGAAATACGATACCGTAGAACGCTTGGCTTGGTATGCGGATAAACTTGACATCAATGCAGATACTTGGCATTTGCTAACGGGAGAAAAGGAACAAATTTACGGCCTGTCGTACGAGTATTACATCAGCGCATTGGAAGCGCCAGG
>CAYUZF010000039.1:2949-8194 GCA_964449615.1 uncultured Aureispira sp.
CTTAGTAGACCGCGAGCGGCGTATTCGTGGGCTGTACGAAGGTACCGATCCCGAAAAGATGAAAGCGCTGGAACGAGACTTGGCCTTGTTGTTAGAAAAAGAGTAAAATGACCGTACTAAAAAGCATACAAGCATTGTTGTGGCTAGGGCTAGTGTCTTACGCCGTGCTGGCTTGTGGAGAAGGTAACCAAGAACCGTATCAAGAAGGAGCTGTGTTGTACAAAAAACACTGTTCCAATTGCCACATGGACGACGGAACAGGATTGGAAGCGCTCTACCCACCGTTGGCGGGATCCGATATGTTGGAGAGTATGGACGTAGCGGCGGCTTGTGTGCTTAGAAATGGTTTGCAAGGACCCATTGTTGTCAACGGGATACAGTACGATATGGAAATGCCCCCCATGCCACAGTTGTCAGGTGTAGAGATTACCAATTTACTCAATTACATACACAACGCTTGGGGCAACGAACGCGCTTACATCAGTCTCGACAAAGTACAAGCCGCGTTGGAGCGCTGTACAAAAAAATAAAGCGAGATTAGGAACGTTTTTTTGAGGTCTTTGCGTTTAGGAGAAGTAGATTGTCCGCTCTGGGTGATTATTTTTCTTTCTAATGCTACCACTTTAGATTATATATTAACGCTGGTGGCGCAATTCCTTTTTATTGTAACCGTAATCCTTAATAGTATGTTTGGCAAAGCCCCACTTGCAGAAGTTATTCGACCTTATCTCCAGCAATTAGAAAAAGAACGCCTCTCCACTTTACAAAAAGTAACGACTAGAAAACGCATTGTTATCACTTTATATTTCTTAGTGTTGTTGGGCATCGCAGGTTATGCCTATTCAATAGCTGGTGCAGAATTAGAAATAATCGTATTTGGAGTGGTTATGTTGTTTGTAGCTGCCTTTCTGGGGGCAATGATGGCTGGGATTTATTATTTATTGACAAATTCTATTAAGAAAAAATACAGTAAGGCGGTTAAGGAAAAGATATACAGCAAAGCACTGCAACACTACAACAGCAGTATTGCTTATTATCCAGAGCGCTACATTGAGAAAAAAGTATTCAAAAATGCCAAATTATTTGAAGGCTTCAATCGCTATAGTGGAGACGACTTGTGCGAGGGGCAGTTAAAAGACGGGCGTGGGTTTCGCTTTTCGGAGTTGAAAGTACTGCACCAAAGCTCTGACAGCGACGGGGATAGCAAAACAAAGACTATTTTTAAGGGGTTGTTTTATGTAGTGGATATGCCGCGTCCACTGGGCGCAAGCATCAAAGTCGTACCTGATTTTGCGGAGCAAGCTTTTGGTTCTATGGGAAAATTGATACAGGGTTTTCTCAACAAAGCATTGAGTACCTTGTATTTGGAAAAAGAAATCATTCGTTTCGATGATGTTTATCCCGAATTTGAAAAGGAATTTAAAATTTACAGTGACAACGAAGCGGTGGCGCGGCAGTTTATTAATAATGCCAGCATTGCCGAAATTCGTCAACTCCAGCAACACGTGGGCAGCCAAGTATACCTTGCTATTCAAAACGATATCTGTTTGGTAGGCGTACGCGGTGGGGAATTTTTAACCGTAGAATTGGACCGCTCACTAGAAGGAGAAGTATTTTTAGATGTATTGGAAGAGCAATTGCACCATTGCTTTACCTTGTTGTCCGACATTTCTAAAATAGGAACAGGCACACCAACCGCCGCGTCTCAAAATCCTTTTGGAGACAATTCTAAACAGGAAAATCCTTTCGAACAACCCATTAATCCCCAAAAGAAACCCTCCGTTAATTACAGCAAGTCCAAGTCCAAAGACAATCCTTTTTTGTTGTAAAGAATAGTTTATTGGGTTTTCTGATAAAAAAAAGTAAAAGGTAAAATGCTGATAAGCAAAAGCTTACAAGAATTATACAAAAAAACACAAAACAAGTGAGCAGCTTGCGTCGTTTTGTTGTATATTAGAAGTTCTAGTATTCCCGAGTAGAGGTAGAAATGCCTTTGCTGTACTAAATTTCCCAAATTTATTTTTCCATTCCCAACAAAGAGTCATAAGCTCTTCTTTTACGGTTGGCAATCATCTCCCTATGCTTAGTTTGGCAGAGCTGCTTCCTAAAAAAGCGTCTAGTATAGACAAGGTTGAAGCGTTTCGCTTGCAACAACAAGCCTTGTTGGAGCGAGGACAACGCTGGTTTTTATTGCCTGCACTACTTTTAGTAGTGGGAGGAGGCCTGTTGGTGGGAGGAAAATTGGGACTTGGGTTTTTATTTATGGGAATAAGTTTGGTGGCTTTTTTATTGGTAGGAGCGTTTAAAATTATTCCTGCCTACACGCGTTACAACGACCAATTTAAAAGAACAGTTTTGTACGCGCTTTTGGAGGACTTGTACCCGAGTGTTTATTATGCGCCAGACAATTACGTGCCCAGCAGTATTCTGACAAAGGCCCAGTTGTACAGCGTAGGAGAATTGTACAAAGGCAAAGATTATGTGGAGGGAGAGACGGGCAGAGGCAATACGTTTCGCTTTTCAAAATTATCCATCAAAAACAATTTAAATGACGCTGAAGAGCAGCAGTTATTTGAAGGGTTATTTTTAGTGGTGGACATAGCAAAATATTGTGAACATCCTGTTTGTATTGTTCCTGTAGCAGATGCACTTACGACCGAATTGGCAGAGGGATTGGACAGGCAACCGCTTGCGCATTTTCTAAACTCTACTCAAAAAGCCAATTATACCGAAAAGCAGCCCGATTTTGTTCATAATTTTATGATTTACAGCAAAGAAAGCAAGTTAGCGCAGTCTTTTCTAAACGATACGCTGCTAGAAGCCCTTTACCAGTGGTATACGCAATGGAGGTGCGCTGCTCACTTAAGCTTTATCGGTCAGCAACTGTTTATTGCGTTATCAATGCCCAGAGTTTTTCCTGTGCCTGACCTCAACCAAAAAGCCGCTACCAACGAAGATTTGGATCGTTTTTACGAACAGTTGTTGTACTGTTTGTCTGTAGTAGAAATATTTGGAGAAGTAGACGTATGCACACAGAAAAGTCAAGATATAGGGTTGGATAATGCCGATTCAGCTCCCTTGCGTGACTTAGGAGAAAAAGATGCCCCTGATAGAGACGACCACAAATTACAATAAAAAAAGAATTAGCCTAAGCGATAGGTTTGTCGTACCTTTATAGGCGTAAGCCCTCTGTTTTCTGCACAAACTAAGAGCGCTGGCTTCGAGTGTGTTGCTTTCCAATTAACTTTGCGATGTTTAAAACCTGTATGTACGCTTGGCGGTTGGTGCGTGGCACCAACCTGTTGTTGTTGTTAGGCAGCCTGTGTTTGTTGCTTTACCAAGCGGGTATTGAGCTGCCTTTCTTTTCGCAATTGACGCTTCTTATTGGTACAGGTTGCATTGCCGCGGCAGGTAATATAATGAACGATATTGTGGATCAAGAAATTGACCAAATCAATCGAGTAAAACGCCGCACAGTGGGTGTTGTATTTTCAGAGCGCAGTGTGTGGAGGGCTTACTACGGGTTAAATATTCTCGCGCTCTGTATGGCAGTGGCTGCTGGAAATTGGGGGTTGTTGGGCTGTTTTTGCTTGTTTGTAGGCTTACTCTGGGGCTATTCTAGTCGTTGGAAATGCCGTCCGTGGGTAGGTAATTTAACCATTGCTTTTTTGTGTGCTTTATCCTTGTTGCAATTGTTGTTGTTAGAACCAACGCAGTGGAGTTGGTATTGGCGAATTGGCGTTAGCATCTATGCCAGTTTTGCTTTTTTGACCAATTGGCTGCGTGAGCTGGTTAAAGACATAGAGGACGAACAGGGAGATGGGGCGCAGGGGTGCAGTACTTTAGTCGTGGTACGAGGAATTCCTTACAGTTTGAGAATAGCCGTCTCTATTTGCAACGCTTTGCTCTTATGGCTTGTTTTGCAAGTAGCCCTTTTGTGGAACTATCGCCTGTGGTTGGCGTTTATTTATAGCAGTTGCGTATTGGTTCCTGTGGCCTTGTGGGTTAGATATCGTTTGAAGCAAGTACTCGATAGAAAAAAAATCCGCCAATTGAGCCAATTGCTAAAGGGATATATGTTGCTGGGTTTGATTGGTTTTTTGTGTCTTTAGAAGAAAAATTCGCCTTTATTGGCCTATTTTATCGTCAAATTTTCCCTGAGATTGAACAAGTTGTGTAACAAATGTTGAACTATACAGGAGTTGTTGCGGCAATAGACCGTAAATTTGCCCGCTTTGGTGTGTTGCCTGTATACAACCAAAGCAATTAAATATTTCGATTATGAGTACTTACCTAAGTCCTTACAGAATTTTTGAATTGTCGCCCGATGCGAGCGCTCTTCAGATTGAACACCAGCGCGGACGTTTGTTGGTGCAATTGATGAATCATACGGCTCAAGAAGAAGTGTACCTAAATGGTCATAAAATGACTAAAGATAGAGCGCTTGGTTTGTTGGGAGAATTGAGTGAGGAAACTACCCGCGCTTACCACCTAAAGATTTACAACAACAAAAAGTTACTCAATTTTTTGGAGTATGGGCATCTCAATTACTTTAGAACGCAGCAACCTATGGGCGTTTCTAAAGAGGGGGGATTTTATCAATTTGTAGCGCCATATTTTGCCGATCAATACAGCGAAACGCTGATGCAGGCCATCAAAACACAAGATACCGAAACGCTGCGCCTGCTCTCCAAGAGCAGCCTACCCATTATAGCAGACTTCGAAGACCAATGCTACAGACATGCCAACCGCTATGTCCAAGATACCATCAATACGCTGAAAAGTTTGCAGAAAGATGCAAAGGTCAACCAGTTGTCCGAACACCAATTAATGGCCTATTTGCCCAACAAGACGATTGAGCTGTACAACATGTTGCCCGATTATTTTTACGTTGCGCGCAATTTGATTGGCAACGAAGTCTACCAAGCCGCCCTAGTAATTGCCCAACGATTTGGGCGCAGCGACGGCGCCACGGTATTGCTTAAACAGGGCTTGAAATTGCGTTTGGACAAAACAGTGCGCCAAAATTTGCAAGATTTGCTCGAACGCTTTAAACTGCGTTACAAAGTGCCAAGTTTTTTGGTAATTGGTACAGTGGCCGTGTTGTTGTTGTTTTTTATAAAATACCTAGAAAGCTTTTTTTCTTAATCCAATCTCAATGGTATGCACAAGCTTTGTACTGCATTGCCGCTGCGCCTAGTAGCACTGGCCATTCTATTACTGCTGGGTAGCGCCTGTCGGCAGG
>CAYUZF010000039.1:8204-11289 GCA_964449615.1 uncultured Aureispira sp.
CGATGCACGCAACAGTTTGCAAACCTATACGCCCGAAGATTGGGACTATTGGCAACTCTCTTTGGAAGGAGAGCCGGGAACCTTGCGTACCTATACGCCCGAAGATTGGGATTATTGGGAGTACAACGTAGCGGGGCAAAGCGGTCGCCTACGCACTAATACGCCCGAAGATTGGGACTACTGGCAGTCAAACAGCGGCTACACCCTGCGCACCTACACCCCCAACGATTGGGATTATTGGGTGTTGTCGGGCAACGGTATTTCCATCGCCTTGCGCACCAATACGCCCAACGATTGGGACTACTGGCAACTCTCGGACGGTGCTACGGGCTATTTGCGCGCAGATACGCCCAACGACTGGGACAATTGGGACGTTGAAATAGACGACGTTGATAATTTACCTGCTGACGTAAAAGCCGCGTTGTTGTTCTTACCCGTTTTTATCAGTAGCATCAAAGAGCAGGGAATTTGTTGTTAAAATCGAGGACAGGGATGCTTAAATTCTTTGTTGAGAATGAATTGCTTCCAATCGTATAAGCTGAACGAGACGTTGAGACCTACTAGAATGTTGTTGTAAAACGCGTGTTCGGGAACGTTTGGGGCGGTACTTTTAGGCTCTTTTAGAGGGTAGATGATGTGCGTATAATGAACCCCTATTCGAAGTTTAGGAAGCAGTTGAAAGCCAGTCGTTATACGAATTCCAGGATAAACGGGAGGCAATGGGGAAGAGTGGTGCTGATTTATTTTAAAAACGGTGTTGACCTCTACACCTGCACCAACATCTATACGCGGGGAGAGCTGGTAAATTAGCACCAGCGGCGTACTAGTCCCTCGCCAATCCCAGACTCTATAACCTCCCCCAAAATTCATAGAGGAACTTAGAAAACCCATTCTCCGAAAACTGAATAAAATACCCACACGGCCATATAATTTTTTTGACAGACGCCGCATACCAAAAACACCGAACCGCAGCCCTGCAAAAGTGCCGTATTCTCTCATGTAGGTGTGGGATGCCACCAAATGAGAGCCGAACACTTCAGTTTTTAAACCAACTTTATCAAAAAAGGGCTTTTTCTGAGCCGTACAAACTGCCCCCATGAGTAAAAGGCAGGATAGAATTAACAACAATCTGTTCACAACCACTAGTTTTTAGTTTACTTATTGGTAAAAAAATGTTTGTGTACAGTGGTGTCATAAATACGATTGAGTCGCAAGGAAATGGTGGATAAAACAGGCAAGAGGACTTCGCTAATATAGAAACAGCATGAAGCACAATTTTGCTGCCTAAAGTCGCTACTTTTTTATAAAAAAAACTATTGCAGAAAGCTTACCACGCCCACAAAGAAAATCAACAACCCTCCATAAACATACCCCGCTACCGCATTCTCACTAGACACCCGCCAACGCACAAACAAGTACTGCAACAGCGCAACAACCAAGCCCTGCACCAACACTGCCCGCCAGAGCGCCCCCGCTTCAAACGTCCAAAAATCCAAACGAGGCGCTACCAAATGTATTAGCACCATCAAAAGCAGCGATAAAAACGTTCCCAACAGTAATCTACCTAGTGGTTTTGTTATAAAACGGGCTGCTACCACGGCGGTACTGTGTACAACTACCAACCAATACAGCGGCATTACTACAGGCATTTTCATTACTTTCCATCCCAAGCTTTCGCCAAATGTGTAACTGCCATACAAAGCGCCAGTGTGCAAAGCGCTCAATTCTACCGCAGTTCCCAAAAGCAAACAGCTTCCCCAAAAAAGTCCCCATGCAGTTGTTTTGTGTTTTTGATAAAACAGCAACAGCAAAGCATTGAGAAGCATAAAATAGGGCGTATAATACAAGAACCAAGCTTGCTGGTGGGGCATGGTTACCCCAATTAGAGAAGCCATGTAAACAATCATTAATAAAATAACCGCAGGAACGGGACTCATAGAAAAGGTTGGTTTTGTAAAAAAAAAGTGAAAAATACGCGTCGCTCAAAGATAACGCATTGTCACTCTATCAACAATAAATATAAGCGTTGGGTAAAAAGCAGGGATTAATTCAGAATGATTTTTAATAATTTGCCTAAAAATCACTATTTTTGCATGAATTTTAATACGAAAAGTGTGGAGGCTAAGGCCAGTTTGGCAGGCACTTCCCAATAATAGACAGTAATTAATATGCTAACAGTTAGTAATCTATCTTTGCAATTCGGAAAACGTGTATTGTTTGACGAGGTGAATATTAAATTTAACAGAGGCAACTGCTACGGGGTCATCGGTGCCAATGGAGCGGGGAAATCAACGTTCTTGAAGATTTTGTCGGGAGAAATTGAGTCGACTCAAGGAAATGTAGCCAAAGAGCCAGATGCGCGGATGGCCGTTTTAAAGCAAGACCACTTTGCTTACGACGACTATACGGTACTAAATACGGTAATCATGGGCCACGACCGTTTGTATCAAACCAAAACCGAACTAGACAATATTTACTTAAAAGAAGATTTTAGCGAGGCCGATGGCATTCGCGCAGGGGAGTTGAACGAGCAGTTTGAAGAAATGGGCGGCTGGAACGCGGAGAGCGATGCGGCTACCATGTTGAGCAACTTGGGGGTATTAGAAGCCGATCACCACAAAAAAATGAGTGAGTTGAACACCAACCAAAAAGTACGGGTGTTGTTGGCGCAGGTGTTGTTTGGCAATCCCGATATTCTAATCTTGGATGAGCCTACCAACGACTTGGACGCGGAAACTGTGATGTGGTTGGAAGATTTCTTGGCTGATTTTAAGAATATGGTAATTGTGGTATCGCACGACCGCCACTTTTTGGACGCGGTTTGTACACACATTGTTGATGTGGATCACAAAAAAATTCGTTTGTCTACGGGTAACTATACTTTCTGGTACCAAACGAGCCAGTTGTTGGCACGCCAGCAGGCCGATAAAAACAAGAAAAACGAACAAAAGCGCAAGGAGTTGATGGATTTTATTCAACGCTTCTCGGCCAACGCTTCTAAAGCCAAGCAGGCGACTAGCCGCAAAAAAGCATTGGAAAAATTGGATCTGAGCGAGTTGTCGGTTTCTTCGCGCCCGATAGGACC
>CAYUZF010000039.1:11299-11950 GCA_964449615.1 uncultured Aureispira sp.
ATTATCTTTAAACAAACCCGCGAGATTGGCAACGAAGTGTTGTCGGTGAGCCAGTTGAGTAAAAAACTAGGCGACACGCAATTGTTCAGCAATCTCAACTTCACAGTAGAGAAAGGCGACAAAATTGCTATTCGTTCCAAAAACTCGTTGGCCGTGACCAAATTGCTGCAGATTTTAGCGGGCGAAGATGAGGTAAAAGCCGACAGCGGCGATGTAGATTGGGGCGTTACCGTTACCAAATCGTACTTGCCCAACGAAAACAACAAATACTTTAGCAACAATATGAACTTGGTGGATTGGTTGCGCCAGTACTCCGAGGAGAAAGACGAAACGTTTATTCGCGGGTTTTTGGGTAGAATGTTGTTCTCTGGAGAGGAGACACAGAAGGAATCCAATGTATTATCAGGAGGGGAGAAGGTACGCTGTTTGATGTCTAAGATTATGTTGGAAGAGGGCAATGTGTTGATTTTGGACGAGCCGACTTCGCACTTGGATTTGGAGTCGATTACCAAACTCAACGAAGCCTTGATCGACTACCCAGGGGTAGTGTTGTTCACTTCGCATGACCACGAGTTTACGCAAACCATTGCCAACCGCATTATCGAAATTGGCCCCAACGGTATGTTGGACAAACTGATGACCTACGATGAA
>CAYUZF010000039.1:11960-14612 GCA_964449615.1 uncultured Aureispira sp.
TGGGGCTGTATGAAGGGACGGTTTATGCGTAAAGGATAGGAATTGAAGCTGTAAATTAAAAATGCGCTACTGCCAGTTGGGAGTAGCGCATTTTTATTCTATTTCCCATTGTCGAAAAGGCTGTTCAAAGATGCCATTGTTATATGCTTCTGAAAAAATAGGCGTTTCTACATGGACTACTTTTGTTTGAGCGTGTACACGAAAAGCGACTAAACGCTTCAGCATACCGTTTCAAGATTGACGAATATTGATTACGAAAAAAGGAGCTGCTAAAGTGGGAAATTTTTCTATGAGGAGTGTATTTTGGGGGTCGGTTAGCATTTTTTGTACTTTAGGAGATCGCTGTATCTGCTCCATTGCTTCTTTTGCATCTACTTCAAAGTTGTTGCTGATTACTAAATAAGGTTTAATGTCTTCTTGTTGTAGTAGCGATAGTTGTTCTAATGTGTGTAGCTGTTGGGCATTGTTGCAAGAAGGTAGGTTCAACAGAACTGCTAATGATACTATTGTGCTAACGAGGATCTTCTTCATAATTGGCAATCTTTTCTTCTATGTTTTGCTTGGCCTCTTGCAACAGCTTTATTCCTTCAATATAACTAGTAAGGAGTAACGTAATAGTTAGATTTTTTCATAGGCTGGCTTTGTTGCGCTGTTGATGTATTTTAAGGATTTTTAATAAAATTTTAGCGTCTTGATGAATCAATTCTCCAAAGGCTGCGTATAAGCGTTTCATTGTATCTTATCAACTAATAAACGCTATTGTTGCGAATGACCTATGATCCACTGCGCCACAACCGACGCTCGCTTCGCCTTCCTTTCTGGGACTACGGCTGGAATGCCGCTTATTTTATTACCGCTTGTACCAAAAATCGCCAACACTTTTTTGGAGAGGTGGTAGCGGGACGAATGCACTTATCCGCTTTGGGGCACATTGCCAATTCTTGTTGGCACGAAATTCCTAATCATTTTCCCTTCGTAGAATTGGGAGCGCATATTATTATGCCCGATCACATGCATGGCATTGTCGTTATTAATAAATCGGAAGGGGGGCAGCCCGATTTCCCAGTCGGGACGCAAGATTTTGTCGGGACGCAAGATTTTGTCGGGACGCAAGATTTTGTCGGGACGCAAGATTTTGCGTCCCGACAAAATAAATTTGGACCACAGTCCAAAAACCTAGCTTCTATTATTCGCGGCTTCAAAGTAGGCGTAACCAAAAACGCGCGGCAATTGTTACCTGACTTTGCTTGGCAGGGGCGCTATTACGAGCACATTATTCGCAATAATCGAGCTTACCAAAACATTTCTAATTATATTACAAACAACCCCCAAAAATGGAACGAAAAACACAGCAACAATGAGCAAATTAGAAGAATTTAAAAAGAAAAAAGCCGCCCAACAACGTGCGGCCAACGAGAAGTTTTTGAGAGAAACCACCTTAAAACAAGGGGTAAAAGCGCTGGGCAATGGACTTTCCTACGAAGTACTGGAAGAGGGACACGGCAACGTACACCCTACGGGTAAGGATTGGGTAACGGTACACTACGAAGGTAAATTGATCAATGGAAAAGTATTTGACAGCTCATTGGGCAAGGGCAAGCCGCCTACGTTTAAATTAAATAACTTAATCGAAGCTTGGCAACGTGTGGTGCCGCTAATGGTCGTTGGCGATAAATACCGCATAGTGGTGCCACCAGTAATGGGATACGGAGAACGCCCGTCAGGCAATATTCCTGGTAATTCTATTCTGATATTTGAGTTAGAGTTGCTAAGTATAGGACACTAGTGTTGTCACTCAAGTAGAACAACAGAGGGAATTTATTGTTAATAAAGTAGAACAACACCACTACCAATTCTTCAATCATCCCTTTTCGATCAGCCTTTTGGGTAGGTAGTAGGATCCTTAAGCACGAGAAACAAACTACTGAAAATGAAACAAATAAGCACATTAATAGTGGCCATAGGCCTATTTTTATTCACTTTAAACGCCCAAGCCCAAACCAATAGCAAAGACCAATTTACCTACAACTATGGGATTATGACGGGTTATGAATTTGAGGATAGTAAGATTCCTTATCGCCGTATGCCCATGCAATCCATTATCAAGGGAATCAAAGATCATCTCAATGGCAGCAGCAATATGACGGAGGCTGATGCTGAGAAAGTAGTGCAAACCATGGGAGATAAAATAGAAGCTTCTAAAACAACTAGTGGCTACAACTACGACAACTTCGATTTTTCAAGTATTGGCTACGCTTATGGAGTGCTGATTGGCTCTAATTGGAAAACGTACGGCGTTTCGACATCGGAGGGCAATTTAAACGCCTTCTTAGAGGGTATAAAAGCGGTGTTTTATGATCGTGGCCAAGTGGCAAGCAGAGAAGAAGCACAGGCGATTGTCATGCAAAAATACAAAGAAATGCAAGGCGATAAATCGGCCATAAAAACGCGTGAAAACCGCGCCTTTATGGAACGCAACCGTACCAATCCAAAAGTACGGGTGCTAGACAACGGTGTGCAGTATGAAATTTTAAGAGATATTGAAGGCGCGCCCATTGGTGCAACCGACCAACGTTTAAAAATACAATACATCGGAAAACTTACCGACGGAACCGTATTTGAAGATTATGCAAGCGAACCGATTGTAGTGAC
>CAYUZF010000039.1:14622-30296 GCA_964449615.1 uncultured Aureispira sp.
GACCCAAAGCAGTGTGCGCCCAGGTATGCGCAGCGCGCTCATGGTCATGCGAGAAAACCAAACCATCAAGGCGTATATTCCACCGAGTTTGGGCTATGGCAACCAGAAAAACGGCGATGTACCCGCCAATTCTATCTTAATTTATGAAATAACACTGCTCGAAGTATTGGACTAACAACCAACAAACCATCGAGCCATCAAAAAAGGCTTTTACCTCTCGGTAAAAGCCTTTTTTGATGAGCATGTTGTTGTTGACGCTCTATTTGAACGCATTCAAACCCGTTATATCCAAGCCCGTAATTAAAAGGTGGATATCGTGCGTGCCTTCGTACGTCAATACGGTTTCCAAATTCATCATGTGGCGCATGCAAGGATACTCGTTGGTGATGCCCATACCGCCGTGGATCTGCCGCGCTTCTCTAGCGATTTCTAGCGCCATATGCACGTTGTTGCGTTTTGCCATAGAAACCTGTGCGGGGGTTGCTTTGCCTTGATCGAACAAGGTTCCTAAGCGCCAAGCCAACAATTGCGCTTTGGTGATTTCCGTGATCATCTCGGCCAATTTTTTTTGTGTCAACTGGAAACCAGCGATGGGCTTGCCAAACTGTTCGCGCTCCAACGAGTAGCGCAACGCAGAATCGTAACAATCCATAGCCGCGCCAATAGCGCCCCAAGCAATGCCGTAACGCGCTTTGGTCAAGCAGGATAGAGGCCCTTTTAAACCTTTTACATTCGGTAGCAACTGGGACTTATGGATGCGCGCATCTTCAAACACCAATTCGCCTGTAATGGAAGCACGAAGCGACAGTTTTCCTTCAATTTTGGGGGCAGAGCAACCTTCTGTGTCCATATCCACAACAACACCGCGTACAACACCTTCTTCATCTTTCGCCCAAACTACGGCAACATCAGCAATGGGAGAGTTGGTAATCCACATTTTAGCACCATTCAAGATGTAATAATCGCCATCTTTGCGAATGTTCGTAGTCATAGAACCTGGGTCAGAACCAGAGTTGGGTTCCGTCAAACCAAAACAGCCGATCATTTCACCGCTGGCCAATTTAGGGAGGTATTTTTGGCGTTGTTCCTCGCTTCCGTACTTATAAATAGGGTACATCACTAGAGAACCCTGTACCGAAGCCGCCGAACGAATACCCGAGTCACCGCGCTCCAATTCCATCATCATCAAGCCATACGTAACTTCATCCGAACCAGCGCAGCCGTATTCTACAGGCAAACTTGGCCCCAATGCACCCAATTCACCCAAACCCGACAAAAGGTGTCTAGGATAAATAGCACGCTCGTAAGCGTCTTCAATAATTGGACTTACTTCCTTTTTTACCCACTCCCGCGTAGATACTTGCGCGATCTTTTGTTCTTCGGTCAATAGACCTTCCAAATCATAATAATCATGCCCTGCATATTGATCGGTTCTTGCCGCTTTTTTAAATTCGGGTCTATCAATGGTTGGATTCTGCATACCTATAATTTTTCTACAAAGTTGTTTTATAATGTAGGCCGAGTGTTCGGCGTTGCCGCAAAGATACAAAGAATATAGCGTAAAGGTATCAGGCGGGCGTCAAATATCCCATTACCACCACAATAGAAACAACTCTAAAAATGTGCCTGCGGGTGTCTTCACCCAACACAAAGGCGCTTTTTTGCGCGCTAGCCAAGACGTTGCAACAGGTAAGAGTTCGGACAAACTGTACCAAGTGGTTTGTTGGGTAGGCGTTGTCCCCCAATTTTGTTTAGAGGGAATAAAAAATTGGTGTTCTTTCCAGTTTTGCTGCAAAAAAACCGCCCAAGCTAGCCAAAAGCCCCGCCAGCAAGCAGAATTAACAGAATTGTCAGTAGGGAAATGCGCCCCCCAGGGCGTAAAAAGTGCCGCTTTGAAACTCAATTGTGGTTGAATATTGGGGGTAACAATACCTTTTTGTTGCAACAACGCCTGTGTAGCAGCTGCCCGCAACAATGGGAATTGCTTTTGATACAGCTTTTCTAATTTTTGTACCAAGTGGTCTTTGTTGTTGGGGCCAATCCACGCTGCTAGATCAGTGCCCGCCGCTGGATAATAAATATAGAATTTAAAAACTTGCTCCAAGTGGTAAATTTGTTGCTGCTCCGTATTCACATACAAAAAATCCAATTCCCCGATTGTGCGTTTGTCCACAACTACTTGCAAATTGTGTGCAAGTACGGAATAAGCCTTCTGCGCCTGCAAATAGTAGCGCATAAAATATTCAACTCGCTTTCCCAGGACTAGTGTAGGAGAAATGTTGGCTTGCCAAGTTTGTAAAACTTCCTCGGATGGTTCTAAAGAGTTTGTAGTAAGAAAAGGCGGGTAAGGTGGTTGCAAGCGCCCTTCAAAAAGATCAGGCAGTTGTAAAAAAGCCTGAAATTGGGCGCGGAAGTTTGGTTGCATAGGCGTATGGTGGTGGCAAGTTGGAAAAGTATCGGAAGATACTTCTAATAACAATAAAATTAAAATAAATAGACTTTCTAAAGGCCTAAAAAATCCAAAAAAGATAGCTTCACCAACAGTAATTTTACCATTACAAAACGTTCCCAGAATCTCCTAAGAGTCCGTTTTTGTTGTAATGGGCAGGCGGATGCCATTGCGAAACATTGGTGCAGCGATAAATAAACTGTATCTTTTGGCCTCGCTTTTATTCACCAATACGAACCAACCATGCCACTGAAAAAAATCAACGGACACGGCCATTTATTGCCCGAACCGCAACAGATTCCCGCCTTTATGAAGGAAAAAGAATTGTTTTGGATTGATGCGGACAAACGGTTCATGCGGCAGAAAAACTGGTCGCGCCCGATTACTGCGCCGAGTTTTTTCTTGGAAGAAAAGCGCGCTTGGATGCAAACCAATGACATACAGCACAGCGTAATACTCAATCTTTCGCAGCTTTACGCCAACGGTTGGCAACGGGCGGATGCTCAAGCAGCACTGCAATTTCAGAACGATTTTAATGCAAGTGTGCAGGCGCAGTACCCGCGAGAATTTACCACGGGTTTTGTGGTGCAGCCGCGCTACATAGACGATGCACTGCGCGAAATAGAACGTTGTGTGGAGCAGCATGGCTTGGAGTTGTTGTGCTTGCCCACGCATTTCTTGAATGCACAAGAGCAGTGGACTTCGGTAGCGGATGCTAGCGTAGACCCGATTTATGAATTGGCCAACCAGTATGGCTTGGCGCTGGAAATTCATCCCTACGACGGGCAGAAAATGATTGCGTTGCAAGACCAGTTTTGGCGCTTTCATTTGGTATGGATGATGGCACAAACAGCGGATACACTGCACTTGTACACTTTGCTCAACATTCCCAACCGCTTTCCGAAGATCCGCACGTGTTTTGCGCACGGTTGTATGTTGGGGCAAGCCAATTTTGGGCGGCGGATGCAGGGCTATAAGGGACGGCCCGATTTGTTTGAAGGGGCGGCGTCGCCCGCGGCCACATTGGGACACCCCAATCTCTTTTTTGATACGTTGGTACACGATGTGGATACCTTTGATTTGCTGCGCAAACGCTGTGGAGTTGGGCAAATTGTGGCGGGCTTGGACGATCCCTATCCGCTGGGCGAAATGGAAAACGTCCCCAATTCTTATCCTGGAAAAGTACTGGACGATGCCCTAGCGCAGCAGCTAATTACCCAAGAAGAACAGCAAGATATTTGGTGCGCCAATATTTGGCGTTGGCTGGGAAAAGAAGATCCCACGCTTCCTTAACAACTTCGCAAAATGAGGTTACTCGTTATAAAACTGTTAAAAAAGAAGGCCAGCACCGCGCTGGCCTTCTTTTATTAAACCTAGCATGCTATATTAGCAAAGAACTTTGAAATTCAAAGTAATTGAAAACCGTGTTTTAAAACAAAGAAATTATGTTAGAACGATGGAATAACTTTTTGGAAAGGCGGGTGGTTTATTTTGCTGCTTTTTTGACGCTTTTGGTGCTGTTTTGTTTCAGTTTAAGCGCTCTGCGGGTTTACTACACGGGGCAATTGTATTATTTGTTCTTAGTAACCAACTTATTTTTAGCTCTGTTGCCCTGGGTGGGCATAGAAACGGCGACTTTTTTGCAACGGTGGCAAGCGCCTAAGCTATTGGTGGTCTTATTTTTGGGCTTGACCATTCTTTTTCTTCCTAATGCGCCTTATTTAATCACGGATTTGTGCCATTTGCACTGGTCGAGTTCTTCGGAGTTGCTGTGGTTGGATATTTTGTTAATTGTGACCTATTCTATTACGGGCTTGGTTGGTTTCTATGCTACGTTATTTGCAATAGAGGATTTGGTGAAACCCTATTTGGGTCTGTGGGGAACCCGCATTTCTTTAACGCTGCTGCTGTTTTTAACTGGTTTTGGGATTTATTTGGGGCGTTTTTTGCGCTTCAACAGTTGGGATCTTTGGACCAATCCGTGGTCGCTTTTCGAGGTCATTGGAGCGCGTTTGTGGGAGCCGATGGCCTATCCAACCACTTGGGTCGTTACATTGGGCTACGGCGGTTTATTGTTGGTGGTCTTTTTGGGAATTAAGCTGTGGCGGTACGCATTGTTGGGAACTGTGCGCTTCGGCTCTACGCTATAAGTAACACAGGGCTTTACTTTTTAGAGCCAATCAGGACGTTCTTAAAATTGCGTTATCTTTGTAAAAAAAAGAAATGTTGACATTAGAGGCTTTACAAATAGGGCAGGGGCGGGTTTTGAATTTAGTGCCTTTGCAGGCGAGTTTTGAGCTAGGGGAATTGGTGGTGTTGCTGGGGCGCAATGGCTGTGGCAAAACTACTTTGTTGCGCACGTTGGGGCGTTGGATTCCTGCACAGGCAGGGCGGGTTTGTTGGCACGGTGACGATATACAGGGCTATAAAGCATCGGCTTTCGCCAAATTGTTGAGTATTGTGACTACCGAGCGGGTACAAACGCCTTATTTAACGGTGTATAATTTGTTGGCATTGGGAAGGCAGCCTTATTTGGATTTTTGGGGGCGATTAAAAGCAGAGGATCGGGTATTTTTGGAGCAGATTTTAGAACGCTTGGGCATTGGGCATTTGCGCGATAAGTATTTAGCGGATTGCAGCGATGGCGAACAACAATTGGTGTTGCTGGGGCGGGCACTGGCACAAGATACGCCTATGATTTTGCTGGATGAGGCCACGGCGCATTTGGATTTTGTAAACCGCGTGAAAATTTTCCAAACCCTACAACAATTGGCGGTTGATCAACAAAAATTGTTATTTTTAGCTACGCATGAATTAGAAATTGCTTTAAAGTTCGCCCACCGTGTTGTTTTATTTGAGCAGGAGCGGTGGCTGGTAGATACGCCTGCCAATTTGTTGCAACAACAAGCCTTGCAGCGTGTTTTCCGAACAGAGGGATTAGATTATCAATTGACACTATAAGAAACGGAGTATGCAGCTATATTTAGAATCGCCCGATGCGGCGCTGTTTTGGGAAATTACTTGGAAAGGACATACCTTGATTGAAAGGGCGGGAACAATCGGAACCAAAGGCGACGAGCTGAAACATCGGTTTGTGTCCAATTCGGCGGCATTTGCGGGCTGGATGGCAGCAGCCAATGAGAAAATTGAAGCAGGGTACCAAGATCCAAAAGGGCGCATCAACCGCGACCAATTGGATGTAGCTGTTTATAAAGAGTTTATTAAAAACCATCAATTGGAATCGGCGCAAGCTTGGCTCAATTATTTTGGGCATTTGGAAGACGCTACTTTAGAAGACGAACTAATCGAGCAGTACATTGCCCAAGAGGATTATACCGCCGCTGAAAAGTACGTATTGGGAAAATTACAAAAAAGTACCGATGCCAATGTTGTCATTCGCCAAGTGCGTTATTTGGCAACCATCAATCCTATGTTAAGCCGTTTTATGATGGGCAACCTGCCCCAAGAAGTCAACGCCGAGCACCCCGAAGCTTATTACAGAGAATTGGGCATGGCGCATTCCAAAATTGCTTTTTTTGATCTGCTTTCGCCGCAATTGCGCGCTATTAAAACAGCCGAATACCAGCTCATCTATTTAACGCACCTGCTAGATACGCCCCACGACCAACATCCCCAACAGCGTTTGGCCTTAGAACGCGCTCAAGAAATACTCCACAACTGGCAAGCGCCTGCCGATACCCGCATTCCCTACTACCAACCGTTGATAAAAGGCGCGCAGCGCATCGGGCAAACCACCACCGCCGCAGAACTAGAATTGGCTTTGCAAAAACTGGAAGAGGAAGCTCGAAACGAAGAAGAATAAGGCATTTTTACAACTAATTTTTAATTGAAAATAATTGATCTTGTGACTGGGCTTTTACTTGCACATGATTTTGTTAGTAGGAAATTTAATTTTATTTTAAGTGTGTAAGCGGTTTGTAGTGAGTTGTTTGTGGTTTTTAAAGTACTTTTTTGTGTTTTTTTTACGAAAATAAATCACTAGAAAAAGTATAAAAATGCTGTGGGAAAAGTATCGTTTATATAAACAATTGTCATGGTTTAGGCGTTATTAATAGTACAAGACATCTTAATAATAATTGATGCCAAATGTTATAATTAACGGTAGCATTAATGTTGGTTGTTTTGACTTTTTAGAATAGAACTATATTCTTTAACACTCTAAATAATTTACAACACACACACACAGATCATGAAAAACGCGATTCTAATATTACTAAGTACCTTTATGCTATTATTTACTTTTGCAGCTTGCGAAAAGAACGAGTCAATTGAACCAGAAACAGAGCAATCAGACGTAGATACTTCCATTAATACAGACGACGGTATAAATACAGCAGACACCGACGGCAATACTACAGGTGGGAGTGGAGATGTTGATGTCGACTATGGTTATGGCGACGACAACAATAATGACAATGATAATGACAACGATGACGACGATAATGATGACAACGACGACAACGACGATGACGACGATAATGATGACAACGACAACGACGATGACAATGATGATGACAACGACGATGACAACGACAACGACTAATCAGTAGGAGCCATACCAAACAGCCGCTATGTGGGTTCCTGTAGTTTAGTAAATAATAAGTATTTATAGTTACACGAAGAACCAGCATGGCATAGGGATAATCCCTATGTTTTTAGAAGCAGTTTCCATTTTGTGGAAGCTGCTTTTTATTTTTATTTATCGGCAAACAAACAGGAAACAGAAGGTATTTTTTTCGGCAAGATAATTTTATTAGAAATTAGTCCAGATAAAGAATTTCAGTAGTAAATCACCGAAAACTCCAAAAGAAAAAGCGGTATGGGCGGTACAAAAGGAAGAAGAGTAGGAGGTTTAATTTTTAAAGAAAAGAATTTACTTTGTGACACGGTAGAATTTATTAGCAATCTTGATCTATCTATAGTGTAATTTAGTATATAATGAATAAGTAGCTGATTTATAGAGGTATTACAAATGATTCTATAAGGGTAAGGAGTTGTTTTATGAAAATAAAACCTTGATAAATAAGAAAGAAAGTCGTTAGAAATGTGCTATTTATTTAAACAATTATTATGGTTTAAGCGTTTTAAATAAAGTAAGATGTCGCGGTAGTATACTAAGCACAGAAGAAGTTATTTATTTTTCTTTTAAGTAATGGTGCCAATGACAGGCTATAATTCAATTTTTATTTTCTAACACTGAAAACACTTACGACTAGCCACAACAGACAAAACGACACAACATGATTTTATTACTGCTCAGCATCAAATGGAAATAGATGCTATCCCATACAGATTATCTAAGTTGGTTGCAACTGTAAGATAGTCCTGCAAACGATCGGAAGCAAGTTTTTAGCAATTGTTACCAGTACATAGGCTTCCCCCTACGAGTGCCCCGATATTGGCTGGCCTTGAATCACAAAATACACATACACTACATTATGAGAAATACGATATTAATACTACTCAGTTCACTAATGCTTTTGATAGGATTTTCTTCTTGCAGCGAAACCGAGTTAATCAGCCCCCAAGATGAACGAACAACCCTCAACAACGGAACAATTATAGATAATGATGGAAACATCGATGGCAACGACAATGTTGCTGGTGGCACCCTATTAGACACCGAAGAGGGTGTTGACGAGGTCAACACAACAGGCGCAGGTTTGTTTGTAATTACACAAGATGAGCTAGACGGCGTCAATGAAGTAACGGTAACAGGTGACGGGAGAACCTCCGCAGACATTGATGTCAACACCGTTAATGATCAAGGTGTAATAACCGTTCATAATGCTGGTAACAGCAGCGTTGCCAACCAACCGCTTAATACTGTTGACGGGCGTAGAATAATCCGTAGCGGCGGGGCATCCCGTGAGAACAACGCCAATACCATTAGTGATCCTTTAAACAGTGCGTTTACCAGTGCTGGTAGTTCAGGCGCAGATGATTTGACTGTACCCAATAACCAAACCGTACGTTACCAGCGCACTATTGCCAGTGACAGACGTTAAGAAGAATCAATAAGAATTTACACTTACTTTGCACCAACAACCAAGAGTAAGGATTACATGGGGTCGTAGACAGCCCCTGTGATTTCAGAAGCAGTTTCCATTTTGTGGAAGCTGCTTTTTTAGTTGGTTGCAAAGGCGATACTCAATGCTAGTTGTCGCCTGTTAGTAGTTCGTCTTTATTGGCAAACAAACGGACATCAATCGCATTTAGATCGGTCAGGGCGTTACTGTGCGCACCTAAACCTGTCGGGCATTGCACGCTCAACGATTAGTGTAAAATGCGTTTCTAGGTGTTCTTATACACTTTACTTAGCCTTTCGTTACTTTTTATTTAGCGCTTCAATTCTTTCTTTGTAGTAATCGGCACCACTTATTTCATAAGCCTTGTTTAAGTATTTTAAGGCATTCTCTTTGTCATTTTGAGATTCGTAGTATTCGGCCATTGAATCATAAGCAGTTGCACTTGTTGGATTATACTTAATATTCATTTCAAAAAACAGGAACGCCTTCTTGGGTTGTCCCATTTGCATATTCATATAGCCATAGCCATTTAACATTTCGTCTACCATTGGTGCAGTGGGAACACCAAAGTGTTCGGTATAGATTTGTTCCTGCTCCTTCAATAGCAAAACCAATTCTTCTAAAGGGGTTTCTGGGTTATTGTATTTTTGCGGAGACTTAAACTGATACCATTCAAAGAGAAATATCAATCCATCTCTTATTGATGGTAAAGGAACTGTACCATGCAAATCGTCATTATAAACCTTCCATGAAAAATTTAGTCCATTCTGTTTTTGAGATTTAGTATAATTTGAAAACTCAATAATTGAACGCGCAAACAAAGTAAATTCTGAAGAGTCATCCACAACATTCTCCATGGTTATTTCTTCATTCCACATATGTAACTGCTCTGCTGCTAAAGACACAAAAAGGGATTTGCCTTCATAACTTTCTGTACTCAGCTTTTCTTTGGCCTCCTTCAATAATCTTTGATCGTCCCAATCCAAACTTGGATCTATAGCTATATAGTTTTGAAAGAGATGTTTATGATTAACCAACATATTTATAGTAAACAAACCAGCATAAGAATGCCCAATTAAGGTACGATAGGCCGTAGTTGGATACTTACTATCAATATATGGGATGAGTTCCTCTTCCATAAATTTAGTAAAGGTTTCTGCACCTCCAGTTTCATGATCCATTGCACTACCGCGTCTCGTTTTCATCTGCGAAGTAGTTAAATCCCTTGTTCGGTTGCCGCGATTAGAAATCCCAACAAGTATCATACGTGGGAGGTAATGCCCCCAGTAATTACCATAAACAGCTTCCAAAGTGCTTTCTAGTGAAAATCCATCCATTAGATAAATCACAGCATATTTTTCATCGTTATCTGGCTGAAAATTATCTGGTAATCTTACCCAAAAGTCACGGCTTTCACCTAAAGTTTTAGAAAATATGGAATCCACTATTCGATTTTGAAATTGCTCCGTTTGGGACTCGGTCGTTTGTGCAACTGCATGATGATTTGCCGTTAAAATCGATCCAATAAGTGCTAATAAGTAAATGTGATATTGCATTGTTTTTGAATTTAAGTACGACTAAACATAAAATTTAAACTAAATTTTATATTGGTTGTGCATAATAAAGGCTAACGCTGAGCTATGAACCTTTTAGCCATTGTTGGTAGTATTTTTTTCTTTTTTGAATTTCTTTAAATCTTCGGTAAATAGTTTAAGTTTCTCTTCAAATTTCCTTGTCGTCATACTTATCGAAGCAATTTCAGTTTCATCATCATTCCAATTTTTAGGAAATTTTGTTGATGCTTTTAATTCATAAATTCTTTGTCCTTTCTTTGCCCTTCAAAGATTGGGTCAATTATGAAGCACAAGCAAAATGATAATTTCGCATCATATTTATATTATATTATCCAACATTCATCATCCCACCATTCAGAATTTGAATTTATGGTTTTTATCTCCCAATTTTACTTGAGAAGTTCTTGTTTAATTTGATATTTACACCCCCTATCTCTCATTGGATGTTTTCATTATTGATAATTCCTCTCAAATCTATAAGAAATGTAAGGAATTTCAGTCCTTTATTGCATTCAGGGCAAAATTTACTTTTCTGAACGGAGGGATTATCTACAGAAGATACAAAACTAAAATCTTCAAACCCGATTCGTATATTATCTGGAAATCCAAGATATTCTGATTTATATGAACCAAAGTCTACAGCACAAAAATTGCATAATTGCAACTTTAGTCCATTGTATATTTCATATATGTTGTATTTATGCATATTTTCTTTGAAATGATTTGTTTCTTCATCCAAATTTCCACAATCGTCACAAGGAGCGAAATATTTCACTTCAAGTTCTGAATAACAAATTGGACATTGCTCATTTTTCATTTTTTCTAATTACTGCTAACAGCCTAGTGTATGGGCAGTAGCGGGTTTTTGTAATCACTCTTCAGATTTAAATACACATGATTATAATGAAAAAGCGGTTCAGGCTTGCACCCAAACCGCTGTTGCTTATACCCCGTGTTAGCCACAGTTTTATCCTTCGAAGGCTTGCTCTGCCCAAGTTTCAAAAGAGTCCAGATTTACTCCCAAGAGATTTCTGATTTCAGAGGTGTCAGGGTTAAGAAGGTAAGCACCGTCACCATCTTGCCACTGATAAAATTCTGCATAATCTTTAGCAACTGCTGCTCCCATAAATGGGGTCAATGCTTGTTCCTGTTGCTCGTAGGTAACGGGTACGTACATAAGCTTTTTATCTAAGATTTTACCTAATCTCTCAGATAAATCACCTCCTGATAAGCCTTCCAAACCGCCAATAGGATACACTTTGCCTTCTAGCTTATCAGACTTTAGTGCGGCTGACACATACTTTGCCAAATCTAGCCAAGAGAGATAATTTACTGCTTTATCAGAAGGAATGGTCTGAGGAATAATATTATGCTCTAAAATTGGCTCGCGATATGCCGTAGAAAAGTTTTCCAAATATTCGGTAGAACTCAAAATAGGTGTCTTAGGGAGGTGTTTTTTTGCAAGTTCCTTCATTTTTACGCGGGCATCCACGCTAGACACTCCCGTAGTATCCTTGGGGATTGTGCTGCTGATTACAAAAACCGTTTTTGGATAGCCCGCTTCCTGAATTGCCCTCATCGCATTTTCTGAAATTTCCACCATTTGGTTGGGAGCAATGGCGGCTGGTATCTGTAATACAACTTGGTCTGCTTTTTTAATAATCGGGGCAAGAGAAGAGGTACTGAAATCGGTAAGATGTCCCTCAACCCCCTGACTTTTCAGTTGACTGACTTTTTCCTCCGAACGTGCAGGTGCAATCACTTGATTGCCCTCTTGCATTAATTTTTGTGCAATGGTGTTGCCCTGTGCACCAGTCGCATTAAACACTAGGATGTTTTTCATTGTAAACGAATTTTAATTGTTATAAATTTTTTTATCTATTTTTCTCCAAGTGAGGTAGGAGACAATAATTAGGAAAAGACAAAGAATAACAGGAAACGTGGTTTGAACGGAAGCTCCCACAGAAAATGTGCATAGATAGCTCCTAAGAAATACCAGAACAAGCCTACATAAGCAGGCAGTTTGAGACATTTTAAGGCGGGCACTACAATTACAATAACTGCCAATAGTTTGGTTACTCCAAAGAACGGCAGGAAGTGAACTGGGAAACTTTGATGGATGATGCGCTCGCGCAAAGCGTCTAGTATAAAAATATCTGCGAAGCTCCCCATTCCCACCATTAGAATGATGATACCTGTAGTCCCCCAATAGGCAATCTTAAACTTCCTTAGATCAAAGGATTTGTTTGTGGATTATTTTGGTTACGGAACAAAACTAAGTATATTTGGTATACAATGCGCGATGGTATACTTTTGTATACCAGTATAAAACAGTATACCAATGATAGAATCTAGAATGAGCAATCAGACTGATTGCAACGAAAAACTGCTTCCTATTATGGATGCAATGGATTTGCTTAGCGGAAGATGGAAAATCATAATTATGACTTCCCTCTATATAAATGGTAAGATGAGATTCAACGAATTGAAGCGAAGCATCCCAAGAGTTACAGGACGCACGCTTTCTAAAGATTTAAAATACTTAGCAGAGAATGAGATTGTTAGAAGAACAATTAAAGATACTTATCCCATTACGGTAGAGTATGAATTGACGGAGTATGGGCAAACATTGGATACTGTCTTTGTAGCATTGACAGAATGGGGGAGAAATCACAGAAAGCGAATCATCGGATAAAGTTTTTCATATTGCAGCTAACGTTTAGCATATGAAAAGTAGGCGATTTCGAAGCACTAAACTTTCGGTTAAGCGCAAAGTTTGACACAAGTTACAAGCTTTGATTTTACTACTGTTTCGCCTGTTTTTTATTCAAAATATATGGTGTCAGGGTAATTATTAATGTGCTCATTGCCCCAAGTCTCTATCGTTCTTAAAATCGGTTGAAGGCTTTTCCCATAAGCTGTAATTCCATATTCAACTCGTTGAGGTACTTCATGGTAAACAATCCGTTCTACGATTTTACATGCTTCTAAGTCTCTTAGCGAAGTCAGTACCATTTTTTCACTTGCTTGTGGAATTTTAGCTAATAAATCCTTGTATCGAACAGGTTTTTCAATCAAGGTCGAGTAGATTAGAAATTTCCATTTCCCGCCCATAATTTCGAGGAACGCTCGAACACCACAATAATTGATATCCTCTTCCTGAGATATTGGAACTAATAAATCTTTGTTGCTTCTGTGCATTTTTTTCATACGGCCAAGATACTAACTTACGAATAAGTATGCAACCTACAAAAAAGTAGGTAATCGTTTTTAGAATGAACTTTCTAGAAATTTGCCCCTATTGAAAATATTAAATGGAAAAACAGATATTATGAAAGTATTAGTTACTGGTGCTACAGGAAATGTTGGAACAGCTGTAGTAAAATCTTTAAACGAGAGAGATGTTCCTTTCAAAGCTGCTGTTAGAAATATAGAAGGCGCTAAAGAGTTAGATGAAAGCAACTTGGTTAAATTTGATTATTCAAATCCTGAAACTTATCAGAAAGCTGTAGAAGGTATTGACAGCGTCTTCTTGTTAGCGCCACCGTTGCATCCTGATGCTGTCGGATTAGTTAAACCCTTTATTGAATTTTTGAAACATGATACCAAAATCAATAGAATAGTCTATTGTGGTGGTATGGGCTTGGGTAAAAATATTTCAATGGATGTCCACGACCGCTTATCAGCCTATATCAAAGAGAACGATTTTGATTACACCATACTTTTACCCTCCTTCTTCGCTCAAAACTTCAAAAATTTTGAATACGAAAATATCACACAACGCAGTATAACTTTCAACGTAGCTGGCGAGGGAAAAGTAGCATTTATTGATGTTCATGATATAGCAAGGGTTGCCGTTAAAGTTTTGACTGCACCAGGCCACTCGAAAAAAGAATATGAGTTAACAGGACCCGAGCTATTGAGCCACTTTGATGCTGCCAAGATTATTGGGGAGGTATTGGGAAAACCTGTCCATTATCCCAATCCGTCTGAGGAAGAATTCACAAATGCTATGAAAGCGGCTAATGTTCCCGATTTTGTAGCTCCTGCAATGATTGACATCTACTCGCTGATTAAAAACAACTCGGTTAACTACACAACCGAAACGGTAGAGAAAATTACAGGGCAAAAGCCAACTTCCTTAAAAGAGGTTATTAAAAGAGATTTTACAAACAAAAATTAAAGAGAAATGGATAAGATATTTCACAAACACGCAGTTATAGTCGTAAGAATCCTTTTTGGGATAAACTTCATCATCAATGGATTGAATCCATTTATTGGTTTTTACGAATTACCACCTCCATCACCCGAAGCGGGGGCATTAGCTGGTGCATTGCTCGCATCAGGATATCTGTTTACCGTTGTCAAAATTGTCGAGATAATAGTTGGAATTTTATTGGTGATTAATAGATTTGTGCCATTGGCTTTAATACTAATTTTTCCAATATCGCTGAATATTTTTATGTTCGATACTATCTTGGAACCTGCCGCTGCTCCCATTGGGATAATGGTCTTGGTTTTCAATATATACTTGTGCTTGGCTTACCTGAAATTTTATCGTCCATTTTTGACGGCAAAAGCATCAGTCTAAGATTGAACAACCTTTTTCTGGAAACGGATTTAGGTCGTTTATTCTAATTGCCTGCCGTTCGTAGGGGAGGCCGAAGACATTCCCGACTCTGTTCGAGTCGATCCGACCGAAGGGAGGATGGATTCAAACGTGTTTGGTATATGGAAAGTTGCGTGCTAAAACGCGAAAATTTTCAGACAAATTCTGACCTTAAAAATATGAAAAAGCCAATGAATTAAGCACTTAACAGCAATTTTTTATATACGTTGTTAGCCTCAGTCTTCTTTTTTATTTAAATTCATTTTTCGATTATTCCTCTTTGTGAGGTGTTATTTATTCTATACAATTTACCCAAATCCTCAAGAAGATTCAGAGCTTTTGTTACTGCTTTCGAATCATCTGAAAAGAAATTTGCCAATTCTTTAAATTCAGGTGTTGTCTTTAAATATTTAAGAAAGAAGTAGCTGTCTAATACTCCAAATTCAGAACCGTTTGTAATTACTAATTCTACAATTTGACCTGTTACTCGATTTTCAAATTGGCATTCAGCACCATGAAACCAAAAATTCCATTGTTCATTTACTTTTCCTCTTTGCTTATTGTCTCTACTTTTTCTCTTCAAGTCAAACAATTCTCTTCCTTCAAATGGATTTATATTATACTCTTCGCCCAAAATCTTCATTAATCTAATTCCGTCTTTTCGGAATGAACTTGCTGCTTGATAAATTTCTTCTTTCTTCTCTAAAATTTTATCTGTTTCTATTGATGGATAAATCCATATTTCTGGCATCCACCGAACATTGAAAACATGATAATTGGTTAGTTTTTTTTGAAGTGATTTTCGATATTCATCATCTGTCTTTCCGCTTTCAAAAATCAAAGTCAATTTATCATTATTCGATTTTAATAATTTTCGTATTTCATCGACCTTAATCAATTGATTTTTTCCACTTTCTTCTTTTATGGTAATTTTTTCTTTCATCTGATTGAGGCTAACAGAGTCGGGGATATCCTCTGTTTCCAAAATCAAG
>CAYUZF010000040.1:0-892 GCA_964449615.1 uncultured Aureispira sp.
CGCGCTTTACGGCAACGGCGAAGCCCGTCCCCTAGCCCAACAACCCAAAGATTTGCTGCAACACTGGAAATTTGATACCGAACAAGCTTCGGTCGTTCCATTTGCGGCCGTTGCGGCGTTGTTGTTGCCAGAATACGATACGGAGGGGCACGGTGTTTTGGTGGCGCCTTCTTACTTGTACGAGTTGGGCATCGTTCCCGAATACGATACCAGTTGGGTGTACGGAGAAGGGAGTTTGGGGTTAGAACAAGCCCAGGCATCCGTTCAAGCCTTACCCGCTTCTACGCCAACGCTCTTGACCGCGTTGGATCAATCCTTTGTGGATGCGCGCAGTTATCACGAAGAAAAACAGTCCGTTGTTACGGTGGATCAATATTACCAGCCTGTCGACAGTATTTTGCTACAGACTTTGGAGCAACGCCCCATTTGTACGCAGCCCGCACAAGTACGGCTTATTGGGCGCGATACCTTGGAAGTAGCGCAAGTACAACATACCCCAGAAGGCCTGTACGAGTTTCAAACCATGCGCCGCTATTACCACATTCAACCCAACGGAAAATTACAATTATTGCCCTCTAACGGTCATTTTGCTATGGCGCAATATACCCGCCTGCAACCCGAACAGTTGCAGGGCTGTTTTGGTCGTCCGATTAGCGAAGCCGAAATCAAGGCCCTTCCCAAAGACACTTATGCCTCCTACACCGTTACACAACACCTGTCGGCAGAAGATTTGGACTGGATGCGCAACGAGATTTATGCCCGACACGGTTATATTTTTAAAAATAAAAAATGGCAAACGCGGTTTGAGCAAGAGCCGTGGTATACGCCTAGCCAACAAAATGTAGAAACCCTGCTTTCTCCTGTAGAAAAATACAACGCACAATTTTTATTA
>CAYUZF010000040.1:951-1336 GCA_964449615.1 uncultured Aureispira sp.
TGGCTTGGGGCGGTAGTCGCCACTTTGCGCCCTACGAAGCCCCTTCGGGTTTTCTGCAAAGTCGGCAGGCGCACTACGTGTATTTCTTGCCTGCGCTGTACGCTCATATTTTGAGTAGTCCTATAGTTTTGTTGTTGGGTGGCTTGGGACTGTGGCCTTGGCTGCGTAGCCGTGCGGTAGCGTGGCACCGCCGATTGGGGCAACTTTATGTAGGGCTTATTTTGGGGTTGGCGGCACCTTCGGGCTTGGTGATGGCTTTTTTTGCCCTGGGGGGGTGGTTGGGCATTTGCTGTTTTGTGTTGTTGTCGTTGCTTTGGGCATGGACGACTTGGCGCGCTTGGCAACTGGCTACAGCGGGCGACTGGGAACGGCACGGTTGGTATAT
>CAYUZF010000040.1:1346-7967 GCA_964449615.1 uncultured Aureispira sp.
TTTGCGCTGACCACTTCTGCCTTTTTTTTGCGCTTGTTTTCCTTTCTGGGGGCTTATTATGGCAATTGGCGAGGGTCACACGTTTATGTGCTTTGGGCTTGGTTGAGTTGGTTGTTGCCGTTGGGCTTGGTGGAGCTGTCGCGCTGGCTGTTGGTTTTCAGAAAGACATAGCCTGTGTAGTAATAAGGGGCAGGCATGTCGGTTGTGCTCGATGGCCTGCCCCTTACAAGATTTATTTTTCTTCTTCGTAGGGCACCATTGTCAAACGCATCAAACTGTTGTCTAAAACGTGTTCCAGTACCACCTCGTCTTTGTCGGCGCGTACTACACGGTAGTCGTTCCACCCTTTGAGACCAATAAACTGCACGGAATCTTGCTTGACGTTGTAGTTGAAGATGCGGTCGTTTCCACCCATTTGCATTTGAAAAACATTAACCTTTTCTTTTACTTTTTTCTTCTTCTCATTGCCTTTCTTATCGGTAACGGTAACTTTTTTCTCTTCTTTGCGCACAAAAAAGTCCATCGTTACATCGCCTACAATGGCCTGTACGTTGACCTCGCGCCCGTCAATGCTCAATGTTTTGCATTTCCAGGAGCGCTGCTTGGTGAGCGTTTTGGCAATTTTTTTATCGTCTTTGTCTTGTGCCTGCACGGTAGACAGCGCACCCAAAAACGCTAGGCAACTCAATAATAGTGTTAGTTTAATTGTTGTTTGCATGATGCTTGTTTTCAATGTTTCTATTGTAGAAAAATAATGCTTTAAAAACGCAGGCGTTCTTATAGACACCTTTCTGAGCAACGGCTGCCGTACTAGCAACAACGCGCTACCTCTTGTACTAGTCTATTTTTATACCAAAAAATAAATTAGTTTCTTATTCTCCTCGATATAAGTGCCAATCCAGTTTCTCGCTGCGCAAAATTAGGCTGTCTTTGGTCAATCTCAAAATCTTGACCGCAGGTAATTTTGAATTTTTAGGATAAATAATGCTGTCGTTGCGCAGTTCGTACACGACTTTTTCGGGTGGTGGCGCAGGCTCTTCGTTGAGCGTTTTAATGCGGGTGCCTTCTTTGGTAAATTCGTATTGGGGATAACCCATGTATTCGCCAGGCATAATGCGGGTGCGCTCGCCTTCGTGAAATTTAAACGCATCTACTTTCCAAACCCCGTAAAATAGTCTGGTGGATATGGTGGAGCGCACTGAATTACAGGCAAACGCAAAGCATACGACTGCTGAGAAGAAGAGTAGTTGTTGACCTTTCATAATAGTGGTAAAAGTTCTATAGCTAAATGTGGTTCCGCTTTTGGCCGACCTGCAACAAGAACGCAATTTTTAGGGAATTATTGAGCTAAAAGGCTTGAATTTTGAAGGCGTGCCACGTGCAATTCACCTGCGCTTCGTGTTCTATTAAAACCTACTTTTACCCTGTGGTTGGTTGCTCTATTGTCTATTAATACCAAAAATATAGCCGCACTCGCCTTACCAAACTTGCTTTTGTCTATTTTTTAGTTTATATTTAAAAAACAACGTCCATTTTTTGGCGTTGTGCCTTACAAAACTATAAGTTGTTCATTTCTTCCCAAAGAATAGCTTTTTCTCCCTCTCCTTTAAAAAAAGTAAAAAATAACTTCATTTTATCATCCCAAAACTAGATAAAGATGAGAAATTTAATTTTATTATTTGTATTAATCAGTAGCTTTTGCTTTACTGCTACTGCACAATTGGCGACACTCGAAATGCCTGAAACTGCCAAAGAGTTGTTGATCTACACGGAAGCAGCAGCCGATAAATTGCTGCCTCCTGCATCGGAAGAACTACTAGAGGAATTGACTACTATGAATTGGATTCCGTTGGATATCAACCAAACTTGGGATCGAATTACTTGCGCTTGGGGAGATGGTTTAGGCGGCTCCATAACTTGCCCTCCTGGTGCGGTAGGTTGTGCCGTATTTGCCAATGCTACTACAGCTGCTATTGGTTGTATTGATGCAGGCAATAGAGTTGTTGGCGAGGTGCGTTTGTACAGAGACCTTTAAAATTTATTATTCAAGCAGTAGTAGTATTTGTGTGTTTTGTAACAAATACTGCTGCTATTTTACCACCTCAAAACTTCCTATCTAATGCATCTACTCTTTAACAACCGCCTAATCCCCTATTTTATAGTTGTATCTTGTATAACAACAACATTCGGCCAATCTATCCATTGCTCCATAGAACCCGTACAAGCGACTTCTAAAGAAATGATTGCCAGAGGATTTACCATGCGTTTGCTCGATAGTCTTGAGGACAATACCAAAATATACGCCATCAAGCTGGATCTTATTACCACATACACACAAGCAGATTGGCCCACGTACAGTCCTACATTAAAGTTAAAAGAACAACCAAACGACCAGTACGAAATAACTATAGATATGGATAACAACGGCGTTTTTGATGATAGTACTCGCACGCTTATTGGCGCGCAACGCCTTCACATACAGTATCCTATTTTTTCCACAACGGGCAAGAAACTGTTTGATCTACCTGCCTTGCTCAATATAGGCCACCATTTAGGAAAAGTAGAAGTAATTGTTAAACCGTTGTTGAAGTACAACGTCACCCAACATACTATTTCTAAGATAGATTCTATTCTCTATTATCCCCAATTTATGCTACCTAGAATTGTCATAAAAGGCTGTAAAGCTCCTTCCACCCCTTATCAAGCCATCAATGAACCGTTCAAAATCGGGGACACTTGGTATGTTTTTGAAGCGCCCAACTTGGGAACAAAAACAATTCGATTAAAAACCTTAGACCAACAGGAAAAGCCCTATGGCTACCAAGAGGGACACTATGTATCTTTGGAGCGTTTGCAAGCACTAACCAAATCCACCTACGAAAAAGAATGGTCTAAAGCTCAATATACCTTACACCACTTTTGGGGGCCTTGGTGCGCGCCTTGTCTCGCGGAGTTACCAAAGTTGCAAACCTTGGAGAAAAAGTTAGAAAACAGTCCAATCACGCTGTTGAACCACTGCTTTATGTTCGACAGAAAAAAAGGTGATGTAGCACAATACCGAGAGGAATTAAAGCGTCTGATAGAGCTGGGTTTGGCATCAGAAAAACAACAAATCATGGCTGTAACTGCTTCCAATACAGATGATTGCACAGAGGATCACCCCATGAGAAATAAGTTTACTGAGGCGTGTAATACCATAGAACAGTTTAATGTGTTTATTTATCCTACGTATGTGCTGTTAGATGCAGAAGGTAAAATCTTGTATCGAGGAAATGCAAAGACGCTTCAAGACGACAGATTCCTCCATCTAATCAACGGCTTGTTAGAACCTCAGAAGATTGTTGAAGGCCGATAGCCTGCGGTTTCTTTTTTATAGCCTATGCTCCTAGTGATGTTGCACAAGAAGACGACAATTTATAGACAAATAATTCTTGCCGTTCTAGCTGCTGCTCTATCTAAAATGCTTATTTTTAGGAACTTATTTTCATTAATTAGTCCTGTTGTCATGTCATTTATAAATTTTTCTAGCCTCCTTTTGGGCATTATACTGCTCATATTCAGCGGATTCATCAGTCCACTGAAAGCGCAAACATCCACCTACGCTGTGTACCAAGCCGTTCAAAAACAGAGTCAAGCGGCTTTCGCCAAACAAGATTACCGCACGGCTATTGCAACAACAGAAAAATTTATACAGACCCACCCGCGCTACTCGTTGGCTTATTTGGAGCAATCCGCTTACGCCATCAAAAACCGCGATGTTGTGCTGCTCAAACGCAACCTTGTTGCCCTGAAAAAACAACAAGTTGATTTGCCCTTGGATTTGATTTTGACAGGTGCGCAGCTCGCCGAGAAAAAACGGCTCTACCAGATGGGATTGGATATTTTGGCGCAAGCCACCCCCGCCCAAGCACAAGCCGAAGCGCTGCTGCTGCAACGCGCACGTTTCCAACAAAAGCTCAACCAACCTGCGCTAGCTTTAAAAACACTACAACTGGCCTACGAGCGCAAGCCCAACAGCCCCAAAATTCTACAAGAATTGGCCGCCGCTTACCAAAGTGTCAATCGCCGCCGCAGCATTGAATTGTACATGCAATTGCTCAAGCACGAAGGTTATAAAGATTTGTCACTCACTGCATTAGGGTTACTGTATACGCGTTTGTACCAAGCCGACCCTTCGGCCAACAACCGCAGCAACCTCGCTCAAGCCAAAAGTTATTACGAGCAATATCTGTTGCGCCACCCCAGTGACCAAACCATCAAAAATTTGTTGACACAATTGAAAGGTTTGTTGGAGGGGTAATTTTGATTCACCGTTGCGGCGCAAAATTTTGCGCCGCAACGGTGAATCAAAATTATTCAAAAACTACCTTGTGTACCGATTCACTGCCATTCTCAAAATACACCCAAACCAAGTACAAGCCCTTGGGCAAATTATTTCTAGATAGCGTCAACTGGCCTTGCACATCGCTGTACTGCTGGATGGGTTGCCCCAACAAATCCATCAAAACAACCTGATCCGCTACTGCTTGTCCCAAATCGACCTGAATGGCTTCGCGTGCAGGATTGGGATACAGGCGAATAGACGGCGCTTGCGGTACCCGACGAAGACTGTTGTAATTGGGATCGGTATAAGGAATGGTGATGCACTCTGAACCAATCGGCACCGTTGTTCCATCGGCCCGTACGGCCTTATAATTTTCAAAACAGAGCGTGGTATACATGGTATCGGCATTAACAGGAGCATCCGTTTTTACATTAAAGACCATATTACCCAAAAAGCCACCGCCTGTATAATCCCCATTATCTAGGCGACTGGTAACAACATGAGAACGGCCTATTTCGTGGGTGGTTCGGTGAAAATTCTGCGTGCCATCTTCTACCAACCAACCCCCATCGCCAATATCTACTCCAAATAGCTGGCCTTGAAAATCGAGTACCGTCTCATCGTACACCCTGAATGGTCAGCGGATTGCTCGTGTCGCTCAAATGAGCTTGCAGCTGAATTAATCCCCCTAAAGGTACTACTGTATCTGCAGTGAAGAGGGGTGCTAGAATTATCCGTTCAAAATGCAATTCTGTTCCTACGGCGTTGCTGCCTTCTACGGCTCCTGTATACAAACTGTGGGTAAGATTCCAATTTTGGGTATTGGCATCCAAGTCTAAATTATCTACCGTTCCCACTCCGTTGGCATCTACATAAGCGTTGTTATTGGGGGTGGGTGGGTTATAAGGATACCAACGGTCACCTGTCTGGGTACGCGGTAGAGCCGTTTGCCCGTAGTGCAAGCCCATTTCCAAAACATCAAAATCGTTGGCAATGCCGTTGTTGTTGGCGTCGCCAGGGTAGACGCAGTTGGCCGAACAGTAAGTAACAGCAGGACAGGTGACATTTTCCAAACCATTGTCGTAGTATTGTTGCAAAACATCCAGTTGTTGATACATCAAGTTGACGTTGCTCCATAGGCTGTGGGGCCCTGTTCCTCGGTGAAACGAATACATCAAATCAATCTCCCAAGTCATGCCTATACCCAGAGTAGGACGCTCCACTATTCCTAAGGTACGTTGATCCAAGCCAACTAAGTTTTCGCTGGCCATAGACCAACCCGTCATGTTATTGGGATTGTCTGGAAAGACAAACTGCACCGCAGGATTGGTGGAATTAGGATTGTAACCGTCCCCTCCAGCTGTGATGGGGGTACCGTTGGGAAACAATCCAGTAAAGATGTTCAAATACTCCAGCATAGTGCTGGGTTCGCCTCTCGGATCGCTCGTACCGTTGACGTTGTACGTAGCTGTTTTTAAGGTTTCGTTTAGAAAAGTAACGGCTTGTACTGGAGGGTTGGTGCCGTAGCCGACTGCCCCATTCAGATTGCAAACCACCTCATCGTTCATATCTGCGTTATAGGCGTAAATGGTATTCTTGTTAGGGATACTCCCTATATAATCGTCCACAAAACAGCCCAAATCAAAGTCGTTCCAATTGGCGTAATGTACATTTTGCAAAACTTTACTTCCTCTATTGATTAGTTTGTGGTTGACAAACAGAGATAGATTAAGCAAATCATTGGTGCCACAATCTAAGGCGTAAACCGTTTGCTGTACTTCCAATTGCATGGCATCGCCTTGATTAAACCCACCGTTGTCTCGGCTGTGAAAAACCGTCCAAAGCACCTCTTCGGCAATTGCCGCAGCTACTCCCGCCTTAAAAACAGGATAATCTCCTTGCAGGGGATCGTAAATACCGTCGTTGTTGCGGTCGTAAAAAGGCGCCAAATCTTGGTCGGGCAAGCTGTAGCCCATGCGTGTACTAAAATGAGGATTGCCCCGACCAGGCCATTCTAACAATTCAGGCGCTCGATTGCCCAACGCGAGGCTTTCCAAACGTTGTTGAAAGTGCTACATTGGTTGTCGGGCAAAGGCGCTCCTGTGGTGGCATCTAATGGGCCGTAACCATAGCTGTCATCGTTATTATAAGTGGGTGTCATCATCATCAATTGCCCACTTGTATCCGTCGCCATCACCCATGTGTTGCATGCATAAACCGTTCCCAGATTGCGTGGACCAGCAGCGTTGTAGGGTATTTCGTGGGTAGGGTGGGAACCGTCGTAGAAAAGCAGACCG
>CAYUZF010000040.1:7977-10374 GCA_964449615.1 uncultured Aureispira sp.
ATTAACGCTTGCTTTTTGGTGGTCGGTTTGTAATTGCTCGCTGCTAAACGCTGTTGAACAATCGGTCTGTGCCAATAGACTTCCCGCAAATAACACTAGAATGAGGGTGGTATAAAATAGTTGCATATTTATTAATTGAGTAGAATAAAACAAATGGAGTTGTTGAAGGCAGGTTGATCACGGCTGCCTACTCTTGTTCACGTTTTCAAAATACAGTCATTCGCACCACAAAGCAATTACAAAAACTAAGCTTTCTCAACAAAAAAACTACCTTCTAAAACGGTAAACAGCTAAAAAAAAACTACTTGCTTATTTTTATTCTCTAATTAAAATACCCTTATTTGGCATAAAAAAAGAGCTTGCCTTTCGGAAAACTCTCTAATATTCTTGGAACGGTCTACTTACTTGAACGTTCTGTATTAGCCTTTTTTGAAATTCAGAAAAGTATGTTCAATAATACTGCAACACTCGTCTAATTCTTTATCATTGATAACCAATGGCGGTGCAAAACGAATAATATTGCCGTGTGTAGGTTTGGCGAGCAATCCGTTTTTAGACATAGCAATACACAAGTCCATAGCCGTAGAGCTATCGGGGGTATCGTTGATCAAAACAGCGTTGAGCAGACCCTTACCGCGTACTTTTTTGATAAGAGCTGTTTTTTCTGCCAATTTGTTCATGCGACGGCGAAACACAACGCCCATGTTAAAAGCGTTTTCCGCCAATTGTTCTTCTTCCACAATTTTAAGCGCCTCGATGGCTACCGCACAGGCCATTGGGTTGCCCCCATAAGTAGAACCGTGCTGTCCTGGGTGGATGACCTCCATAATGTGGTTGTCGGCCAGTACTGCCGAAACAGGGTACATCCCACCTGACAAAGCCTTGCCTAAAATTAAAATATCAGGGCGTACATTGTCGTAATCGCAAGCCAACAACCGTCCTGTCCGCGCAATGCCCGTCTGAATTTCATCGCCAATGAACAACACGTTGTGTTGTTTGCACAATTCGTAAGCCCCCGACAAAAAGCCATCGTCGGGTACATTTACGCCCGCCTCGCCCTGAATCGGTTCTACCATCAAACCCGCAATATTGGCCGAATCAGCTTCTAAGGCTGCTTTTAAAGCTGCAATATCGTTGTAGGGTACGGTTTCAAAACCAGGGGTATAAGGTCCAAAGTTGCCGCGCGCATCGGGATCGCTAGAAAAGGAAATAATGGTTACGGTACGTCCGTGAAAATTTTCGCCACAGACCAAAATTTTAGCTTGGTTCTTGGCAATGCCCTTTTTTTCGTAGCCCCATTTACGGCAGATTTTGATGGCCGTTTCTACGCCCTCTGCTCCCGTATTCATGGGCAACAACTTTTCATAACCAAAATAATTGCAGGTAAATTTTTCGTAGACGCCCAGTTGATCGTTGTGGAAGGCTCTAGAAGTCAAGTTCAGTGTTTTGGCTTGTTTGGTAATGGCGGCGACCAAACGCGGGTGGCAATGCCCTTGATTAACAGCGGAGTAAGCCGATAGAAAATCAAAATACCGCTTGTCCTCTACATCCCATACATGCACGCCTTCGCCCTTTGCTAGGACGACGCCCAACGGGTGATAATTGTGTGCGCCATACTGATCTTCTAACTCCATCAACTGCTTAGAGCTCAAGCGCTCTGTAGTCGTCGTTTCCATACTAGTGATAATTTTAAATGTTCGAGGACGTACTCCGCCCAAATCTTTATAACTTTGTTGTTCCGTGCCACATGGGCTCCGCTCGACAAACAGCCAGGAGCTGCTTTTCTAGTTCAACAAAAATACAAAAAATTGAGACTCTACCGAAATTTAGTGACCGCTGCCATCCCCTCGTTGACCAAAATATTACTTCAACAACAGTTGGCTGACCGCGAGGTACAGCGCTTGTTGCGTTCCAACAAAAAATGGGGTTCCAAAGATCGCCGTTTTTTAGCCCATACCATTTACGAGGTGGTGCGCTGGTATCGGTTGTATTACGAAATTTTGGGAAGGGAGCCACAAAACAAAGCCGACTGGTGGCACTTATTGGGCATTCATTGGATCTTACAAGGCGAAACCCTACCCGACTGGGAGGAATTTGAAGGCTTGAACCCCCAAGCGGTGCAGGTGCGGCAGGCCGAGTGTAGGCAAGTGCCTGCCATCGCCCATTCCATTCCCGATTGGCTCCACGAGTTGGGTCAAGAAGCGTTGGGCGAACGCTGGGAGCCTTGCCTAGCAGCTTCCAACCAGTTGGCGCCCCTCACCCTACGCGCCAACCGCCTCAAAACCGATCCTGACACCTTAGTTGGCCATTTGGAAAAAAAAGGCGTATCGGCCTTGCTCCTACCCGATTTGCCCGATGCGTTGGAAGTTCCCAAACGCCAAAAATTGACGCAACTGC
>CAYUZF010000040.1:10384-10627 GCA_964449615.1 uncultured Aureispira sp.
ACGAGCGCGGTTATTTTGAAATACAAGATGCAGCCTCCCAACGGGTAGCGCCCTATTTACAGATAAAGCCAGGTATGGCGGTGGTCGATGCTTGTGCGGGCGCAGGTGGCAAAACACTGCACTTGGCTGCCCTGCTCCAAAACAGAGGCAACATCACGGCGCTGGATGTAGAAATTCGCAAGCTCAAAGAATTGGAAAAGCGCGCTAAACGTGCAGGCGTCACTCTATTACAAACCAAAGTCA
>CAYUZF010000040.1:10654-18545 GCA_964449615.1 uncultured Aureispira sp.
CTTACAGCCCGATTTTTTAACGACCATACAAATTACCCAACAAGAGATTTTGCAACAGTACAGCCCCATTTGTAGGGTAGGTGGGTTGCTGGTTTATGCGACGTGCAGTATTTTGCCCAGCGAAAACCAATTGCAGGTGCAAAAATTTCTGCAAAGTCCTGCGGGGCTTTCGTTTGAGCTGTTGCAGGAACAACAATTGTGGCCACAGGAAGGCGGCGACGGTTTTTATATGGCGCTGTTGGAACGCAAAGCGTAAACACAGGGCAGTACTATTCTAGGATCAGCGCCGCATATTCGGTGTTTTTTTGAGCCAGTAATTCGCTTTTTCTATTCAACACTACCATGCGTTGCATAGATCCCCCTTCGTATGCTCTACCCGATTGGTTGGCAACGATTTCTACCCGATTTAAATACACCCAAAGTCCTTGTAAAAATAGGTAGCGATTTTCGTTGTTGTCGAAACGGATACGCTGCAAGAGGTTTTGCATGTTCTCAATTTCCACACAAACCTGTGCAGCGGCACAGAAGTTCATTTCCAGTTGTGTTTCGGCCTTGTTGCAAAGAATAGCGGGTTCCGTATCGTCCTTGCTTACTTTGATGCGCAGCGGTTCTTTGTCCAAAATGGTGCAGTGGCTGTGGCGCTCAAAATACAGTTCAATAGAATCCTGCAACTCCGCTACGCGTTCCTCATCGGTTGTAGGAGTTGGTTCGAAGAGGGTGCGGGGTGTTTCTGCTTGCTGCTCAGTATTCGCAGTGTTAGCATCGTTGTTGTTGCATTGTATAAATAAAAGGGCTAAGGTTGCTGCAAAAAAGGCCTGTTGCATCTGCTTTGATTTATAAGGTGATCAAGGACGTAGTATACTGTTTTTTTTGTAATTTATGAAGTTTTGGCTGCTTAGGATTTTGTGCTTTTTTATAAAAATAGAATTACATTTCAACCGCAGCAGCCAAATTTGCTAGTGTTAGTTTGTAGTGTACGTACTCCCTCTTTTGCGTTTTTCTAAATAGACTTTTGAACCAACTTACCCGTTTGTTATTGATGGTAGGATATTCGCGCACTTCCCTACTGCCATTCAAGCGTGCTAGAGGAAGGATGGATTTGCTCACTTTCCCCTTGTATTCGATCTCACAGTACAAGTTAGCAAGACTGTTTACTTCCAAAGAGCGCGCTCTTACGGTTCCTTCTACATTTTCTTCCTTGGCAAACAAATCGTAGTTGAAGGTGGGTTGGTTGCCTATGAAATGAATGTGTTTTATCGTGAGTTGCTTGGAAGGTTGTATTTCTATTTTATTGCTGTCTACTTTGTAATCCAAATTTTTCCAGCCACAAGTACTGACCGTTAGGCTGTAGTAGCGCTGTCCATTTTCTTCGACCACTTGCAAGGAAGATTCAGGTTGCAGGGTCCAATTGCCCTCGGCGTCTATATCGTACAATTCGGACGTCTCCGCGCTGCCTGCTGAAATCGGAATTTTTACTTCTACGGGGGCGGCTAGCGGAGTGCCTGCGCCTCCAGCGCCACAAGGGACGATTTCGATCATGCCTTCGCTGGCCAAAGGAGCGCCGCTAGAGGTGTAGGTGCGCAGGTTTTCCCTGTACGCAGCCGCTCCTGTCAACACTACTTTGGGGCTATAAGAACTCAAAACTCTTGGAATGTTACAGGCCAATAAAACGCCGTCTGCCATTTCCACAATAGAACTGGATGTATCAGGCACGGTAATCCCTACCTCGCTAATGATAGCCGCTTCTGGGTACACGGTCGGGTTATAGGCAGAAAAGTCATCTAAGCGAAAGCCGCTTCCCCTTAAGCTCAAACCAACCGTTTTGGTATAAATTAGTTGCACGGCTACCCGTCTGTTTTGCGCTCTGGCATCGGCGGTTGTATTGGGTAGTAGCGGTTGTTCCTCCCCTTCGTAGTTGGTAGTGGTGTTTTTTAGTTCTTCTGTGGTCAACCAATTACTCAGCGCTGCTTGTACTGCTGCTACCCTCCTTTTGAAAAGGGTTTGATTGTAGGTGTTGCTGCCGATGTTGTCGGTGTGTCCAACTATTTTTAACGAAAAGCTGTTGGTTTTATGGGCTTGTATAAAGGTATCCAGCTGCTGCATCTCTTGGGGCGTTAATACAGCTTGGTCAAAATCGAAATGAACGGTGTGGTATAGGGTGTCCATTATTTGAGCTTGTAGGGCGCAACTGGCGATTAACAGGCACAGAAATAGGGTTTGTTTCATGGTTTTTACTGTTTAAATGATATAGGGGAATTTGTTAAGTACATGGTGGTTTGGTGTTGAGGTAACCTTTGGAGTTATTGAAGTTGTGTTGTGCGCAATAAAGTTTAATAAAAAATCAATTTTGCCATCAAAAAAATGCCCTTGATTCCACCACAGAATCAAGGGCAGGACTAGCAAAAGTTAGGCATTGCTTTCCTATCGTTTATGGTAAAGGCGACTAAGGCGCGCTATGTGCTGCTTATAGTTTCAAAAACGACAGCAAAAGCCGAATAGTTGGGATGGAGCGGCATTTCTGCCCATAAACCCTTGTTTTCTCAACAGCCTGTAGGCATCTTTTTATACAAAAAAAAGGAACAGAACCCTGTAGATCCTATTCCCTTTAAATTTATTTTTATGCTATTTGCATCTATTCCAAGCGCTCTACAGCTGTGCGAATGCGCTGCATGGCCTCGCGCAATTGCTCTTCAGAAGTCGAGTAAGCTACGCGCACACAATCATCCGCTCCGAAAGCCTCCCCCGCTACAATCGCCACGTGTGCTTCGTGTAAAATATACTCGCAAAATTCACTGGAATTGGTAATTTTTTTGCCGTTGACAGATTTGCCATAGACGGCACTGATGTTTGGAAATACGTAAAAAGCGCCTTCGGGGTGGTTGACCTGAAAACCATCTATGGCTTGTAGCAATTCCAAGACCAAGTCGCGACGCTGGCGGAAGGCTTTGGTCATTTCATGGGTAGGCGTCATATCGGCTAACAGAGCATCTACCGCAGCCTTTTGGCCAAATGAATTGGCTCCAGAGGTAAACTGGCCTTGCATTTTGCTACAGGCATCGGCAACCCACTGGGGGGCAGCCATATAACCCAAGCGCCAACCCGTCATAGAAAAACCTTTGGAAAAGCCATTAATAACAATACAACGGTCTTTGATGGCCTCAAAACTAGCAATGCTGTTGTGTCCCTCCTCCAAAAAATTGATGTACTCGTAGATTTCGTCGGAAACAATCAACAACTCTGGATAGCGTTCTAGCACTTGCACCAAAGGTTCAAAATCCTTTTGAGTATAAACGGTACCTGTTGGGTTGCAGGGAGAAGAGAACAAAATCAAGCGTGTTTTGTCGGTAATGGCAGCTTCTAACTGTGCGGCGGTTACTTTAAAGTCGTTGTCGATTGTCGCATTTACAAAAACAGGCCGTGCGCCACTTAGTTGTATAATTTCTTTGTATGAGACCCAGTAAGGGGCAAAAATCACCACTTCATCGCCTTCGTTGAGCAAAGAGAGTGCTACGTTGGCAATGGCTTGTTTGGCGCCATTGGAAACGACAATTTGGGTGGCGTTGAAATCGAGGTTGTTGTCGCGTTGTAGTTTTTTGGCGATGGCTTGCCGCAACTCTAGTAGCCCTGGTACAGGGGTGTATTTGGTGTACCCATCGGCCAAAGCTTGGTTGGCAGCCTGTTTGATGTGTTCGGGCGTATCGAAATCAGGTTCGCCTAAACTCAAACTAATGACTTCATGCCCTTGTGCCTGCAATTCGCGGGCGAGTTGTGCCATCTTGATGGTGGCAGATTCTGTCATGTTTTTTAACCGATTAGAAACGTACATAGTTATAGTATTGCGGATGTATAATGAAATACTGTTAAATTTTATTCTGCTTTTCCAATGCTTTGGCTTGATCCCAGAGTTGGTCTAACTCTTCAATGGTTAGCTCGCTCAATGGAGTGGGGGTATGCTGTTCCATGTATTGGAAGCGTTTGATAAATTTTTTATTGGTTTTTTCCAAAGCGGCTTCGGGGTCAACGTCGATAAAGCGGGCGTAATTGATCCGAAGAAATCCGCGCATTCCCTTCTCTATCGTCCATACTCACTTGCAGCTCACCCAACTCCTCTTCTACTTTGTCCCATACCTCTTCTACCTTCTCCCAATCAAACCCCACCTGCCGTACTTTTTCTTGAATGCGGTAAGCTTTGACCATAGCGGGCAGCGATTTGGGTACGCCCTGCAAGATAGAAGTTTTACCCTTTTCTTTTAACTTTAGTTGTTCCCAATTGCGTTTTACGGCCTCTTCGTCGTCTGCCTGCACGTCTCCGTAAATATGCGGATGGCGATGGATTAACTTGTCGCAAACGGTATGGAGTACATCCGTGATGTCAAACGCGTTTTGTTCGCTGGCAATTTTAGCATAAAAAACCAAATGCAACATCAAGTCGCCAATTTCCCCCTTGAGTTCGCTCATGTTCTTATCGGCAATAGCGTCGACAAGTTCATACGTTTCTTCGATGGTTAGAATACTCAGACTTTCTAAGGTCTGTTTGCGATCCCAGGGGCATTTCTCCCTCAAATCGTCCATGATATTGAGCAACCGCTCAAAAGCTTTTAATCGTGCATCCATTTGTTTATTGAATAGTCGTGTTCAGGTAATCGGTAAGAACAAAAAATCGTTTTATTTAACTCAAATTCTAACAAAGTGCTTTGCAACAACTGTTCTTTTATAGAACAATTATTGTCCTTAAAGGTAGGAAAGAAGTTGTTTTGCAGGGCATGAATGGGTGTTTATTTACAGGCCTTCGTAAGTTCTAAAAAAAAAGTAGCGAATGGCGAAGGATTTCAGTTTCTTCGGGTTCTAAACGTTTCCAAACTGTTTGTATTTCCTCCACTAGACGTTACCAAAACTAACTTACTTGACGCCTTCCGACCAAGTACTTCTGACCGCTGTTAGCCGAGGCGATAAAGCCGCTTTTCAGCAATTGTATGAACGCTTTTCCGCCAGAGTGTATAGTACGGCGTTGAGCTACGCGCAACAGGAACAAGAAGCCGAAGAAATCGTTCAAGATGTCTTTGTCAATATTTTTAGAAAAGCGCATCAATTTCAGGGAAAATCTGCGGTTAGTACTTGGATTTACCGCATTGCGGTCAATGCTTCTTTGAATCACATTCAGTCCAAAAAACGCCATTTTTTGTTGCGGGCTTTTGAAAGCACAGAACAATCCACAAAACATCCCATTCATCAACAAGAATCCTTTTATCATCCAGGTATTGCTTTAGAAAACAAAGAAAACGCACAGTTGTTGTACGGGGTAATCCAACAATTGCCCAAGCGCCAGAAAACTGCTTTTATTTTGAGTTTTATAGAAGAATTACCTAGACAAGAAGTAGCCGATATTATGGAAACTTCCCTCAAAAGTATAGAATCACTCTTGCAACGCAGCAAGAAAAACTTGCGCCGACAATTAAAAAATCGTTACCCCAATCGAGGGAAAAGAAAAAAATAGGGCTCTAATAAAAAAGAAACCAATGGAAAACAACCACCAAAACGACGAACTAGCACCTATTTTGCACAGTGCAAAAGGCAAAGCGCCCATTCAACCACGCCCTCTACTGCGCCCTTACAGCTTTCCCCGCGCATGCGCAGTTGGTTGGCCGTCGCTGCTTTGCTCATTGGCCTGCTCAATGCACTTGCTTTTCAGCAACTGCTCGCCGAGTCCAGCGCCAGCACTGAAAGTGCTGCTTATTCTCTAATTTCTGATTACAACCTCTACGAATGAATTTAACGATTACTTTTTACCGTAATTTATCGCTGTTGTTGTTGGGGCTCAACATCGCTCTTTTGACCTTCTTTTTTTGGCCCTGCTCCCCACGCCCCTCAAAAAACGGGCGGATTACTGGCGACAAAGCACGGGAGTACATGAATTTTACCGATCAGCAACACCAACAGTTTTTGGAATATGCCAACCTACACCGCGAGCGCATGCACCATTACAACGAGCAACAACGCCGTTTACTCGGCCAATATTTTCTTCCCCTGACAGCATTACAAACACCCAGCGCCGACGATAGTCTTTTAATGGCAATTCAGCGCATAGAAGGCCAAAAAATAGAAGAAACCTATCAGCACTTTCAAGGTATTAAAGCCTTGTTGTCCAAAGAACAGTACGCAGGTTTCGAAGCATTTGTGCACAAGGCAACAGATCAAATTCTACAACTACAAAAACCTCCAAAACCTAAAAAATAGCATTTTTATTACTCGACGATCCTCCTCCCTACTTCGAGTTGAACGGCAAGGCAATCAGGAGTGTAACTTCCTCCCCTGTTGCTTCTTTTTGTAAGCTTTCCCGTCTTTCGGGCGGTTTACTCTTTACTTTTTCATCAAACAGCTTTCATCGGTAGAATTATATTTTTTGTAAGAACTTCCTTTATTTTGCGGGGCTCTCTACACGCGGGGTGCAATAGCTATTGCACTTTGTTGGTAGAGCAGGCATTTTTGTTTCACTTTTCTCGCGCAACTTATGGCTGTTTCTTCCACCTTCACTACTAGCCTACTTACCCATGAACACGTCGCGGCCGTTTTGGCCATTGCCGACACCCAATTTGGTGCAGGGTATCTATCCGAAAAAAGACTGCTAGACTACATCGACCGAGAAGACCACTTTGGACAGGTGGTTTTGGAGCAGCAACAAGTGTTGGGCTTTTCGCTTATGCAATTACTAGAGCGGTCTGTGCTGGCGGCGCGCATGCACGAGGCCGAGCAGTGGTTTTTGGCCTATTTTGCCGCGTACGAACGCCTAGGTTTTCGATCCTTAACAGCCGTTGCCCCCCATGCACAGGGGCAGGGCATCGCTTCTTGTTTGGTGCGAGAGGGGTTGCAACTTTTATCCAAACACGTGTCGGTAGTAGTCTGCGATGCTTGGCAAGCGCCTGATAAATCCATTGCCAATGTGTTGTTGAGAAACGGCTACAGAGCCTTACAGGTTTTACCTGATTTTTGGAAAACGGACAGCTTGGCGCAAGGCTACCATTGCGAGCGTTGTGGAGCGCCGCCCTGCCGCTGTACCGCGGTTGTCTACGGCTGTTTCTTTGAGCCTGTTGCTACCGCTTGGTGGGCGCGCCCTGACTTGCACTACCAACAAAAACGGCTGCATTGGGCAGGGCATGACCTCTTGGCTTTTAGTCAAAACAAAGCGACGCCCTTTTACGTCTACAGCCTACCGCGCATACAAGCCAATTACGAGCGTTTGGCCAAAGCCCTTTCCGCTACAGGCGTTTCTTACCAAATCCATTACGCTATGAAGGCCAACCGACACGCCGCCGTTTTGAGCCACCTGCGCAGCCATACCAATGCTTGTATAGATGTTTGTTCGCCTCGCGAACTGCAACGCGCTTTGGAGTTCGGTTTTGAACCCTGGCAAATTACGTATACCAATACGTCTGTTTCCGAGCGCGATCTGGACATTTTGGCGCAACAGCCCGCCATTGCCCTCAATTTGGATGCGTTGAGTACGGTGCGCCGTTTTGCCCAGCGGGTAGGCGCCCGCGACATTGGCATCCGCATCAACGCCGATGTGGGTATGGCTTATGAGGAAGCCCTAGAGTATGCAGGAAGAAAAACCTATAAGTTTGGTGTTTATAAAGAACAATGGGCAGCGCTAAAACAGTTGGTGGAGCAAACATCGTTTAGAGTAACAACGGTGCATTGCCATGCGGGTTCGGGCTTTTTGAACGAGCAGTTAGAACGCCTTTCGGCTATTTTTGCAGTTATTGATCAATTTATAGCGCTGTTTCCAACGGTTGAAACGGTCAATTTAGGGGGTGGCTTGGGCGTTCCTCAACAACAGGGCGACCAACCCTTAGACTTGTCGCGCTGGGCGCATAAAGTGGCGACTTACGCCAAC
>CAYUZF010000040.1:18555-30288 GCA_964449615.1 uncultured Aureispira sp.
GAGGATTGGCGCTGCGCATAGAACCTGGTGATTATTTGGTCAAAGATGCGGGCGTACTCATCACGCAAGTAAACACGTTGGAACACAAACGCGGAAAATTATTTGTAGGGGTGGATGCGGGTATGAACGTAAACTATGAACCTGCTTATTATCAAATGAACCTAGAACCCGTTGGATTGCAACAACCTATAGATGGCCAAGTTTTAAAAGGGCAATTGGCAGGCAACATCAACGAACCCATTGATTTGCTGTCTGCACAGCGCGTTTTACCCTCCTTGCAAGAAGGCGACTACTTGGCCTTGCTCCACGCAGGAGGCTACGGGGCTTCCGCCAGTTCAGACCACTGTATGCGGGGCGATTTTCGAGAATATGTTCTTTATAATAAACAACAACAACCATAACCAATGGCAACGAACTACAAAGCGCTGATTCCTTTCTCTGGCGGTATTGATAGCACCGCAGGATTGTACCACACTCTAACTACTTATCCCGATGCTCATTTTTTGGTGTTCAAGGTGGTATTGCTCAATGGGGAAAATGGCAGCCGTACCGTTCAAGAAGAATTGGCGGTTCAAGCGATTTTAGAAGCCTTGCGCGCACGCGGCATTTACAACTTTACCTACCGACGTCTAGCCTTTGATTACTCCCAATTGGGTTCGCCACCGATTTGGGACAGCGAAGCCGTTAATTTTGCAGCGGCCACTTGCCTGCGGGCGCATCCTGAGATTACGGAAATGGTGGAAGGCGCTATTTACGACGATTATTTACAGGAAGGTTTTGAAGAGCGCTTGACGCAAATTGAAAAGATCTTGTATTTGGTGGGCGGGCGCACACCCGAGAATTTTAAGATTTTATTTCCACTCAAAGATTGGGACAAGTACACGGTCATGAAAAGCCTCCCCGCTGAAATTCTGAACTTAACTTGGTCTTGTCGCTATCCCGAAGGTGCTGCCGAATGGCATTTAAAACGTTGCCATAAATGCTCTACTTGCTTAACTATTAACGGAGTATTAGCCGCCCATCCCGAAGAATTTACTTATTTTGATGACAACCCTTATGCCGACGGTCAACCTAAATAATTGTTTTGCGGGATTCGAAGTGGCCTACCGTAGCGTTGTTGTAAAGAGCAAACAGCCTACTTTATAACAATGGTTGAATAAAAAATTTGTCTACCAAGGAACCAACTTTTAGGTTTAACCGTTTGGTTAACATAAGGTTTAACAATTCACCTAAAAAACACTTGACCATGCGCCTCTATTATTTTTTGTTGTTCGCTTTACTTCCCTTTCTTTTTAGCTTTAGTCCCAACAGTGAACCCAGTTCCGTAGCAGAAATACAAGCCCAGTACCGCTTGCTGGTCGATTTGCACGAGCAGGAACAAATCAGTCCAGCAGTTTTTGACGAGCGGGCAACCTACTTGCAAGCGCTGGCAAAGGAGCGTTTTGATTTGTCTTTGGAAGGCTTGGCAATGGAACAAGTCGTCACTGTGCAGCGAATCAATTGGATTGCCACGGCGTTGTACGTTGGAGCAGCATTGCTTGTTTTTGTATTGCTGGGGCCACTTTTGCGCAAGCTTTGGCGGCCGCTACGCCGTTTTTTTCGGCACCTTTGGGCACTGGATTGGGTGCGCAAAGCGCTGGACACCCTCGCCCGAATCGTGCAACTGCTTTGGGAACCGCTGGCCTATGCGGTGTTGATTGCTTGTTTGGTTTTTTATCCTTATGAATGGTTGTTGGTTTTTGCTGCATTTGCTCTGGGCAGCTTAATCTCTTACAGTTGTATGAGCCGTGCCTATACCCACAAAGATCTTCCCAATGCGCAGCCCGACGATACCGAATCTACTCCAGCAAGCTACGAGCGTGAGCGCAAAAGCCTTTTGCGGATGGGGCGCTTGGCTTCTTGGTTGGTGACTTTTGTTTGGGTGGGGTTGGCGTATTACTTTGACCACGCTTGGATTGGTTTTATGGCGGTGGCGGCTTTTGTGTCTAGCATGGGCTTTGTTTTAATGCTATGGCCGCATACCATTGGATTAGGCTTCAAGCAACACGAAGCTTCTTATATTTTGCCGACCACTATTTTTATGCTGTTGCTAACGGTGGTGTCTGTGTTGATTTTCCATACGGACTACCTGCCTGCACTAAGTCAACTGCGCATTTCTTTGCGCATGTATGAAGTGGGGTTGCTCTCCTTAGTTCCTTTGGTTTATTTTCTGGGTTTGGGGTACACCGCTTTTTTCACTTTTGGCCGAAAGGCTGCCCTTTACAAACAAGTATTGGCGCGCGCACTGGCTTTTATAATCGGTTACTTATCGGTGGCGGCGGGTTTGTTGTACGGTGTGGGCAGTTTGTTTTGGATTGGCTTGTTTTTTATGGTTTGGTTCACGGCAGATTTGTATTTTGAATTGGTGTATCGAAAAATAGATGTGGTTTGGTCGGGCTTGGTTTTGGCAGGTGTGCTTGGCGCAGGAGGTTGGTGGCTCAACAACAATTTGTCAACCGTATTGGAATTTGCAGCGAAGCTGGGTTGGTAAGGCCATACACCGTAAACTTAAAAACGCAACTTGTCGCGCTCGATGGCAAGGTACACAAAGTGGCAACAAAGCTATCAATACTTTATCTAACCTTTCTAATAAGCGGCATTGAATTACCTACTAACCAAACCCTGCGTTTGCTGAAACCTTCTGACGAGGAAAAATGAGCTACAATCCCAGTTACTAAGGTTGATCAATTTAACCATTATTTTCAATAATACAGATTGTCTCAGATTTAATGTTTTATTTTTATAGCTTTGTAAAAATTCCATTCTATAACTACTATTGGTTGGTTGTGTTTGCGCTCATGGGCGCGACGCTATCTCCTTCTAAGGTAGTCTATAAAAAAACGGTCGAGCAGCTTGCGCCACCCGACCGTTCCAATCGTTTGTATGTTGCTCCTTTTACAAGGCAGTTATTTCAACAATTCGTAAATTCCTGCAATCCCCTGGCCGCCGCCAACACAGGCCGTTACCATACCGTATTTGCCGTTTCTACGGCGCAATTCGTTGAGAATCTGAATGCTCAATTTGGCACCTGTGCAACCCAAGGGGTGTCCTAGTGCAATCGCGCCACCATTGACATTTACAATATCTTGGTTCAAGCCCGCTTCGCGAATTACGGCCAATGCTTGGGCGGCAAACGCTTCGTTCAACTCGATCAAGTCGATGTCGTTGAGCTTTAAGCCCGCTCTTTGCAAGGCTTTTGGAATCGCCTCACAAGGCCCCATGCCCATGTACAAGGGATCTACGCCCGCTACCGAGCAGGACAACATACGCGCTACTGGCTCTAAGTTGAGGTCTTTGACCATTTTCTCACTCATTACCAATACAAAAGCAGCGCCGTCCGACATCGGGGAAGAGTTTCCTGCGGTCACGGAGCCGCCTTGTGCGAATACAGGACGCAAGTTGGCCAACCCTTCGGCAGTTGTGGAGCGGCGTACGCCTTCGTCCGTGTCTACTGTCCAGTTGTTTTCTACGCGCTTACCGTTTTTGACGCTTACTTCGGTTACCTCGACGGGTACAATCTCATCTTTGAACTTACCCGCGTCAATGGCTTCGGCAGCTTTTTTATGCGCAAATTCGTCTTGGTCTTCGCGGCTGATGCCGTATTTTCCTGCTACAGCTTCAGCAGTCAAGCCCATGCCTACTACGTATTGAGGGCTGTTCAGTCCTACTTCATAACTGGGCGATAATTTATAGCCCGTCATAGGAATTAAGCTCATGCTTTCGGTACCACCAGCGACGTAACAATCGCCCATGCCCGCTTTGATTTTGGCCACCGCCATAGAAATCGTTTCCAAGCCCGATGCACAATAACGGTTCACGGTTACGCCTGGTACTGTTTTGCCAAAGGCGCGCAAAGAAATTTGACGGCCAATTTGCCCTGCTCCCCTTCTGGGTTGGCACAACCTACCAAAACGTCGTCAATCAAATTGGTATCAAAATCTACGTTCTTGCCTAGATGTTCTAATACACGAACGGCTAAGTCATCCGAACGATAAAAGCGGAACCCGCCTTTTTTAGCTTTTCCTACAGCAGAGCGATAACCTGCTACGATGTATGCTTCCATTGTTTTTTATGTTTTTACTTTAGTTCTTTAATGTTTAATTTTTACCGCGCCAAGTAGCTATTTAACAACTGATCTAACTGCTCCAATCCTCTACTTTCGCGCTGGCGTTTCATTTCATACCAGACGGTTGGGTGGGTAACAGTTTCATCTATACTGTATTGCAAACGGCGAAGTATTTCCTGTTTGTCCGCGTTAAAATCTTCTTTCGGTACTGCTCTTTCCTTTGGAATATACTGCTCTAAAACAGCATTGAGCATTTTATAATTAGTGGTTTTTTTTATCGCGACATAGCGTCTCAACAATTTTTCATAACGATTATAAGCATTTAAACGATTGTTAGAGAGACTGTTTAATTTCAATAAATTAATCGTATTAGCCGCTTTGATCTGTTTCCTTCTATCTGTTGTATTGCCTTCATCAAGAAGTGGATGTGCGACAAAATGACCAGTAATTAAACTCAAACGCAATAGTTCTGTGGGATCTTCTGCTCTTGGATTGATGAGGGCTAAATCATCGGTAGGAGCAGCGCCCTTCTTTCCCTCTAGCTCATTGGTGCCATTCGCACTGTTCTTTGGGTTAAATATATAATATTTATCGTTTTTCAATTTGCTGTTACAACAAGTACAAATATAAATATAATTTTCCCATCTGTATGCCCTTTCGGGAAAAGCCGATTTGGGATAGATGTGCTCGATGTCTTGAATGCGATCGTTCTCATAATAGTGGCAATAAAAGATAGATTCCCCTTCTACAACGACTTTATTACAAGCAGCTAACTTGTCCTTGATTTCCTTGAAAGTCTTGTTCTTGGTTCTATTTTTCCAGAATTGGCCAGCTCTATCTTTTTTAGCTTCGTGTGAAATTTCTTCATTTACTAACTGTTGAAGTTCTGCCAGTGTCGTTTTTGCCTTTTCAGTCAAGTCATCTGGAGAGATTTTCAACATTGTATTTGTATTTTTCCAACAGTTGCTTGCGCTCCCTGTCTTCTTGTTCTGTAATTCTATTCATCTGCCACATATAGAACTCTAAAGTCTCCCTATTTTGCCCACTATAGTTATCATATTTGTTGTCTCTAGTACTTTCCAATAAAACGTATCCTTTTTCTATACCAGTAGCAAGCCAATCATTCCAGTTTTGATTAAGTGCTGCACTTTCTAGATGCCCAACAAGCGTCAAAGCTACCGCCTTGATAAAAGCAGATTTTCCCATTCCATTACCTCCAATCAAAACATGCCAGCCCGCTTGCTCCCCTTCCTCGAAAGTCATGATAGCATGCGCGATAGACTTAATGTTATTGATTTCAATCTTATTGAGATACATGGTATTGTACTTTTATATAAAAATGCAGGTCTTTTTTATTTCTGTAGGGCGCAACGGCCGTCGTACCCTACAGAAATAAAACACCTTACTAGTTGCGCAATGGCTTGTTTTTCTCTAGCATATGCTGGATGCGCTCTAGTGTTTTCTTCTCGCCGCAAAGGCTCAAAAACTCTTGGCGCTCGATGTCCAACAAATATTGCTCAGATACTTTTTGAGGGCTGGTTAAGTCGCCGCCACACAATACGCTGGCTACTTTCTTAGCAATCAAAATATCGTGGTCGGAGGCGTATTTGCCTAAGCGTAAGCTTTCTGCTGCAACGTACAAAGAACCCAAGCCTGCACGGCCCAAGACGTAAATGTCGTTTTTGGGCGCTGGTTGCGTGTAGTTGGGCGCTAGTTCCAATACTTTTTCCTTGGCTTCGCCCAATGTTCTAGAAACGTTGACACTCACTTCATCAATGCCAGGACGCAAGTAGCCCATGTTGAAGGCTTCGTAAGCAGACGTCGCCACAGAAGCCATTGCAATGGTTTTGAATTTGTCCAGAATGACAGGAATTTCCACATCACCGATGTTAAATTCTTGAGCGGCGCGCAAGGCAAATTCTTTGGTTCCACCACCGCCAGGGATCAAACCAACCCCCACTTCTACTAAACCAATGTAGGATTCCGCAGAAGCGACCACACTGTCGGAGTGCATCGCAAATTCGCAACCACCACCAAAGACGTATCCTTGCGTAGCGATCACCACAGGAATCGAGGAATAACGGATGCGCATACTGGTTTGTTGAAAGACGTTAACCGCCATGTTCAACTCGTCCCAATCTTGCTCGTAGGCCATCATAGCAATAGCCATCAGGTTGGCGCCTACTGAAAATTGTTCGGCGTTGTTGCCGACCACCAAGCCTTTCCACTCGCCTTCTTCGGCAATTTCAATGGCTTTGTTCAGGCCTCTTAAAACACCTTCGCCCAATGAGTTCATTTTAGAACGGAACTCAAAACACAAAACGCCATCGCCCAAATCGTGCAACGTCGATTCGGAATTGCTCCATACCTCTGAGCTGCTGCGGATGTTGTCTAATATAATAAAATCTTCTGTTCCTGGAACAACTTGGTAAGATTTGCTATCAATGTCGTAGTACAATTGCTTGCCGTCTTCTACTTTGTAGAAACTTTCAAAACCAGCGTCTACCATGTCGTGCACCCATTGGGCAACTTCTAGGCCTTCTGCCTTCGCCGCTTCAATACCATCTTTGATCCCAACCATATCCCAGTATTCAAACGGGCCTACATTCCAAGCAAAGCCAGAACGCAAGGCGTCGTCGATGGAATAAATGTTGTCGGCAATTTCTGGAATTCTATTAGAAACATAGGCAAACAACCCCAACAAAGAGCGCTTTACCAATTGTGCCCCTTTGTCATCGGCATATTTATCGTTGAAGAAGGTACGCACTTTGCCGCGCAGCGAATCCGCTTGGCGGGTGGCATCCAATACAGGCGATTTAACGCGTTGTGTAGGCGCGTATTCTAGTGTTTTTAGGTTCAAGCCCAATTTGATACGGCGACCAGAAGCATCTTTGTCTTTGGTGCGCTCGTAAAATCCTTTTTTAGTCTTGTTGCCCAAAAATTTGTTTTCCAACATAAAGTTGAGGTACTCGGGCATGCTAAAAGCTTCTACCTGCTCGTCGTTGGGGCAATTTTCGGCAATGCCTTTAATTACCTTTTCGGCGGTGTCTAAACCGACCAAATCTCCCAAAGCAAAGGTTCCTGTGCGGGGGCGGCCAATGGCGCTGCCTGTTAGTTTGTCCACCAACTCAATGGGCAAATCCAATTCTTCCGTCAATTGGAAAATTTTGGCCATAGCGTATACCCCTACGCGGTTGGCGATAAAAGCGGGCGTATCTTTACAAATAACGGCACGCTTACCCAAATAGCGGTCGGCGTACATTTTGAAAAAATCAATTACTTCTGGATCGGTTTTCGGGCCAGGTATAATCTCTAACAAACGCAAAATGCGCGGCGGGTTAAAGAAGTGCGTTCCACAGAAGTGGCGCTGAAAATCCTCGCTGCGGCCTTCCGACATTAGATGGATGGGAATACCAGAGGTATTGGAGGTCACCAAAGAGCCTTTCTTACGGTAGTTGTCTACCTTTTCAAAAATCTGCTTTTTAATATCCAACCGCTCGATAACGACCTCAATAATCCAATCGCAGTCGCTAATTTTCTCAAAATCATCGGTAAAGTTCCCCGTAGTGATTTGAGAGGCAGTTTTAGTATCGTAAAAAGCCGAAACGGGCTTGCGGTTTTTAATGGCAAATTTGAGCGCGTCGTTGACGATGCGGTTGCGCGCGGCTGGATTGTCTTTTTCTTCGTCTTTTAGATCGAAGGGCACAATGTCTAACAATAAGACTTCTAACCCAATGTTAGAAAGGTGTGCGGCAATCCCAGAGCCCATGACTCCTGAACCTAAGACGGCTACTTTTTTGATTCTTCTACTCATCCTGGTGTGTTAAATTTTAGAATGGTTGTTAAAAAGGAATTACTTTATAGTGCCTGTTCTGCTGTAAAACAGAACGCACTAGCTGCGAGGCTTCTGCTGTAACAAGGAATTACGCCCTTTGTTGGAAGATCCACAGCGTATGGTGTTTCTATTCTGTCAATCGTTCGTCTTTATCGCCACTTCCATCCGCCTCTGCGGTTCTCAAACGCTTTAAAATACGTTCACAAGCGGCATCCAAATAACTTCTATCCGCATACAAGCGCATCAACATCAAGGCGCCTTCTACTTCTGCTATGCTTTGTCGAGCCAACTGTAAAGCTTTTTGAGGCGCATACTGTTCTTTGTACAAATGTTGAAAAGCCGCTTCCCAATCCGAAAAGAAAGCCCTGAGCGGCGTACTAAAATGCACCTGGTTGCTGTTGCTCTCTAAGGTCATATTACCAAACAAACAACCTAAAAAATCTGCCGAAATAATCGGCTCTTGTATTTTGAACAAGGCCGTAAAACGCTCCGCTGCACTTTTGTCGTCCTGGTAAGCAATAGAAAAGACCTTTTTGTGATAATATTGGTGCAACCGCTCCAATACGGCTTGCATCAAGGCTTCCTTATTTTTAAAATAATGATAAAAACTGCCCTTTTGTAAGCCGCAAGCAGCTGCCAAATCACTCATAGAAGTCTTGTGGTACCCCTGTTGGCGAAACACCTTGATGGCTTTCTCTATAATCTCTTCTCGTGTAGTCTTCTGAGCGGGCATTTTGTTGGTTCGGTGAAGCTATTTTTTTATGACTTGCCCAATTTACCAAACGTTTGTTTGATAAACAAATTTTTAAGAACTTTTTACCAAACGTTTGTTTGGTTAGATGGCAAACAGCGGTGCGCTCTGGGCTGCTTAGGGTATGAGGTGGTCGAACAAATCACCAGGCGGTCGCTCTAGGCCTTTTTTGTCCGTTCTCCAAGTGGGGAAAAGTTGGCCTTTTTGGTGGAACTGCCAAATGGCACGCAGCAACCGAGCGGTGTATTCTGTTGCTGGCGCAGACAATGCGCCTTCAAATAAGCGAATGTTGTTGCCGTCTTTGGTGGTGATATGGATGTAGGGGCGCGGTTCGTAGGCTTTGGTGGCAGGAACAATGTCGATGTACAACAGTTCTATTTCTTCCCAAGTAAAATAGGTTTCTAGTTGACGCGGGCTGTCGGCGAGTAACATGCTTTCGCTAATTTGAGGGTGATCGGCGCAGAACAACTGCCCCCCGCGCTCGGTCAATTCCAAATAGCGGTGGGTAAAAAAGGCGGCGCTTGTTCGATTGCTCAACCAACGCACCCCATAATTTAAACCAACGGAAGCGCCGATCAGCGCCAAGACTCCAAAACCCTTAGAAAACAGATACCAAATACAGGCAATGCCCAACAACCCCAACCACAATTGCCATTGAACATTGGCCTTGTATTGCGCTTGCACGGCTCTCGGTTTGAATACCAGCTGCAAATAAGTTTCTTCTAGGCGGTGCAAGGCTACACGCGAAGGCGGCTGTTCTGCCACGACCAAATCTAACGCTTTTTTAAACGACATAAATTAAGAGTTTTCTATTAAGTACAGTGTATTAAGTACACTGTATTAAATGGTTGGAGACATTTTCCAATACCATGCGCTATTTTTACAACGATAGCAGTGCATTTAAGCATCAATTAAGTGGTTGGATAGATCCAAGAAAGGCGGGTCTTGCTCCTCAATACTTTTGTTCCAGTCTTCGGGAATCTTACCCGTTTTGTGAAAGCCCGCTAAAGCGCGAATGAGGTTGCCCAAATAACCCACTTCTTCCCCTAGCACCTCCCACTCCAATAAATACAAATCTTCGTACATGTGGGAGCTTATTTTTACAAAATAAGGGGGCGGTAACGCTTTTTTAGATTTCTTGCGCACCAATTGTACTTTAGTGATTTCCTCCCAAGCAAAATGGTGGAACAATCGGCTCGGTTGGTGGGCGATGTGTTTGTACAATTCTCCTCCCTCTTTGTGGAGGCGTAATTCCAATACGTTACCTGTTTTAGATCCCCGTTGCCGTTTGTTTTGGCCGTCGGCACCTTTCAACCGACGGCCTGCCCAATACACAAGCAGTAAGCCTGTCACTACAAAACCGCCGCTTTGGAGTAGCGTCACCCAAAGCTGTTCGGCGTATGGTATCAGCAATCCCATCACTACGAGGTAGATCCCTATTAGAATTATTATAGGATAAGCATAAGCGCTCTTGCTGTATTCTTTGGCTTCCTCTCGACCAAAAAACAAGGTCAATTGCTCTTCTTCGGTACGGTGCAATTGTACTTCTGGGGGCGGTTGGGTTTTACTGAGGTAGTCTAGGGCGTCTTTGGGGGACATGAAAGGTTGAGCTTAAGGGGGTTAGTTTGAAGGTCTCAAGATATACTTTTTAGAGGAGAACAGCAAGGTTGGGAAAGTTGTTGGTAGGTTATGTTCCCATTTTACCCAATAGAAAAACCCTTCTCCGATAGTTTATCGGAAAAAGGCTTTCTAAGTACAGTGTTAAAAAGTGAGTGCTTATAAGTAGCGACAATCCACTTCTTATTAACTATCAGAAGGCTAAGCTAGTTATAACATTCACTACCTGTTATCTCGTGGAATGAATATCTTTGAAACGAAAGTAGAAAGTACTATTACCAGCAGTATCCACTTAATATTGATCGTCATCTAAAGTAGAGCGTTAAGTTTTTGAAGCACTTATTGCTACTACTCGCCGTACGCTTTTATGAGTCCTACAGCTCTACCTAGGTTAAAAGAAGGTTGTAAATTAGGAGGAAAAGCGAAGCTACCTCCTAGATTAAACCCGACAGGGCGCAGTCCTTTGATGTAGGCGTCTTCACTAGCAAATATAGCATTACCTTCTACCTGAGGAAATCCAAATTGTTTACTCAATCCTACGGTATAAGCAGTACCAGCCAACTTACTTTTATCGTCGCCTATTATAACCGTTATTAGAAAACCTATACTACCTCCAACACCTTCCATAGTATTAATAAGCAGCAATTCTATAAGATTATTATATCCAGTTTTTCCTTTTCTAAAAGATTTCATCTCTTTAGCCAAATCTTGTAACCCAGTCAGCGACAATCCCGTTCCCCGCGCTGAAACCAACCCTATTTCTCCCTCTCCTTTTGGGCTGATATAGATACCTTCTTCTACGGTAAGTACCGAAGTATTCCCTACGGTAAGGGATCCTGTTTTAGTAAGCGCTAGTACACACCCGAGTTGCTTACTCAAAACTACCAGTGCATCGTATACTAAATTAGCTGCTCTTACAGCTATTGGATTGGGGTCTACGGGTCTATCTCTCAATTTAGGAATAGGCTGATGTTGGGTATAACCTCCATTTTTACTAGGAAACGTACTAGCTGCCTGCGCTACCTCTATCCCTTGTTCCTTCGCAACGATTTTTTCCACTTGTTCTGGCTCTACATCTCCCCCAAAATCTTTCGCAAACTCATTAAAACGCCCAGCATTTGTATCTTTGGGGTTAACTCCACCTGCCACCTTAGCCGCCACCTGCGGTTCCAACGCCTCTATTTCTGCCGTCAATTCTTTTAGAATTTTTTGTTCTTCGGCATCTTTGTAGCCATCGGCCATAAATTGCTCTTCCAACTGCTTAAACTGTGCTTTGAGCTTTTCTAAATTTTTGCTTACTTTATTATAATTCATTATGTGTTTGTATTTTAGGACAATCGTTTTAATAAAATTGAAAATTAGTAGGTGCTAAGTACATTGTAACAAAAATAATCAACCATTTTTAAGCGAGCCTTTTTTCCCGAA
>CAYUZF010000041.1:0-206 GCA_964449615.1 uncultured Aureispira sp.
TGAGGGGCAATCAACAACGACAACAGCACCATTAATTTTGATATTGATCTGATGCAAACGGTGCCCAGCGACGGACAACCCCATGTTGTGACCATCAAAGAAGTGTCTATTCCTGTGGAATACGAATACCACATTGTACCCAAATTGGAGAAAAGCGCTTTCTTACTGGCCAAAGTGACCGAACACGGAAAATACCAATTGATGCG
>CAYUZF010000041.1:286-7862 GCA_964449615.1 uncultured Aureispira sp.
AATATTTTCTTTGAAGATGTATATTTGGGACAAACAACCCTGAATCCCGAAGTCATAACCGATACCTTGCTCTTGTCACTAGGGCGTGATGAGCAAATCAGCATCAAACGCGAGCGTTTGGCAGAAGAGCGCAAAAAAATGGGCAACAACACCCGAGAGGAGTTGACGTTTGAAATTAGTGTACGCAACAATAAAAACGTGGCCATCCCCATCACCGTATTGGATCAAATTCCTTTGTCTAACGATGAAAAATTGGAAGTAGAATTGACCGAAAGCACTAGTGCCCGTTATTACCCACCTTATGGCTCTTTGCGTTGGCAACAACAATTGGCACCAAACACAACCGTGAAATTGCGCTATACTTACCAAGTCAAATACCCCAAAGATCACAGCATAGTGCGGCAGTAGAAAGTTGCTTTTTGCCAACAATTTCTATATAAAAAAGGCGTTTTGAACAGCAGTTGGTTCAAAACGCCTCGTTTTATTTGACAACGGTTGTTGTTACTTGTACATACTGTATCGGTTGGCATCTGCGCTTTTGAGCACCGAAGCATCAAAATAGACCACCAAGCCTTCGATTTTTCCATTTTTAATGGTGTACCACTCACATAGATCAAGTGTCAACGATTGTTTATTGACGGATTCGAAAGTCGTAGCAATCTGTGTGATGACCAAATCGCCTTGTTCTACTATCGCATGTACCACATTCTTTTCGACGGATTCAAACCAAGCTTCGTGGATTCTAATAAAATTCTCTCTTCCTTCGGTTCTAACCAAAGGACCTACAATAGTGGGGTTTTCCCCTACTAAATCTTTCCAGTCATCGGTATCGGCAAGCATACTTTCGCGAAAAGCGTCGTAAACTTTTTTAGGCGTTTGGCTACTATTCATTTTGGTATTAGCTAGTTTTGACATAAGCATAAGGAAGGTTGAGTGGTGTAGGAGCAGGGACTCTAGCTTTATACTAGTCTGTTTATGGAAATGGACTTGTATGTAAGTATAGCTAAAAGCCCTAATAAAATCAAAAATTAAAAAAGAAAAAGCTTCCTCAGAAGATGTTAAACCACAAAAAATAAATCTATCTTATAGTTAAAAGAAGTGTTTTAAGGGTACAGTTGACTGTCACGAATTATGCCAAATTGTAAAAGCATGTTCTATCAAAACGTAATTTTATTGTCAAAAAAACAATGGTTGTGTATAGGCTGTATTTGTGAACGCTTTTCGTAAAGTAGAGGCAGGCGTTACAGGACTTGGCACGGAGAAGCTGTTTTTTATTAAAAAAAGTATACCTTTAAATCAGCTGTTGAGCAAGGAACAACGGTCGTCTTTATTCTACTGTAAAGCTTTTACTACAAAGCGCAGCATATTTTGCGCTCTTTTTTAAATCACACGGTTTATACCATTGTAATACAAACTATGAGAATTGCTGTTTTTGCGGGGTCTTTTGATCCCATTACCAAAGGACACGTAGACTTGGTACAACGCGTTTTACCTTTGTTTGATAAAATCATTGTGGGTATGGGCATCAACTCCGCCAAAAAATACTACTTCGACACGGACAAGCGTTTAGCGATGATCAAAGCCACCTTTGCTGCTTACGAAACGGTAGAAGTAGACGTTTATCAAAAACTTACGGCTTTCTATTGCAAGGAACGCGGTGCTAATTTTTTATTGCGCGGTTTGCGCAACGGAACTGATTTTGATTACGAAAAAAACATCGCTTATCTCAACAGTGTGGTGGGAACAAATTTGGAAACGATTTTTCTCACAGGAGCCCCCGAGTACGCTTGCTACAGTTCTACCATCGTTCGCGAAATTTTGAGAGGCGGTGGAGATGCCAGTTTGTTCTTGCCTGCGGAGGTACTGCCTTTGTTGTAGCAACAAACTCCTTATAGGCCTCCTGCTGCCTGCGCCGCTTGGTAGCTGTAATAAAATAGGGCAACGTGTTGGGCCACAAAACCCACGAAGTAGCCGCCGTAGATGTCCGAAAGTTTGTGCGCGCCCAACAACAAACGTGCAGTGCCTACCAAGCCGCAAACCAAAATTCCCACAATAAAGAGTAAATGGGCGGGCGCATAGCCACTCCAAACGATGAGCATAACCATAGCCAAAAAGCCTCCTGCACCTACTGTGTGCATGCTTATTTTTGTAAATAAATTAATAAAAAAGGCAGTAAACAAGGCAATGGTAGCGCCGAGTGTGAATATTTTTATTTGTATGGGCAAATCTACGTTGTGGTTGTTTTGCATGACCAACGACATGTAAAACAGTCCCGCCAAAATATAGGGAATTTTACGCTCATCGCGTGTGGCCAAAGATAGACTGCGCACCATCCCCAAACCGCGCATCAACAACACGCCCACCAAAGGAATAATACAACTGAACAGCACCACAGCTACAAACCACAAACCTTTGGGGTTTTGTGGACTGATGGCAAACACCCGCTCTGTACTCGCTTCGCCAAACAAAAAAGGGTTGAACAAGGCCAACAATAAATAGGCATAACTCAACATAAACAAGGGATGCAAAGCTATAGAGAGCAAATAGGCCAAAAACCTAATAGGGGCAGGAACAACGTGGCGATAACGTTCGGCCATAGCCAATTCAGCCAAATCATAAGCATCATCTTGAGACATAAGCAGGTTGCTGTTTGAAGGTGACATGCAAAACAAAGCAACAAAGATAACAAAAGAATGGCAAAATGCTAAGGCTAGGCTTCTTCTAGCTCTTGCAAAAGTTCTTGCAGTTCTTTTTCGGTGCGGCCATACATTTTAGGAATGTACCAGTACTTGATCGGGACGTAGGACAGCAGGCCAATAACAAGCCCCACCAAGCCCATAAAACCTACAAAACTCAGCGTGAAAGCACCGCCGCTTTCGTAGTGTGCCATACACATTCCAAACAACGCCCCAATAGGCATTCCCAACAAGCAAAACCACTCGACGCGCCGAATAAACAACCGCACGACGGCCAAATATTTGGTCAAACTTTCTTTGAGGCTGTGGGTAGGAATGGCCTTGATCCTGCGCCACAAATTCCAGTAGGGGTAAGCAACAATGGCATAAACAATTGCAAAAAATGCTAAGACCGTCCAGAGGTAAGGGGTATTATTATAATAAAAAAACAGACCCAGCACCAAAACACCTCCTGACAACCACTCCCAAACAATCGTGCGGCGCAGTTGTTGGAGGGCATGCTTTAACCCCAATGTGGTTGGCTTGTAAACCAACGATGTGGGCAATCTCTTCGTATTTTTTCTTTTCCAAATGCAATAATATAATTGCGCGGTCCAAGCGCGGCAATTCGTAAATACAAGCATACAGCAACTCAATTTTATGCTCGCGCTCTTGCACTTGCTGCAACGATTGGGCGCTGTCGTCAGGCAACTGGTTCAAGACCTCTTGGTTGCTAGCCGTTTTAACCTGTTTGCGGTCGCGTCGCTGGTACAGCAATGCCGTATTGAGGCACACGCGATAAAGCCAAGTAGAGAGCTTAGATGCCTGTTTGAACGAAGGCAAAGCCTGCCAGACTTGCACCAACATATCTTGATACAGGTCGTCAAAATCGTCGGTATTGTTGGTGTAGGCCCGCCCGATTTTATACAAGATGCCGTTGTGTTCGGCTATTATTTGCTCAAATTGCTGCTGCATAAACACAAGTCCTATCTATTGGTAACCAAACTGACCAAATTATTACAAGTCAAAAAGAAGAAATAATTTTTTAAGGATTTAATAGATTGTTGTTCAGGGTTTTGTAGAAATAAAAAAAGTTTTTTTTGAATCGCTGTGTAAGAAAAAAACGCGGCGGCAACTAATGGAGTACCAAGCAGCCAAGACGCTGCTGAGTGGATCAAAGATATAAAATTAACGCCGATTACATCGGAATGAAAATCAAAACAACATGGAAATTAAAAAAGAATTGACCGCATCAGGTGCCAAATTAAACTTCATCCTTATTCCCTTTGTTGCGGCCGCTTACATTGGCCTATTGGAATTTTACGACGCTTTCTGGGGCAATTACAGCGAAGGGCAGTTGGGCATGGTCGCCTTTGCCATAATATTTATACTGGCTATTATTTTGCACGAAGCGCTGTACGGGTTTACTTGGATGTGGGCGGGCAAACTCCGACTAAGCGACATTAAATACGGCATTATATGGAAAGCGTTAATGCCTTATGCCCACAGCAAAAAGCCACTTTCTAAACGCGCTTACCAATTGGGCGCGGTCACACCTGGAATTGTAGTTGGGGTGGTGCCTTACCTCCTTGCGCTGGCCATTGGTTCCTCTGATTTGGCCTTTATTGGTATCGTTATGACCGTAAGCGCGGCTGGGGATGTTTGGATTCTATGAGCGATTCGCAACGAACCGACGGATGCCTTGATTCTGGATCATCCAACCAAAGCAGGTTGTTATGTAGTAAAGCCCGCAACGGATAGTATTTCTGTGCAGCAGCCTGTAGCGTTGTAGAGAGGCCTTGGTGGGTGTCGGCGGTATCGGGCAAATGCATTTGCCCGATACCGCCGACGAATATAAAGAACAGCTATCGGCGGCGTCCGCCTGAGTATTCCATGGCTTCGCCCTTGCCAAATCCATAGCTAAAGCCCAACGTAAGAAAGCGCCCACGCTGCCCAAAACTGTAACTGTAGAAATCGGGCTGCCAAATTTCATTCTCGCGGTTGCGTGTCGCCAATAAATCCCGCACACTCAAACTAAGGACTGCTTTGCCCTTTAAGAATTTTTTGCGTAAACCCATGTTGAGCGCAAAATTAGCACCGACAGTTCCTTGCACATTCTGGAAGGCCGAACGATAATTGCCCGACAATTCTGCATCAATTTCTAAGGGCAATTTGAATTTACTGGTCAATTTAGACGACCATTGATCGGCCTGAAATTCAAAATCGGTTTGCTCAAATTCGCCTTGTCGGCTAAAATAATTGTAGTTAAAATCGGCGTTGATGGTCAGCCATTTGAGAGGCGTGTATTTGGCGTTGACTTCTAGGCCTGTGGTGTGGCGTTGGCCGATGTTGACCGGCATGAAGGTCGCTACGTTGCCCTCTACACTAGAAACCCGCTCGATGACGTCGGTGGTATAACGGTGGTAAATGCTCCAATTCAGCGATAATTGATCAAAAATGTAAATGGCCGTCAGTTCGAACGCATCGGTGAATTCTGGCTGTAAATCAGGATTGCCTGCCCGAATTGAAAAATTGTTGCGAATATTGAAAAAGGGATTCAAATCCCACAAACGAGGGCGATAAATACGGCGCGAATAGCCCACTTGCATAGAAAAACGCTCACTAAATTTGTAAGAGCTGTGTACGCTTGGGAAGAGGTTGGTGTAATTTTGTGGATTGCTTTGCTGGGTATTGACCAGCAAGGTTTTTAGATCGGTGTTTTCTAGGCGCACGCCCACCTTAATGCCCCATTTTTCTCCTTCATAAGAGCCTGTGGTATAAGCAGCAAATACTTTTTGATCGTATTCAAAAACGTTGGTCAGTCCAATATTGGGTTCCCAGTTGTCATTGATCCAATCCGAAACAGCAAAATCGTTGCTGATGTCCAAAATAACGTATTGACTTCCCAATTCCCATTTAAATTTTTCGCCGAAAGGCTTCACATAATCCGCCTGAAACGTATAACGCGCCTCTTTAAACGCCGTATTGGTTTGTTGGGTGAAATCACTTCTCGTTCCCGCCATTGTTTGGTCTTTAAAGTCGGAATGCAATTGTTTGCTAAAAAAGTTTCCCAGCGCGCTAATTTGTAAAGTATGTTCTTTATCGTCTTTAAATTCTCCTTTGTAAATGAACTCGTATTGGCCTTTGGGGTTGGTCGCTTCGGTAGTTTCTGTGCGGGACCAAGCGGCGATGAGCTGGTCTTGCTCGTCTACTTGTCGAAAATCGGTGGTAGAGGGCTGGCCTTCTATTTCATAGGCAAAATTTCCCGAAAGGGTGAGAACATGCCCTTTGTTGATGTGATAATCTGCCCCTACTAGCGCATTAAAGAACGTTTCATTTCTGTATTCTGTGCCTTCACTGTAAAGGCGAATGCCCGTCGTTCGATTTTCATTGACGTTGTAATTGTAACGCGGCAAAGAGCGGTAGCCCACCCCCAATTGCGTAAACAGGTTAAACTTTTCGGTGCGTCGGTTGAGGCTGAATCCCAGACTGTGGTTGTGGGGGTAGCCTGTATTGAGGGAAACAGAACCGTTGAGGCCTTTTTTTTCTTCTTTTTTTAGAACGATGTTGAGAATGCCCGCTGTTCCTTCGGCGTCGTATTTGGCAGAAGGGTTGGTAATGACTTCCACCTTTTCAATCATATCGGCTGTAATGGTACCCAAAGCGTTGCTCTCGTCGGTCGCTAAAATAGTAGGCTTGCCATTGATTAAAATCTGTACGCCCGTTGCGCCACGCAAACTTACTTGCCCTTCAATGTCGACATCCACCGAAGGAACGTTGTTGAGTACATCTAGCGCGCTGCCGCCTGTGGTACTCAAATCTTTCCCCACATTAAAAACCTTCTTATCGAGCTTAAATTCCATCTGTGACCGTTCGGCCTCTACTACAATGTCTTCTATCAAATCTTGATCAGCAGACAATAGAATTTTGCCCAACTCTACGCGGCCATTTTGTACCGTAAAACGATCCAGCGTTTGATTTTCTAAGCCTATGAAGCTAATTTCTACGTAGAAATTATTGGAATCGGCGCGCAGTTCGAAGCGTCCGTCTGCTTGGGTGGTAGCGCCTTTCAGCAAGGCTTTACTGTTTTGGTGGCGCAGCACCACAGTAGCAAATTCAACGGGTTGTTGGCTCTGTTTTTCGAGGACTTGACCCGTGATTAAGAGGCCGCGATTGGTTTGTGCTGTACTTAAAGAACTGTTGTAGAGCAGCAAGAAAAACGATAAAACCAGGAAACGTGTAGGCATGGTATAAAGTTGGAACTCGTGGTTGAAAAAAGTATGTTGTTGAGAGGTTGAACAGGGGAATATCCTTCGTTATTTAAGACTATTTTAAGAGAAAGCAAGCCTTTATGATGATAGGTTATACTAAGGAGAACACGCTTAGACAAAAATAGTGCATTAAAAAAGCGTCCTATTCCAATTTGTCATCGGAATAGGACGCCAGTACTAGCTTTTTAGTAACGACAAAGCTTAGTGAATATCAACGGTGTACGGCAAACGCATTTGTACGCCTTCCATTTCTTTCAACTCTTTGATCATTTTTAGGTAGCTCGTGTATTCGCCCATTTCACTTGGCGTCATAGCTTGTTTGAGTTGGCGCATCATTTGTGCTTTTTCCTCCTCGTCAGAATCCTGTCCTAGAGAAGCCAATAAGCGCTCTTGGAACGTCTTGGTCTTGGGGTAGGCAACTGTGCGGAAATCGTCCGCGTCTAGGTTGGCTTCTTTGGCAACCCAAGCTACGGCTTCTTCCAAACCACCCAACTCGTCCACTAGGCCATTTTCTACCGCTTTGTTACCCAACCAAACACGGCCTCTAGCTACGTCGTCTACTTGCTGTAGAGTCATGCCTCGGCCTTCGCTCACGCGAGACTTAAACACTTCGTATACGTCTTCCACGCT
>CAYUZF010000041.1:7872-16845 GCA_964449615.1 uncultured Aureispira sp.
TGTTGAATGTACTGGGATTCTTTTTCTCCAAATTTGAAGTAAATCGGTGGCTGTGTGAGCATAGAATAGTCACCAATACGCACGGTATCCATGGTTACCCCAATTCGATCTTCCAACAAACCACGCATGTTAAACAACAAGCCAAACACCCCGATAGAACCTGTAATGGTACGGTCTTGGGCAAAAATACGGTCAGAGTTGGAAGCAATGTAATACCCAGAGGCAGCCACATCGCCCATAGACGTCACGACTTTGATGCCTTGCGCTTTTGCTTTTTCAATCTCTCTCCAAATAATGTCTGAAGCCAGGGCACTACCGCCGCCAGAATTGACGCGCAATACAATGGCTTTGATGTTGTCGTCTTTGCGAATTTTGCGAATGATGCGGGCGTATTTTTCACCGCCAATAGAACCAGGTTCGCCTTCGCCGTCTACGATGCCACCTTCGGCATAAACCACAGCAACTTTATTTTTCTTACCAAATTGGTAAATATCGTCTTTGTGAACGCTTAAGTATTTCTTAGGCGTAGCCACTTCGATTTCATCGTCTCCGTCGGTGCCCAACAACTCGCGCAATTCGTCCAAAACTTGGTCTTTGTAACGTGTGCCGTCCAAAAGTTTGTAGGTAACTGCATCTTTGGGCTGGCGGATCAGACCGTTGTTGGCAATGCGGAACAGCTCGTCTTTAGAGATGTTGCGGCTGGCTGCAATGTCTTGTAGGTAAAGGTCGTACATGCCGCCCATGTATTCGCTCACCTGTTGGCGGTTTTCTGGGCTCATATCTTTTCGGCGAAACGGCTCGGTAGCCGATTTAAATTCGCCCACATAGAAAACTTGCTCCTCAACGCCCCATTTTTCCATAGCGCCTTTGAAGAACGGAAGTTGCGCTGCAAAGCCGAAGAATTCGATTCCTCCCTCAGGATAGAGATACGCTTTGTCGGCTGCGGAAGCAAAATAATACGCTCTTTGGCTCATGGTATTGCCAAAGGCCAATACAAATTTATCGGCGGCTTTAAATTCTAGGATTTTATCGCGCAATACTTTGGCAGTAGCCCAACCCATCGGAACGCCGCTCAAATCTAAGTAGATGCCTTTTACATCGCTGTTGTCTTTGGCGTGGTCGATGATGCGGCACATCTCTGTTAGGCCAATGCTTTCTTTGAACAAGCTCTCAGGATCAAATTCATCTTGTGGGGTGTTGTTGCTCAACTCGGGCATGGGCTGGTTGAGCGATAATTTCAAAACTGTATTGGGTTTTACCACAGGTACCAAACCTTTAGAAATTTGTTGGCCTACAACAAAGAAGCCACCTACAATTATGCCCAATGCGAATAAAGTACCCAAGCAAGAAGTAGTGAACAGTTTAAAAAAGCCAACTTTTGCTTTTACAACGGGCGGTTTTTCAGAACTCATAAAGTGATTATTTTTAGTGTTAACTGGTTGGTCTATTTTAATCAACAACGGTTAGACCAACAGTAAGGAATTCATTTTTGTTAGATAAAGGGTAGTTGCTACCCTGTGCACGATAACAATACCTTAAATATCTACTTTCCGTTTCAATTCCTCACTAGACTTAGACCAATGCGCCTTTTTTATCTGCGAATAAGGCTGCTAATAGATGAAAGCGAGAAAGCAGAAGGCCAATTTCGAGCATTGTCTCTCAAAATTGGCCTTCTAGTATAATTTGTATGCAGTAGAAATTATACCGTAGGTTTTAAACCAATTCTACCAACAGCGCAGAAGCACCACCACCACCGTTGCAGATACCCGCTAAACCCAACTTGCCGCCTTTATTCTTGAGCGCCGTCAACAGCGTCATTACAATGCGGCAACCCGATACGCCGATGGGATGGCCCATGGCAACTGCACCACCCAAGACATTTACTTTTTCGTGGTCTAGGTTTAGAATTTTCATGTTGGCAATTGCAACAGAAGAAAACGCTTCGTTAATTTCAAATAAATCAATATCTTCCATAGCAACCCCAGCTTTTTCAGCGGCTTTGGGCATGGCGATAGAAGGCGTTGTAGTAAACCAAATAGGTTCCTGTGCAGCGTCGGCAAAGCTTCTAATTTTGGCGATGGGCGTCAATCCCAGTGCTTCCATTTTTTCTTTGCTCATCAACACAACAGCCGCCGCACCATCGTTGATTTTTGAAGCATTGATAGCCGTTACAGTTCCGCCTTTTTTAAATACTGCGCGTCCTTTCTGTACACTGGCCAAGTCGGTAATGCGTTTGTTGTCTACTTCTTCGTCTCTAGTTACAATGATTGGATCTTTGCGGCGTTGTGGTACGCTAACCGATACGATTTCGTCGTCAAACAAGCCCTCTTCGTAAGCTTTGCGTGCCCGTTCATAAGAAGCTAGGGCGTATTTATCTTGGTCTTCTTTGCTAATGTCTTTGCCCTCTGCACAAATTTCACCACATACACCCATCATCTCCCCGTTGTAAGGATCTTGCAAACCATCTCTGACAATGGCGTCAATCAGTTGGCCATTGCCGTAGCGAATACCAGTGCGGCCTGTGGGAATGTAATGCGGTGCTTGCGACATGCTTTCCATGCCACCTGCAACTACCACGTCGTTGTCTCCCAACATAATTGATTGAGCCGCCAACATCATCGCTTTCATGCCTGAAGCACATACTTTATTGATAGTAGTACAAGGAACGGTATCAGGAATACCCGATGCTAGAGAAACCTGCTTGGCGGGCGCTTGTCCTGTATTGGCTGTTAATACACAACCCATGAACACCTCGTTGATGGCGTCGGGTTGGATTCCAGCGCGCTCTATAGCGCCCGTAATGGCTGTTTTACCCAAATCTATGGCGCTTACCGATGATAAAATACCGTTTAAGTTTCCGATAGGCGTTCTAGCCATAGATACAATATAGACCTCTTTCATGTTGCTTTATTATTCGTGAGTGGTGTAATATAGTGTCAAAATTAGGGCAAAGGTACAAAAAAAGATGGGAAAGGGCAAATACAGTTCCTTCTTACCAAGCATAGCTTTCTTTTTGAGCTAAGTCAACCGTGCCAAATACAACTGCACGGCATTGTGCAACCCGAAATACAGCGCATCGACTACCAGCGCATGTCCAATAGAAACCTCCAATAGGTTGGGAATTTCTTGATTAAAATAGCGCAAGTTGTCCAAATTTAAATCGTGCCCTGCATTGAGTTCTAACCCTATTTCTTGAGCAATTTTGGCTCCCGCTACATAAGGCGCAATAGCTGCCGCACGGTCTTGCTGGTACTGGGCGGCATAAGGCCCTGTATAAAATTCAATGCGATCAGCGCCTACTTTTTTGGCCCCTTCAATCATGCGGGCATCCGTCCCGCAAAAAATAGAAACGCGGATGTTTTTTTCGTGCAGGGCGGCAATGGTATCGGTCAAAAAACTGGCGTGCGCCACCGTATCCCAACCGCTATCAGAAGTAAGCGCGCCCGCTGCGTCGGGCACCAGTGTGCATTGGTTGGGCGGGTTGTCCAACACCAACTCCATAAAGGCTTGGTGGTGGGGGTTGCCCTCAATATTAAACTCGGTAGTCGTTAGTGCTTTGAGAACTGGCACATCGGCGTAGCGAATGTGGCGCTCATCGGGGCGCGGGTGTACCGTAATACCTTCGGCACCGAAGTGCTCCAAATCGCGGCATACGGTTTGCAAATTGGGAAAGTTGCTGCCCCGTGCGTTGCGAATCAACGCAATTTTATTGACGTTAACACTCAAACGTGTTTTCATGCAGTGTGTAATGTAGTTGGTGGTTGTAATAAAAATAAATACCGCTTAAATTAGTCCCAAGCGCTGGCCGACGATTTTTAACAAGGTGCGGGCTGGCATCATGCGCGGTGCAATCCAATTTTTGAGTCGGTTGTACACCAAGACGTAATGTAGTTTGGGTTGTTTGGTTTCCATAATATCCGCCACAATTTTACCAAATTTATCCTGCTCAAAACCATCTTGCGAGTGCTCTTCTACAAAGGCCTCTAGTTTGCGAATGGCTGGTTCGTAATCGGTATGGTCGTAAAGTGTCATGTCTTCTTTTTTGGCTTTGTCCCAGATAGCGGTTTTGACTACACCTGGCGCCAACACCACCACGTCAATGCCGTAGAGGAGCATTTCGCCGCGCAGACTCTTGGACAAGCCTTCGAGGGCATGCTTGCTGGCCGAGTAAGGTCCCATAAACGGATGGGCAAAGGTGCCTGCAATCGAACCCACGTTAAAAATCTTACCTGGAGGATGTGGGCAGTTTTTGCGGGCGCCTACCAGCGGCGCAAACGCCTGTGTGACCGCCACCACACCGATGACATTCACTTCCAATTGGCGGCGCCATTCGTCTAGGGGTAGGTGTAAGATTGGCCCGCCTACAGCGATGCCCGCGTTGTTGACCAGCGCAAATAAACCTTCGCTGCCAATCAACTGCGCCACCTTATCGGCAGCCAATCGAATCGCTTTTTCGTCGGTTACATCAAAAACGAGTGGGTGGAAGTGTTCTCCGAATTCCTGAGCGAGACGCTGGCCATCTTCTATTTTGCGCACAGAACCAAATACCCGATAGCCTCGGTTAAGCATTTCATTAGCAATGACGTAACCAATTCCAGTAGAGACGCCTGTGATAACAATGTTTTTCATAAGTGGAAACATAAAGAGAACGCTCGTAGGAACTCGTGGCGCTCTTGGATGATGCAATAAGAGGGTAAGATAGTACAATTCTTAATTTCCTACACAAAAAACAACCGCTTTCCAAGTAGGAGAGCAGTTGCACCTTCAACAACTTTCTAATCCATTTGACTGATCTAGTCGTGCAATTTATTCAATACTTCTTGCAGCGCCTCGCGGTCAATGTCACTCACCAATTCATCGTCATCGTTGACGCGCTTGTGAAAGCTCCCCAAACTAAAGACGGCTACGGTTTCCGCACCGGTGTAAACGATGCCTGATTTTAGATTTTCCAACGCAGTGGCACCGCCCAATTTCCCAGGCGAAGCACTAAACAACAAGAGTTTTTTGCCCTTCATAAATTCCGTGTCGCCCTCTTTGCGGCGCGTCAACCAATCAAAAATGTTTTTAAAAAACGAAGTGGGCAAGCCGTTGTAAGCAGGGGTGGAAATGATGATGTTTTCGTATTCCTGAATTAGATCGTAGAGCTTAACAATCGACGCTGGAACATCGTCCTGAATGTCTTTGCTGAACATAGGCGCATCGTATTGGCGCAAGTCGATCACGTCGATGCTGTCGTCTAGTTGGGCAGCGATGTTAATCAAGCGTTGGTTGATGGAAGTAGAGCTGTTGCTCCCTGCCATAGCAAGTGTTTTTTTCATTGTATAGGTAGAATTCTTGGTGTGTGAAGTGTTTTTTGCTGTAACAGGAACAGAGATTTTTTGTTTAAAAGATGCGGTGTTGTGGGGTGTTTGTTTTTGGGTTGAGGGCGAACGAGCAGTGCTGTGTAATTATTGATACATAATAACGAGGATCTTCCAACTATTTTTTACCTTAGTACTTCTTAGCGGCGCTTCCCACAAGTGCTTGAACTACTCAACTTATACTACTACAATGGCGCAAATTAAGTCTTTTAAAATAACGGGATTGTTTGGAACAGATACCGTTTTTATACCTTTTGAGGATAAGGTGAAGATTCTTATTGGGGAAAATGGTATTGGGAAAACGCAAGTGTTGAATATATTTTATTATGCGCTAACAAAGAACCTTTTTAAGTTGAGTCGGTGTCATTTTCAGACGCTTGAGATTGTGCTTGAGAATGGGAAACGACTTTTTATTGAGAAAGATTTAATTAAAGAACTAACACGAGAAGTAAATAGTTATCTTAAAAGGTACGAGCAAAAATATCGGAGTGATTTATTTGATACTGATGAAAGAGATATGATTAGTAGACATCAGATAGAAAGACTACGTAAATATGAGAAAGTACTTGAGCGACAAGTCGATGAATATTTTCAAGATAATACTTTTTACAAAAGTATATTTAATAGTGGGGTTTTATATTTTCCAACTTATAGAAGAGTAGAAGAAGATTTGCATAATTTGGGATATAATAATAGATATTTGCAGGTCAGACAAGATAATTTGATTCAATTTGGAATGGACGATGTTAAAGCCCGTTTCAACTCTATCGAAAATACTATTGATCGATTATTAAAAGAAGGACTATCACAGTTCACGAAGGATATTCTAACGGTAGTAATTGATGATTCTAACCCCAATAAAGAGATATTAGAGAAAATAGACGAAAAAGATTTGGAAATCATTTTATCTCGTATAGGCGATCAAATTCCAGAAGCACAGAAAAACGCAGTGAAAAACGCAGTGGCTAACAACGAAATCAGAAACCCACTCTCTGCCTATTTATTACAAAAACTAGTTGACGTTTACGAAAAACAAAAAGAGTTAGACAATTCGGTAAAAAAATTTAGAGATGTTTGCAATAAGTATTTAGAAAATAAGAAGGTTTATTATGATGAGAGTGCCATTGAGATTTATATAAAATCCACCCGTACCAACGAAAAAATTGACTTAAAGCATCTATCTTCTGGAGAAAAACAGATTATTTCTATTTTTTCTAAAGTCTATTTGGCGAAGCAAGACGAGCGTTTTACTATACTATTCGATGAGCCAGAGCTATCCTTGAGTATGCCCTGGCAAAAACAGTTGCTGCCCGATATCATGGCCTCCAATAAATGTGATTTTTTACTAGCGGTTACACATTCCCCGTTTATTTTTGACAATGAACTGGATCAATACGCGGTCGGCATCAACGAATACATTTCCTTTAAAGAAGAATTGCCCCAATCATGACCGTAGAGGAGTTGCGCAGAGGGCGAGAACAGCCCCAAGTAGGTTATACCGAGTTTGTACTTGCAGTGAAGAGATACCCTACCCACCTGTTTTGTTTTTTTGAAGGTGGTGGTGACCCGATTTATTACATTAGCAGAATCAAAAGTGTCACAACTACTTACCAGACTATTATTTGTGGTAGAAAAAGTTCGGTTATCGCCGTGAATGCCTTAATTGCAGGAAGACGGGAATACAACGGCTATAAAACGGCTTTTTTTATAGACAGAGATTTTAATGCGCCTTTGGCTCCTAGAACGCGTCCAATCTATGAAACACCTTGCTACTCCATAGAAAATTTTTACACGTCTGCGGCTGCTTTTAAATGTATTCTAACCAACTTATTCAAACTTTCTGAGTTCTCTGAATCCAATCCTGACCACGATAATCTACTAAACTTGTATCAAGAGCGGCAAAGGGAGTTCCACGAAGCGACGTTGTTGTTCAACGCTTGGTATGCCTGTCTAATTGAACAGCGGGAACAACAGGGAAGGTTGATAGGCGTGCAGTTGAAGGCTGATTTACCCAAAGGATGGGTGACAAGTGGATTGAGCGGAGTTCAGCAAAATTATACACTTACTACCATTCAGCAGGAATTTCCCGATGCAGCTCTTGTAGACGATGCGTTGTTACAACAAAAAATAGCTGCTTTTGAACAGGCTGATCAAGGCAACGTATTTCGAGGAAAATACGAGTTGGGTTTTTTAGTGAAGTTTATACGACTAGTTTTAACGGATTCTAAGAGTAAGCAAAGAGCGGTTACCACTGCTAAAATTAATTTTTCTTTTGGCGATGCTAGTAGTATTGGACAAGAACAGGCATTAACGGTCTTTTCTGCTTGTGCCGATACACCTGAGGGGTTAATTGCCTATTTAAAATTGGTGACTACATAGCTTGTACCTTCACTATAAACTCCTATCACATCCATGCATTAAATATGCAACAAACCTACCTACACCACCAACCAAAGCTGGTAGCCAAGCAGCCCCAAGCTGACCAAGCAGCAAAGTATCTGTACCTTACGCTGCTGAAACCACGATTCTATGGGCGTGCTTAGGGCAGGGAGCCAAGGCAGAACGGTTGGGGATTTGGACATCCAAGCATCTATAAAAATTAAGGCAACAATACCTGTAGAAAGTGTGGTTTCTCGCATCATCAGCCAGTAAGTGGCATCTCCCATCCATACGCAAAACAATAAGGGACTGATCAAAATGAGGGCATGGCCCCAGAAATAACGCCCAAATTCCAAGGAGCGTGCGATGAATACGTAATTCCAAATGGTATAGGCAAGTATCCAAGGAATCCAATTGTTGGGGGTCATGGTCAAGTAAACACCCGTCCAGTGAAAATCTAACCACCAAGTAGTAGCAATCAAGCCCACCCCTGCAAGCACATTCCAAAAGCGGCGCTTCAACGCTTCAAAAACAACTATTTCTATTATATTGACTTGCAACAACAGCACCCCGATTTTAGTGACCTGGCTTTCTGCATACCCCAAAACGGCTGCTATAATTACCAAGCGACCTACGACTAGGGTGCTGAGTTTGAGGTACCCGACCCGCGTGCGCATGCCTACTATTAGCATGGCCAAAGTGGGGAGAAGAACGTGCGTTACAACACTTACTTGCAGCGGGTAGAATAGGGCAGTAGCGCCGATCGTTATTAACAGTACAAGAAAAAGTAGCGTGGCATTAATAGAAGTATTTAAAAAAGTAAAAACAGCAAAAGCAGGTTTGGTAGGAGACATTTAATAAGTTATAAGGGTACACTAAAATTAAGGCAAGAAAAGTGCTACGGCTGTTCCAATGGACTGGCAACAAGCAGAGCGTTTAAGAACCATTCAATAAAGTAAAACAGCTTGCAATAGACAACCTACCCCGCGCGATTATTTTCAACCAAATAGTTGCAAAATTAAACTAATTCAAAGAAAGCCTAGCCAAAATAAATGGCCAACGCCCGCACCACGCTGCGCACATCCGAAGTGGGATAAAAACCCGCGCTGTTGATGCAATTGATCTCCACAATTTTCCAGCCCTCTGTAGTCAAACAAATGTCCAAGACAAACGCAGGCGCCACTTCAAAGAGCGCGATCATCCTACGCGCAAAATCCAAGCCTTCTGCGGCCAC
>CAYUZF010000041.1:16962-17282 GCA_964449615.1 uncultured Aureispira sp.
CAACCGCGCTTCCTTGTAAACCCGCTGTGGCTTGGAGGCTTGCACCAACGACCCAGCATGCAACAACGGTGTTTGTGGGGCGTCTAGCGAGCGCTGCACAAAGTCCTCCCATTTGGTTTGTGTGAAGACCTTGCCTGTGAAAATTTTGGCGTCTTTGTAAGGTTTGATAAATTTTTGTTCGTTTGGCTGCCAGTCTATAGCAGCATCAAAGGGAAATACCTGGACGTTGTAATTGAGCAAATGTTCCTTATAGTAAGGGGCAAACACCTCGAACAAATGATTGCCGCCATAAAAAGACCCAGGCTGCCAGTTGGTACGGG
>CAYUZF010000041.1:17292-19189 GCA_964449615.1 uncultured Aureispira sp.
CGTACCGAGCCATAGACAAACACATCTGTCCGATCTGCTTTTACTGTTACTTCCGTCGCGCCGCGCTCCAAGTGAATTTTTTCATAGGCATAGCCCAGTTCTTCCAACACTTCAAAATAACGACCATGATCAGGGTCTGAATAAATATTAGACTGCACCAAAAAATACATAAGTAGCACCATTAAAAATAAACAAAAACAGAAACAGCACGATCCGCCAGCCTCTCCCGTTTTTATAAAAAACAATCTCTGCATTCCGCTGTTGTACAAACATTGTACACATCAACCGATAGGTTAAATATACACCTTAAATTATCACGACCATGCTCAACAACGTTTATTCTTGTCAAGTCGCTGCGTTAATCCCCTTGTTTTATGTCGGTTGGTCCGACTCTGTCCTGGGGCCCAGTGAAGTCCGCCACATTCAAAATAAGATCAAATCTTACGATTGGCTTTCGCCAATGGATAAAAAACAATTGTTGGAATGGGCCAACCCTAAGGAGCCGCCCAGCGAAGAGCTGCAAGGACAATGGGCGGCCCACATCAAACACGCGGCGCAAGAAATGAGCGAGGAGGAGCGCCAGACTTTGGTGCAAGTAGGTGTGAAAATGGCTAGATTGCATTCTGATGAGAACCAATGGATCAACGATTCGGTGGTAGAAGCGCTGAACGAGTTGCAACAGTTGATTGGAGTAGAGAGCATAGAGCTGCACCAGTATCTATTGGCGCACCAAGAAACCACCGCCCAGCGCGAAGCCATTCTCAACAACAGCACGATAGACGCCAAAGCTTTGCAGGCCGTACTAGACGACGAGTACAGCGAGATTCGCCAACGGGTTTTTCAAGTACTGCACGATCCGATGTTTACAACGACCCGCATCCGCGACAAAACCGCTTATCGAGAGCGCGTATTGGAATGGACAACTTTGTTGGCCAAGCAGGGGTTGGGGGCGCTGCATTTTCCAGAGGAACACGGGGGGCAGGACGATATGGGCGCTTATTCGGCGGTTTTTGAAACGTTGGGCTACCACGATTTGAGCATGGTCATTAAGTTTGGGGTACAATTTGGCTTGTGGGGCGGTGCGGTGTTGTGGCTGGGCACTAAAAAACACCACGACAAATATTTAAAAGACATTGGTAGTTTAGAATTGCCTGGTTGTTTTGCCATGACCGAAACGGGACACGGTTCCAATGTGCGCAATTGTGAAACGACGGCTACGTACGACCCCAAAACGGATGAAATTGTGGTGCATTCGCCCAACTTACAAGCTGGGAAAGACTACATTGGCAATGCAGCCGTACACGGCCAAATGGCGGCTGTATTTGCGCAGTTGTGGGTAGGAGGTACCAATTATGGCGTGCATGCGGTGTTGGTGCCGCTGCGCGACAAAGCAGGAAATATTGAAAAAGGCGTTACTATTGAAGATTGTGCGTATAAATTGGGGTTGAATGGGGTAGACAATGGGCGTATTTGGTTCAACGAAGTACGCGTGCCGCGCCTCAATCTGCTCGACCGCTTTGGCAGCATCGACGAACAGGGCAACTATTCTTCGCCGATAGAGAAGGATTCCAAACGCTTTTTTACCATGCTCGGAACGCTGGTTGGTGGACGGGTTTGTGTACCCCGTGCAGGATTGAGCGCTGCCAAAACTGCCCTGACCATTGCCGTGCGCTATGCGCTGCAACGCCGCCAGTTTGGCGAAGAAGGCAAAGAGGAACGCCTCATTATTGATTATCCAACCCACCAGCGCCGTTTGATGCCGCCGTTGGCGAAAGCCTACGCCTACGATTTTGCCCTTACCTACTTAACCAAACGCTTTGTCAACCGCAGCGAAGAGGACATTCGCGAGATTGAAACATTGGCCGCAGGGCTAAAATCGGTGGTAACGTGGTACACT
>CAYUZF010000041.1:19227-28648 GCA_964449615.1 uncultured Aureispira sp.
CAAAGGCGTATTGGGGGATTTTAATCAAGAAATTGTGCGTGGAGGTTTGTTGGGCATGGTCAATTTTGCCGCCGATCGCTTCTTGTCTACGATTCGAGAAAAGAATTTTATACACAGCAACAACACCAACGAAAGTCATTTGATAGACCCTAGTTTTCAGCTAGAAACCTTCCGTTATAGAGAGCAAGATTTAATGGTGTCGGTAGCACAGCGCTTGCGCAAATACATCAAACGGGGCCTGTCCTCGTATCAAGCATTTTTGCGTTGTCAAAACCATTTTATGGCGGTGGCTTTTGCGCACATAGACCGCGTTGTTTTGGAGCAATTTGTTCTACAAGTAGAAACTTGTGAGAACGAGAATACCCGTGCTGCACTCAAAACGCTGTGCGATTTGTACGCGCTGCATCGCATGGAAGAAAACAAAGGCTGGTACCTAGAGCAAGGCTGTATGTCGGGCAGTAAAACCCGCGCCATCCGTCGCTTAGTTGATAAGTTATGCTTGGAAGTTCGCCAAAATGCTTTACCTTTAGTAGAGGGCTTTGGCATTCCCGAAGCCTGCCTAGCTGCCCCAATCGCAGAACTGGCTTCGTAGGAATTTTTACCGTACAGCAATGGACAAGCAATGGAGTCGGAGTGTCCATTGCTGTACTCAACTACCACCAAAAAACAACAGACCAATGTTTCCCATTCGTAGCGCTACCCCTGCCGATTTTCCAGCTATTCTAAGTCTCATTAAAGAACTTGCTTTGTTTGAAAAAGCAGCCGATCAAGTGACCAACACGGTCGAGCGCATGGAAGCTGAGCAAGATTTATTTTCTTGTTTTGTGGTAGAAAATGAGCAAGGCGAGGTCATCGCTATGGCGCTGTATTATAGGGTGTATTACACGTGGGTGGGCAAGTCGTTGTACCTAGATGACTTGTACGTGCAACAATCTTATCGCAGTCAAGGTATTGGTACACAATTGCTGAACAAGCTTTTCGAAGTGGCGCAAGCCGAGCGGTGCCAACGCGTGCGCTGGCAAGTGCTGGACTGGAACGAACCGGCTATTGCGCTGTACAAAAAAGCAGGCGCTACCTTAGACGGGACATGGTGCAATTGCGATTTTGATACCACAGGTATTGCCAACTTTAAACTCGAATAAGCTATGCTAGAAAGTACGCCCTGGCTCCTAGACGTAGCCTTTTTTGCAACTGCTCTCACCGCTTTGTTATTTTTTCACTGGTCCAACGAGCGTCCAGCTCGCATTACGATGTTGCTGTTGGTTTGGGGCTTGTTGCAGTGCGTATTGGCCTACAACGGTTTTTTTGAGAATGTAGAAGCTCGGCCTCCAAGATTTGGCCTGGTTCTAATTCCTGGATTTATGGCCATCGGCTACGGCTTGACGCCCAAAGCACTGCGCTGGGCAGCTGCGCGGCGAAACCTCTACATCAGCACGTTTTTGCATTCGGTGCGCCTGCCCGTAGAATTGACTTTGCACTATCTGTTTACCCTGGCGTTGGTGCCTGAATTGATGACGTACACGGGCCGCAATTTTGATGTTATTATAGGAATTACCGCGCCTATAGTAGGGTATCTGTATTACAAAGGACAACTTTCCGCTTCCTTGTTGTTGGTTTGGAATGTTGTCGGGTTGCTGTTGGTTGGGTTTATCTTGGTCAATGGGGTGTTGTCTTCTGAACTGCCTTTTCAGCAATTTGCTTTCGATCAGCCCAACGCAGCGATGAAATACGCCCCGTATGTCTTGTTGCCCGCCTTGATTGTACCTTTAGTAATTTATACCCACCTAACAGACCTTCTTTTATTAAAAAAGAAAAAAAACGAATCGGCTACTTAAAAACTATTCTACTAGAATGTCCTCTAATTGCCCCGCCACCGCTAACGCTGCATGGCGCCCTGTATCTTCCAGCAACACCTTTTTGCTTCTGCGCTCAGTCAACTGCACGTCTACGCTTGAGGTCATGCTTTCCTCGATGCGCCCATCCATAAAACTAGCAACAGGCGAGGCCAGCGCCGTTGCAGCTCGGCGGTGCGCTATAATTTCCAGACGATAGTTGTTGTTTTCATACACCAGCGCTACGTGTTGTTTATCGGCAAAAGAGTGGCGCAATTTAGTGCCGTTATACGTCGTAAATTCCAGCAACCGATCGTGCAGCCACAAGCCCGCAATATAACCCACAAAAGAAAAGCCCATATAAGGAATTTTAGCCACGGAGGATTTGAGTGAAATATCGGGATCCGAAAAATGGTTGGTTTGCATCCATATATAACCACTAGGGAAGGAGCGGCCCCATTCCTTTTCTATATAGCCCTTACCATTGGTAAAGTCCACCACCTGACCGTCAATTTCTAACGCGCCTTGAATGCGGTGGTTCATGCTCAAAATACCGTGGTAACATTGCATAAACGGCAAAAAAGAAAACGGCCCCATGATGTTGGGGGAGTACCAAGGATTGGGCCAGGGTGTCAAACCGTCAAATTTTAGTTCCCCTTTGATGTTGGGCAATTGCAGGTACATCTTTTCTTTAGAAAAAAACGAATTGGCCAAATGTAGGTTAAACTTTCCAGGTTGGGGAACAAATTGGTCAAAAGGATATTTGTGATAAACTGCCGTTAATTTTTTCCCATCCAGCGCTTGAATAAACGCTTGTTGGTTGCCTTTTTCATCCATGGCCACACCAGGAACAAACGCCAACGCGTGCTGCTCGTCTGCACTCAACAGTTTAAAATACCAGCCTTCAAAATAGCGCTTGGTTTTACCCCAACCGTGGTATTGCTCGGCATTAAAAATAGCGTTGAGTTGGTTCTTAAGCATAGTACAAATTCTTTACAAGAAAAGCAGAAAAAGCAAAAGATAGTAAAATTTCTTAGCGCATGGACAACTATAGAACATAAAAAACTGTGTTGGCTCTTCTATAGCCAACACAGTTACCCATACGTTTGTACTAATACTTAGTCAAAAATAGATTTTTTATGACCAGAATAATAAGCATTATTATCGGTCAGCATCGCCCAACGATCTGCAAAAAAGGTTTTGCCTCCTGTCAAGTTGATGCCAAAAGAAGTACTTAACAAACGTATTTTTTCATGAATTTCTTGCAACGTATCGTAAATGATCTGGCGGTCGGGGTGTGCCGACAGTCTGGGCGGTTGCTTCTGCTTGTTGTCGTAGCGGTAGTATTCAAAAAAACTGCGCATATCAGGCACGTGCGCTATTCTACTGAAAACCAACGGGTCGGTTAGTTGTTGTTGTACGGTAGTAGTACTAAGCGGGTTGTAAGTGTCTTTGAACAAAAGTCTTCTTCTAAAAGCCTGCATCAATCGCGTGCGTTTATTAATGGCAATATGCACCTTGCTCAATAGCTCATACACCCCATACCAATCTGTAAAATAAGCCAATTGTGTAAAGCCGTGTACCCCACCCAAAACAGCCTGCTTATAATTGGTTGGATCCAAACTTTTGGCAATGACCAAGCGCGCTTCCAACAAGGTCAACAGCTTCAGCTTCATTTGCAAGTAGCGGTTTAAAGCATGCGCATTGTAAGCCATCGCAACAATAGAATCTTCGTTGCGCAGAGCGGCAACCTCCACCTTATCGCCTTCGTCTTCGAGCGTGATTTTGGTACTATAGGTTACATAACGGTTCTTACTACCTTGGTTGGGGACTTTGGTGCGGTACAGAGAGGTAATCAACAATTGTCTGGCTAGGGGCTTCATCGCTTTCATCGCCACATAAATATCTTCTGAATTTTCGCGCAAGTCGTTGATTTGGTCGAGCGATAGCTGCTCGCGGTTATTAGCAATTAGCAATTCTTCATAGCCGCGCAAGTAGCCGTACCAAATGGTAGATCGAATATTTACTTGGTCAATTTCCGTAAGGCCCAGCGTCGGGAAAGTCGGCGCAATGTGTATGTTGACGCTTGGATTGGTTGCCGAACCCGCATCTAGTTGTGTGTTGGGCGAGTTGCCTCTAGTAATGTCGTTGCGGTTGTTTTCCTGACTGATTCTGCTGGTGGCATCCATAACCACATCTACCCAACTGTGTTCTTTGGCCGTACTCAAATCCTTAGGCGTTGCCGAAAAATTGCTGTTGTGTACAATGATGTTGTACGTGCTGTTTTTTTGCAACAAGAGTTCTAAGGGTGCATTTTCCCGAATGCCACCGTCGTTAAACAATTCTACTTGCTCTCTACCATTGCGGTCAAAGGTAATGGTACGCGGCTCGAAAAAGCCAGGAAACGCGCCTGAGATCAGCGCTGCTTGGACATAGACGTCGCGCCTACTGTTGCCTGCGGACGCGTTGGTCGCTTCTACGCCGTTGGTTTGGTCGTTGCCTCCAATTCGTCGAATCGGCAGCGGTTCCAAATTGTTGTAGTCGAAGCCTTCCCCCTTGTTGCCAGGTTTGGGGTATAAGAGCATAAACTCCCATTGTTTTTGGCCGTTGGCGAGTATTGTTTCTTGTTCTGTAACGTAGCAAGTGGCGCCTGTGTTGAGCGAGGTTACTGCCAAATGCAGGCGGGTTTGTTTGTTTAGAATACGCGACGTCAACAAGTTGGTATTGATGCCCTTTTGAGTATTTTTTAGCTTATTTTGAACGGGTGTCAGCAGCGCCAACGATTGTTTGACTGAGAAAAGTTCTTCCACCCTATTGGCCAACTTAATGACGTTGTCTTTGGTATAAAGCCCTGTAAGTGTGAGTACAGCAAGTGGACCAAACGCCCAAGTTTGCCATTTGCTGGCCGAGCGGTAGCCGTCTTTCAACTCGTCCAACAAAGCTTCTTTGGCAAACGCTTTATAATCTATATCGGGAACACCGCCTTTCCTAAACACCTCGCGCAAAAACTTTTTGAGGCTAGGCTCTGCATTGATAAGGCGCACCACCTCTGGCCGAAAGGCCAGCATGTCCTCAATAATTTCTAGCTCGGTGTATTGCTGAATGGCTTTGTCTATAGAATTGCTATCATTTTCTGCCAACAATACGCTGGTAAGGGAGCCTGTAGAGGCAGAAGTTAAGGTCAAGGTTTTATCCGTAGAGAGCAAGCCTGCTGTTTGTAAATACTTCAATACTCCGACGGTGAAAGCGCCTTTGACACCACCCCCCTGTAGACAAAGCCCTAGTTTTTTGGTGCGCTGTACCGCTTCGCTAAAGCTTTCCAAAGAAAAGGCGTGCATGGAAAATTCGGACATGCGCTTGGCGCGTTTGATAAAGCCGAAATTATTGAAACTAGTGTTAGAATTAGAAGTGGTACCTGTAGAATTACTAAAAACAGTTCCTAAAGTAGAGTTGTTAACGAAGGTGTCAAACCGTGTGTTGAACCGCCGAAACTGGTCGTGGTTGATGGTACCGATAACCGTCTGCAGAGGCAAATGCGACAGCACAAAACTGCCTTTTCCTTGTGCATCAAGCACCATCGTCAACAACAACTGGTGGCCTTCTTCTGCCGCTACACTCTGCACAATTAGTTGGTCGTCGCCTAACAACAATTGCAACACCGTGCTCTTCAGTAATTGTTTTTCTTTTAAATAAAGGTGGATGGTTTGGTCGTCAATTAAGCGCCCCGCATGCAAATGCCCTGTTATTCTAAGTCGGTTGTGGGCATGGGTGATGGTTTTGATTCTAAAATCAAGTGTCATGGTAATTGGTTTTGTTGGTTATTAAATAAAAAAGCGTTCAGTAGAATGGTCAGTTCTGCTTACTTCTACACTTTATATTGCTATTAAGACGAGTTGAAGCCGCAAAAGGTTAACGCATAAAGTGATTTTTAAATTGTGGACGACTTATTTTTTATCGTATAGAATGCGCTTGATGTTTACTAAAATCAAATTACCAATTACTGAAAAATAGTATATTGGGTGCGGTTCTAATTTTATCCCCTCTACCAACAAGCTCCTGCTTCGAATCTTAAAAAATATGGCTTTTCCTTCTTGCAAATTTTTCCTGAGCGACTACCTGAAATACAGCTTGCTTTTACTTCTGTGTTGGAATGTGGTGCAACCCCTACAAGCCCAAAAAAACGATTGGGAGAACCCCGAAATCTTTGCTGTTAATAAATTGCCTGCCCGCGCTGTGCTCTATCCTTACGATACTACGGCCAATAGATTACAGAAAAACCTAAACGGAGCTTGGCCGTTTTATTGGGTAGGGGATGAGCGGGAGCGCTTGCCTAATTTTTATCAAGTTGATCTAGACCACAGCACTTGGGAAACGATTCCCGTGCCGAGCAATTGGCAGCGCCAGAAAAACAGTCAAGGGCAGTGGTACGGCTTTCCCATTTATGTCAACCAATCTTATCCTTTTGCCAGTAAAAAACCTCCACACATTCCCAAAGGAAAAAACGAAGTCGGCGTTTACCGCAAATGGTTTGCACTAGACAAGGCTTGGAAAAATAAACGGGTGATTTTGCATTTTGGCGCAGTGAATTCAGCAATGTATTGTTACCTCAACGGTCAGAAGGTAGGCTATGCACAGGGCGGCAAAACACCCATAGAATTTGACATCAGTTCTTATTTGCAAGCAGACAGCAATTTATTAGCCCTCGAAGTCTTTCGCTATTCGGATGGCAGTTACCTGCAATGCCAAGATTATTGGCGCTTGAGCGGAATGGAGCGCGGGGTGTACTTGTATGCGTTGGAACCAACAGCAATTGTCGATGTAGAAGCACAAGGAACTTTATTAGCAGATTATAAAACAGGAAAACTAAAAACCAGCATCCACTTTTCAGGAAAAAATGCCGTAGAAACACGGGTACAGCTTTACGATAGAAGAGAAAACCAACAACTATTGGATACTATCGTAACCGTTACGCCTGAGCAAGATAGTATTTTGTTTATAGAACAATTGTTGCCCAGTGTACGGCGTTGGTCGGCAGAACTGCCCAATCTGTACGAGTTAAGAATTTGGACTAGAACGCCTCAACCCAAACAAAGTTGGATGCTCGATGAGCAGAAAGCCCTACAACTCTACATAGGATTTAGAACCTCTGAAATCAAAAATGGGCAGTTGCTGCTCAACGGCCAACCCATAGTGCTCAAGGGCGTCAATTACCACGAACACCACGCGCAAACAGGCCACGTTCTCGATCCCAAATCCATTTTAAAGGATTTGCTGTTGATGAAAAAGAACAACATCAACGCCATTCGCACTTGCCACTACCCACAACCCGAAATCTTTTACGACTTCTGCGATGTACTGGGCTTCTACGTTGTTGACGAAGCCAACATTGAATCGCATGGGATGGGTTACGGGCCTGCTTCCCTCGCCAAACGTCCCCGTTGGAAAGCGGCGCACATAGACCGCGTTCAGCGCATGGTAGAGCGCGATAAAAATCACCCTTCCATCATCGTGTGGTCGCTGGGCAACGAAGCGGGGAACGGTCTCAACTTCTTGGCTGCCTACGATTGGCTCCAGGCACGCGACAGCACCCGTCCTGTACAGTACGAGCAAGCCCACCTCAAATGGCGCAACTCGGATATCTACGCGCCCATGTATCCCAAATTTGAAAAAGTAAAAAGATACGCCAATTCTAACCCCAACAAACCCCTCATTATGTGTGAATACGCGCACTCTATGGGCAATAGTACAGGCAATTTTGCGGAGTGGTGGGCGTTGATTGAGGCATACGATGCTTTACAAGGCGGTTTTATTTGGGATTGGGTGGATCAGGGTTTGGCAGCTTGGGACAGCGTCGCACAGGACAGTTTTTTTGTCTATGGCGGTTACTACGGGCCTAAAAATATTCCCAGTGCAGGCAACTTTTGCCTCAATGGACTTGTTTTTCCAGACCGCAGTCCACAGCCCGCTTTGGCAGAGGTGCGGAAGGTGTATCAATACATCGGATTTGAAGCAGTTGATTTGACTAAGGGGCAACTAGAACTTAAGAATAAGTATAGTTTTAAAAGCATAGAGGGCAAGCAATTGCGCTGGCAAATAAAACGAGCTGGTGCAGTGTTGCAACAAGGACAACTGCCTTTGGGTGATTTTGCCCCACAAACAAAAATAGCGGTTCAATTGTACGAACAACTCCCCGATAATCCAACCGCTACGCCCGAGTATTTGCACTTACAAGTCGTGCGGCCTTTTTTAGGTTCTTATCAGAAAGGAATAACGGAAGAAGCCGTCGAGCAGTTCGCTTTGCCGATTGCTAATGCACTAAAAAAGAAAGCCCTTAAACCTGTTTTAGGAGCAATAACCCTACAAGAAACCGAACAACACTTGCGCATACAGGGAGCTGATTTTGAAGTGGTTTTTGATTTGACAAACAAACAGTTGGCTACTTGGACGGCAAATGGGCATTTGTTGTTGCAGGAGGGGTTTCGTCCCAATTTTTGGCGCGGCATGACGGATAATGATTACGGGCATTTTTTGTTGCTCAAAGCGGGTCATTGGCGGCGGGCTAGCCAAGCCCCCAAGGCCCAACAATTGCGCTGGCAAAAGCTGGAAAATGGTGCCGTACAAGTAGCTGCCAACTACCGTTTTTACGGTGGGCAAACCGATCTTAATTACTACATCCATCCCAATGGCAACATAACGGTAAGCAGTACCTTGCGGCGGGGATGGCCGCGTTGGGGCGCATTGCCCAAATTTGGCTTGACTGCTGTGCTACCCGCTCCGTACGACCGCCTAACTTGGTATGGGCGCGGGCCATTGGAAAATTATTCGGATAGAAAAACAGCCTCTGCAATAGATGTGTATCAGAGTACGGTAGCCGAACAGTATGTGCCTTATATCCGCCCCCAAGAAAATGGAAACAAGACCGATACTTATTGGTTGGAGCTGTGCGATATTGAGCGCCAAGCAGGGCTTCGGATAGAGCGGGACAGCCAAGTGCTGAACTTTTCGGCGCTGCACTATACGACCGAAGACATGCAGGGCGACGTGCGTGCGTTGGGTCAGCGCAACGATAAAAACCGTTATACCAAGGACTTGCCCAAACGTGCAGCCATTTATTTGGATGTCGATGCTGCCCAGTTAGGGCTAGGAGGCGATGATTCTTGGTGGCAGCGGCCACACCAAGAGTACCGTTTGCTAAAAAAGAGCTATAGCATACAGTTTACCCTTTCGCCTTTGCTTTTATCGACCATTCAAAGGTAAACTTGGATACATCAACTTCGCTGCCATCGGCCATACGTTGTACGCCGCGTGCAGTGAGGAACAATTTCTGTCCCTCACCAGTGGCTAAGGTGCGTTGTATGGCTTCAATAATAGCGGTACTTTGGTCGCAAGTAAACGTAGTGCGGTCGGTCGCCTTCTTTAGAAAATCAGCCTCCATGTGGGTGACCAGCATCGAAATTTTTCCGCGCCCTTCGAGGTGGGCAGCCATTAGAAGGCCTGTAGCGAGTTCAGCGGCAGCTGCTTGCGCCGCAACCCGAAGGGCTTGCGGGCGGGTTCGGTTCGCAGGTGCGCGAGGCACTGGAGCAGCGGGC
>CAYUZF010000041.1:28658-29209 GCA_964449615.1 uncultured Aureispira sp.
GCAGCTGCTTGCGCCGCAAAATACGTAGAGCGAAACGGGTTTTTGGAGCGCCAACCATAAGGCAACGTAATTTTGGCGTACTCGGGTTGTAAGTCTTGAATGCGAGCGCCCATAAACCAGACGGCAGGCAAGCGGCTCAACAGGAACAAACGCTGCAAAACTGGGTTGCTGATGCGCTGTATAAATTTCTTAAGATGTGGATTGCTTAGATCGTGGCGGAGGGTGGCGGAGGAAGTAGACATAAGTAGTTATTTGGCGAGCGCAATTTGTTGTACGGATAAAAAAACGTTGTGCAAATGTACAAAATCTTTATCAGTTGTGAGCAAAGTGGCATCCACCACACTAGCAGTTGCAGCAATTCAAAGGTCGTTTTTACTCGTATTTCGAGTCGATTGTCCAAATGGTGGCGTAGGGTGTTTACCCTGACTAGAACGTTCTAATTTTCTATAAAAAGTTCTAATTTTCTATAAAAAGTCTAAAGGCCTAGACTGTTTTACCAAAAACAACCTGCTCGGTACAATTTCCTTTCAAACTTGTGACTCTAAAAAAAA
>CAYUZF010000042.1:0-536 GCA_964449615.1 uncultured Aureispira sp.
AAGGAGGCAGATTTGGGTTGTCACGCGTTAGAATTGGATGTAGTAGTTACCAAAGACAAACAAGTATTGGTATCGCATGAGCCTTGGCTCAACCACGAAATTTGCCTGAGTCCACAAGGCACCCTATTGCAACCCGAAGAAGGCAAGCGCTACAATTTGTATGAAATGACCTATGCCGAAATCAAACGGTTGGATTGTGGCAGTTTGGGACACCCGCGTTTTCCAACTCAGCAAGGAACGCGTTGTTACAAACCTTCTTTGTCGGATACGATTGCAGCGATGGACCGATATTGTGCCGAACGCGGTTTGTTGCCCATTCATTTTACCATAGAAGTCAAGCGGGAACCTCAAGACGATCATATTTGGCATCCTGCTGCCGAGGAATTCATGGAATTGATTGTAGAAGTGCTGACCCAACACCAAGTTCTAGCACGCGCTTTAGTGCAGTCTTTTGACATAGAATGTTTACAAATTGCGCGGCGTTTGGCACCTACCTTGAAACTATCTTACCTCACCGACGATGCGCGCCCTCTGGC
>CAYUZF010000042.1:546-1886 GCA_964449615.1 uncultured Aureispira sp.
GAACTGTTGGACTTGCTCGACTTCTTTCCTGATTGCTACGGTCCTAATTTTAAGTACATCACCCTAGATCTAATGCAGGAAGCACAAAAGCGCCACTTGCCTGTCATTCCGTGGACAGTCAACGAGACTAAAGACATCACTCGCTTGATGGATTGGGGCGTTGCGGGACTTATTTCCGATTATCCCGAACGCGTGCTGACTATTTTGCGAAAGCGCCAACAAGCGCAACTGGCTAAACCTGCGCTGGGAGACAGTTATTTTTAATGTACTCCATTAAATCGTCGAGTTGCCAAGCGTCGGACAAGGCGTATTCGCCAATATGGGTGCGGCGTAGTTTGGTCAAATAAGCGCCGTTGTTCAGCGCTTTGCCAAAATCCACTTTAAAATCATCGCTGATCTGTGGCAGCTGAAAATCGTGTATGGTTACTTGGCGGGACTTTACCCGTACTTCTTTGCCTTCTCGGGCGCTTTTGTAGAGCGGTTTTCCATTGACTTTAATGGCGGAAAATTGCGGCGGCACCTGTTCTAGCTCTCCTAAAAACTGCGGCACTACCGCTCTAATTTTTTCCGCAGTAAGCCCACTGGTATCAAAACGCGCATTAATTTCCTGTTCTGCGTCGTAAGAAGGAGTCGTTGCGCCCAATTGAAACTGCCCATCGTAGACCTTGTACAAGGCTTGATAACTGTCGATTTTCTTGGTAAATTTACCCGTACAAATAATGAGCAGCCCAGTTGCCAAGGGGTCGAGGGTTCCTGCGTGGCCTACCTTAATTTTGCGAACGTTCAAGGCTTTTTTAAGGGCAAAGCGCACTTTATTCACGACGTCGAAAGAAGTCCATTCTAAGGGTTTATCAATCAATAGCGTGGCTCCTGCCATAAAATCGTATTGCTGCATAAGGTTGGCTTAGGCGTTGAAAAAGTGTTTAAAAGCATAAGAACACCAAAGATAGCTTTTCTGCGCTGTTTACTAAAGGTATTGGGGGTTTATCCGCGCTATTTTAATGCGCTGCTCGCCCAATTCCGTTAGAACCGATCCCCGCTCTTTGGAACCCCTCAATGGTTGGAAGCTTAACGCTAACGACTGATGAATTCGGGCAGTACCATCGCTTTCTTGACCAAATGTTCCCCTTTGGAAGCCGTAATGCGTTCTTTGTCTCTATTGTAATAGGTGACACCAAATCGCAACAACTCAGGTTTGATGGAATAGTAGTCAGCAGCAAAACCACCTTGTAAGTCTTCTCGTTTGGTATTGATTTTTCTGAAAGCGGAGGTGCCTTTGTATTCTAAAGGCGATTGCCGTTCGTAGTAAATAATTTCCCCAGTTTCTGCTGGCACTAAAC
>CAYUZF010000042.1:1896-18395 GCA_964449615.1 uncultured Aureispira sp.
CTTTCAAAATCAAATTCTCTAAAAACCACTTCTGGTTTAGCCATTAGCTCGTAAATACTATTGCTAAAATCTTCTGGAACTTCGTAATAAACAGCTACAATACTATCTCTATTAATCTCTGTCATTTTAGAAAAGTATTCGTAGACTGGCTCGCTGGGCAAACTGGTCATGTATTGGTAGTGGTACATCCAGTGGCCGTCTTTGTTGGGGTCGCCTACAGGAAGTTGGTACAACATAACGCTGTCTTTGCCTTCGTTGACATACCAAGTGCTGTAGACTTTCCTTGCGGTGTCAGCATTGGTGTTGTACTGCACAAAGTGGCCTGCCAACATGGCTTTTAATCGGGGTACGTTGCCTTTTATATCTTTGTATGAATTTTCTAATCGAACCTGATCGTTGTACACCAACATCACGTTTTTTCCTTTTTTTACTTTAGTTTTGGAAGCCGTAACGGTATTGAGGTTTTCTTTTGAGCCTGTACAGGCGGTCAAACAACAAGTGATTATTATGAAAAATAGTACGATTGGTGAAGGAGAAATTCTAGATAGTTGGTTCATATTGGAGATAAATTATAGACTATAATGGCAAATAAGGCAGATAGAGCCGCTTTGCTTGTACGGTTAAACCTTACTAATATAAAGAATTAATCCGAATTCTATTGCTTTTTTGGAAAACAAGATTCAACTATACACTGAAGTAGGCGCTTTTATTTTCGATAGAACACGATTTGTTTTATAGAACTCGAATCAATGACTTTGTTTTGCTGACAACAGGGGTTAAAACACGCACAAAAGTGACACATTTTGTTCTATTTTCCTGAAAAATAAAACAAAAAGTTGTATCTTTGTTAGCCAAGCAAAGAAGGGGCAGTTTATACGCTGTTTGATCGGCTTGTTAAATTACTAGACAACACCAACTACAAGATAAGTTTAAATTATAATGGAAGACAACAACAATCCCTTAGAAGAAGAGGCGTTTGACAACGAGGAACAGCAATCAGAAGATGTCGTTCAAATCGATGTTGTAAAGAACATGTACAAAGATTATTTTTTGGACTATGCTTCTTATGTTATTTTGGAACGCGCTATTCCCACTGCGCAGGATGGTTTGAAGCCCGTGCAGCGCCGTATTTTACACTCTATGTTTTTGATGAACGACGGACGTTTTCACAAGGTAGCCAATGTAATTGGACAGACCATGCAGTTTCACCCCCACGGGGATGCGGCTATTGGTGATGCGTTGGTGCATTTGGGGCAGAAAAACCTCTTGATTGATTGTCAAGGGAACTGGGGGGATGTGCGTACAGGCGACCGCGCGGCGGCAGCGCGTTACATCGAAGCGCGTTTGTCCAAGTTTGCGCTGGATATTGCTTTTAATCCTAAAACAACGGACTTTCAACTTTCTTATGATGGCCGTAAGAAAGAACCGATTTTGTTGCCCCTCAAATTCCCGCTTTTGTTGGCACAAGGGGTGGAGGGAATCGCTGTTGGGCTTTCTACTAAAATATTGCCCCACAATTTTATAGAGTTGATTAAGGCATCTATTGATGTGTTGAAAAATAAGAAGGTTCAGCTGTTTCCCGATTTTCAAACGGGCGGTTCAGCGGATTTTTCTTCGTATAATGGGGGCAAACGCGGTGGTAAAGTGCGCGTGCGGGCCAAGATCAACATCTTAGACAAAAAGCGGTTGACCGTTACCGAAATTCCCTATGGCACGACTACTACGGGCATCATTGACAGCATTATCAAAGCCAACAACAAAAATAAAATCAAGATCAAACGCGTGGTAGATAATACGGCTGCGGATGTGGAAATTTTGATTGAATTGCCCTCTGGGGCTTCTCCAGAGGTAACGATGGATGCCCTTTATGCGTTCACGGATTGCGAAGTGTCTATTTCTCCCAATGCTTGTACCATTGACGATGACACGCCTGTATTTACAACAGTAGAAGAATTGTTAACCATCAGTACCGAGCGCACAAAATTCTTGCTGGAATGGGAATTAAAAAACCGCAAACAAGAATTGGACGATCGTTGGCACCAGTCGAGTTTGGAAAAGATTTTTATCGAAAATAAAATCTACTTAGCCATTGAGGAGTGTGAATCTTGGGAAGAGGTCTTGGTGGCGGTAGACGAAGGACTTAAACCCTACATTGCCCACATCAAACGCCCTGTGGTAGAGGAAGATTTGATTCGCCTGACAGAGATTAAAATCAAGCGCATTTCTAAATACAACAAGTTCAAAGCCGACGAGTTGTTGCGCACGATCGAAGAGGAATTGGCAGAGGTTGAACACCATTTGCAGAACTTGGTTCCTTATGCGATTGCTTACTTCAAAAATCTATTAAAAAAATACGGCAAGGGGCGCGAACGCAAAACAGAAATTGCCAATTTTGGGGTGATCAACGCCGCCAGCGTGGTGGTCAACAATGCCAAGTTGTACATCAACCGCGCCGAAGGATTTATCGGGCATGGCCTCAAAAAAGATGAGTTTATTGAGGAGTGTTCTGATATGGATGATGTGATTGTCTTTTACAGAGATGGTTCGTACAAAGTGGTTCGCATTGCCGATAAGGTTTTTGTCGGTAAAAATCCTTTGCACGTAGCTATTTGGAAAAAAGGGGACAAACGTATGATTTATAACATGGCTTACGCCGACTTGGAGAAAGGCCTCAATTACGTCAAGCGCTTCAATGTTTCCGCTATTACCCGCGATAAGCTCTACCCTGTTGCCAGTAAAGTCAACAAGTCCAAACTGCTACACTTTTCGGTCAACCCCAATGGCGAAGCCGAAGTCGTACACGTACAATTGACGCAAAGTTGTACGGCCAAAAAGAAGGAATTTGAATTTGATTTTTCAGAATTGGCCGTCAAAGGACGCAGCGCACGGGGAAATATCTTAAGCAAATACCCCATTCGGAAAATTAAAACCATACAAAAAGGAAAATCTACCTTGGGTGCCATTAAAGTTTGGTACGACGATACAACAGGCCGCATCAACACCTCGGCTTATGGGCGCTTTATCGGTGCTTTTGAAGAAGAAGACCGCATCATAGCCCTGTACAATGATGGTTCTTACGAGTTAACGAATTATGAATTGACCAATCGTTACGACAATAAAACGCTGCTGGAAATTCAAAAATGGGACGAAGACATGGTGGTTTCGTCCATCCACTACGATGGGGAACGCAAAGCGACTTACGTCAAACGCTTCCAAATAGAAACCAATACGCTGGGTCAGAAATTTAACTTTCTACCAAACGACTACGTGAGTACAAAGTTGCTGTTGGGAACCTTACACCCCAATCCAGAGGTGCAGTACAAGTTCCGTGCAGGCCGCTCCAAAACCATAGAAGGCCAAATCAAACTCCAAGAGTTTATTGATATTAAAGGCTGGAAAACGCTGGGCAATAAGCTAAGTGATAATAAATTGCTGGCTGTCAAATCCTTGCACCAACCCGTTGTTGTTGAAGAAGAAACAGCCGCGAAGGCGTAAAGGTGCGTAAGGGGCGTATTGCAATACGCCCCTTACGCATATTCATTACCGTTTTATCAGACGTAAGGTTTGCTGCTCCTGTTGGCCTTTTATTTCAATAAACAAAACGCCTGATGGCAATCCCTTCAAAGAAAGTTGCTGTTGGCTGCGCCCTGTGGCGGTTGTTTCTTGTGCGAGCACTTGCCCCAATGCGTTGTAAATCGTCAATTGCAAAGGCGTTTCTACTGTGCGTTGAAAATCTAAGGTGACGCGCTCTTGGGCGGGATTGGGATACAGTTGCACGGAAGGCAAGGCAGCAGGCAAAGCAGTAGCCGCGACAAAACTGTCCACTTCGTTCATAAAAGCAACCCCGCCAGCGCCCGTTCCGATTAAATATTCTTTTTTACCATCGTTATTGATGTCCGTAACGGCCAGTTGGGCATGTCGGCCTTTGTACAATCCTTTAAAAAGCGAAGAGCGGACGGCGTAAGTTCCCAATACGTTGTTGTCAATGCTGTCCAGATGTAGAAAATGTCCTATGGCTTGGCCAATGATCAATTCGTAGCTCCCTTGATTGTCATAGGCAAAAGGCTTGGAATAACGCACATCGGGATAGGCGGTTATATAATTTCCTAAGTCGGGATTGGTAGGGACGCTGGCAAAAACAGCGCTCAAACTGTTGCCTGTATTTTCGTGGTAGCGAATTCTTCCAGAAATCCCGCCTACCAACAAGTCCAAATCACCATCGCGGTCCAAATCAAACAACTGCGGCGCGCTGTTTTCTTGCGCGTAAATGTTAGAAAAATTGCGTATAGGGGTTGCAAAACGCATGGGTTGGTTGGCCCCTGCAACGTTTTCAAAATAAATCAAATGGCCGTCTTCCGCCCCACAAATCATATCTTGATCGCCGTCGCCGTCCAAATCGCCCAGTGTGGGGTACAGTTCCAACAATTGCAAACTATCAGCGGCTATAAAATCATTGGTTATCCATTGAAAAGTAGGCAGCGTAGCCGTTCCCACATTGCGATAAAGCACCATACCATACTCATGCTGGGTGTTTTCTCGTACGCGTCCTTGTCCCCCAATCAATAAATCTTGCAAGCCATCGCCGTCGTAATCCAACAATACGGGGTGTGCGCGCCGCCCAACGTCAATCATTCCGTCTACTAAAAAGTCTTTTTGTTGAAATTCAAACGTCATGTTGCGGTTGGTGCCTACATTTTTGTACAACCAAGTCACGCTGTCCGTTACGGATTTTTTATCCTCCGTTTCCGAAGGCGCAGCCAACATATCTTTAATGCCGTCGTTATTGATGTCTAAAAAGAAAATTCCAGGGAAACTGTAGATGTCAACGGGTTTATCGTACAAAGGATATCGCGGCTGTTGGCCAATCATCCAAACGGTATCGTTTACCGTTGTACTCGTCAACATATTGGCATTCTTAAACTCCACCTCGCTCAACACCACGTCCATGCTGCTATCGCCGTTGTAATCAACTAGTGTAATATTGGTGCCGACGTGGCGCGCCCCCCGCCGCATGCTGTACTGGTCACGGATGTACTGTTGCAACTGTTGCGGGCTGCGGGTCAAGTCGTTAAAGTAAGTATTGTTGTAACAACTGTCTGGCTTGGGTCCAAACATTACTTTGGCGCTGTCCAACTCCTCACTCATTAGCCCCCAGCATTCACTGCCCATATAAAAAGCCATCGTGTCGGGGTTGTAACCATAGTCTGCGGTTTTGTTTTCATAAAACGTAATGTTGTTGGGAAAATAAGGTGGCCCAGGGAAAGAAAAAATATCCAAATCGCCATCGCCGTCCACATCATCCAAACCTGGTAAATCGGTGTGAAAAACGTACAAATCTTGGTATCGACTTCCGCCCGAAGGCGAAGCATCGTACGTTAGATCGTCTATAACACGTTGAAAACGCAAACTGTCGTCCGCATTGCGGTAGCCTTTCCAAACGGCCAACGGAAAGACAGAACCTGCAACATCGCGCATACCGATTAGGTCGCCAATGCCATCGCCGTTGTAATCGCGCGCTAGTAAAAATTTGGTAGTCCGCATTTGAGGAACCAACCGATTGTAAGCGGGAGCCATTACATAGTCAATTTGCCCTTGTGTACCGCGGTTGATGTACACCATAGAGGTTTCTGTTAGGCGATCAAACACCAATAAGTCCATGATGCCATCGTTGTTGACGTCGAGGGTAGAATATTGGGGCGCATCTAGGCCACCCGCCCAAGGATTGGGTAAGACTTTGCCTTGTCGAACAACAGGAATGTCTAGGGGAAAATATTGGGCTTGAACCGAAAGCCCTAACAGTGCGAAGAAAATCAGGAGGAAGATTGGTTTCATCAGGAGAAGAATTGGTGGTTAATAAAAGGTTTCTTCTCTAGAAAACGCAGCGGGAATTTGTTTTGCTGTGCTGTTCGTTTCGATTTATTGTAAAAAAACAGGGTATCCTAGTAGGGGGCGTGTTTGTATTGCCCTACAGAATACCCTGTTCATCCTTTTTTTATTCGTAAACGGTTATTGTTTTACCAAGCGCACGGTTTCGCGGTAGTTCTCGCCTTGCAATTCTACAAATAAAATGCCCGCAGGTAAGCCTTTTAAGGACAACTGTTGCTGCTGGCTCACCTTGCCTATTTCTTTTTGTAGTAACAATTGACCTAGTGCATTGTAAATGTGTACGCGCAACGTGCCTTGCGGTGCCGTTTGGAAACTAATAGTTACTTCGTCTCGGCTGGGATTGGGGTACAATTGCAATACCCGTTGAGGCTGCTCCAACGCTGTGGTATTTATTACACTGCTCTGCTCGGTCATAAACATTAAGCCACCGCGACCCGTTCCCAACAAATAATCCAGTTTGCCATCGTTGTTGATGTCCGTCACTGCCAACTGTGTATTGCGGCCTTGATAAAAATTGTTGTAATTAACAGACATTGTATCGTACGTTCCCAAAATATTGCCGTTGATGTTGTTGAGCTTTACAATATTACCGTTAGAATGGCCGATGTAGAGTTCTACGGTTCCGTTGTTGTCGTGGAAATGCGGCATGGCTCTGCGGTCACCAACCAATTGTCCATTCCACCCCCCTAAATTATCACTAGTAGGCGTCGCTAAAAAACTAGCACTACTGCTGCTGCCCGTATTCTCATACCAATGGATCTTTCCAGGCAGCGTACCAACGATCAAATCCAAATCGCCGTCTTTGTCCAAATCAAACAACTGTGGCGCACTGCCGCTGCCCACATTGATGTTCAAATAATTGCGTACAGGGGGCGCAAAAGTTACGGTAGCGCCAGCGCCAGCAGTGTTCTCAAAGTAAAGCAACGTGCCATCTTCCTCTCCACAAATCATATCTTGATCGCCATCGCCGTCCAAGTCGCCCATCGTAGGATACAAGCCATTGAGGCGTAAGCTGTCTGTTCCTGCAAAATCTGTCGTCAATTGCTCAAAAGCAGGAGACGTAGCCGAGCCAATATTTTTAAACAACGTCATTCCATATTCATAACTGCCTCCATATTGACAACGCCCAAAGCCCCCGACCAATAAATCCATTAACGTATCGCCGTCGTAGTCCAAGAAAGTAGGGTGGGCACGGCGTCCCAAATCAATCATCTCGCCTACCAGAAAGTCCTTTTGCTGAAAGCTAAAATTCATATTGTTGTTGCTGCCCACATTTTGGTAATACCAAGCCACGCTGTCCATGACGGATTCTCCAATGCCCGTTTCAGAAGGAGCGGCCAACATATCTTTTACCCCATCGTTGTTGACATCCAAAAAGTAAACCGAAGGGAAGGTATAAATATCAATAGGCTTGTCGTAGCTCGGATACAAATAATCCTGCGTGTTGATCAGTACCGTGTCGTTGATCGTTACCCCACTCACCATATTGGCATTTTTATACGTTACGCCCCCCAAAATCATATCGGTGCTGTTATCGCCGTTAAAATCAATGATTGTTGTATTGGCACCGACGTGGCGGGGGCCTCTTCCATTGGTTTGGGTCTGTTGGTTGCTGTTGCCAAATATTCCCTGCCGCACGTCCAAACGTTGGTTGAACCAATCATTTCTGTAACAACTATCCGTACTTGGCCCGAACTCCACAATGCTACTATCGCCGCGCTCTCTGAATAAGCCCCAGCATTCGCTTTCCAAACGGTACAACAAAGAATCGCGTCCGTAACCGCGTTCTACCGACATATTTTTATAATAAAACACATTGGCTGGAAAACAAAAATCCAAGGTAAAAGCTAAAATATCCAAATCGCCATCGCCATCCGCATCGTCAATTGCAGGCAAATCGGTGTTGTAAATAAACACTTTGTTGTTGGCGGAACCACCCGCCCCTGTGGCATCGTAGCGCAATTGGTCTACGATCAGCGTATATTTAATGGTGTCGTCGGGGGTGTAGCTGCCTTTCCAAATGGCAACGCCAATGCCCTGTGCAAACACTTCGTACATGCCGTAAACATCCTCAATCCCATCGCCATCAAAATCGCGGTACAGCATAAAATTTTCTGCCTCCATTTGGGGCAAATGCGCCATATAACCAGGTGCATATTCGTAATCTACTTGCCCTGCGGTACCTTTGTTAATAAAGGTAGAAGAGACATGTCCTTCTCGATCAAACACGATCAAGTCTTTGATCCCATTGTTGTCCAAATCAACTGCCGAAAATTGGGGCAAATTCATCCCCCCCGCCCAAGCATTGCGCAAGCTTTGTCCATTGCGAATCACAGGAATGTCCATAGGAACATATTGCGCCAAGAGCGCACTGCTGTAGCAGCAGAAGAGGGTAAACAATACTAATTTAATCATCTTGTTGTGGTTTACTTGGTTACTAATTCAGCTTAAGAACGAAGCGGAATTCCATTTAGCTGCATGGAGTCTATAATTAAAGTATTAATTTTTGTGTAGCCATTGCACATAGGTTTTTTTCTCTGTTGTTACTTGAATGACATAATTGCCGTTGGGCAAATGCGCCAAAGAGAGGGTTAAGGCTTCTTGCGCGGGCCAATTTCGCTGCTCTACCAATTGCCCCAAACTATTGTAGACGGACAAATGCCCTGTTTCTTCAAGGGCTGGCCGCAACGATACCCGCAGCACCCCGTTTGTAGGATTGGGCGCTAAAAGCAATTGATTTTCTTGTTTTGTCAAGCGCTGCTGGCTGAGAATGGCACTGCCGCTATACACCTGCAAGCCGCCTCGACGGTTGCCCAGCAAAAGCACCAAACTCCCTGTATTGCCTGTTCGCCCAACAGCTACGTGGGCATGCTCTCCTACATCCAAGCTGTCTATGGCACTGTTGACTCTACTAAAGGCACCTAAAATATTGCCGTCAATATTGTTGTACTGCCAAATTTCGCCCGCATCGGTTGCCATAAACAAATGGTATTGCCCTGCTACATCCACTAAATGAGGGGCAGAATTGCCATCCAAGGTTCCTGGCAACTTGGCATCAATAAAACCAAACGTAGCCGTTGTAGGCGTACTGGAAAAACTAGGCGCAGTTGCCGTTCCTTGATTTTCAAAATAATTGGTATTGCCGTTGCGTTCGCCAATGACCAAATCTAGCAAACCATCTCGGTTGACATCCACCAATTGAGGACTGGCGTGCTGTCCCACGTCTATGCCTTGGTAATTGCCCGTTGGATTGGGAAAGCTGGGCGCTGTCATACTGCCTTGGTTTTCGAAATACAGCAACTGTCCATCGCCCAACCCCAGTAGCAAATCAGGTAGATTATCGCCGTTCAAATCACCTAAAGTAGGTACCAAGCGCCGCATGTTGTATTGACGCACATTGCCAAAATTAGTATCTACGAGTCGGTAGACCGCTTGCGCCGCCGTTCCCACATTTTCCAACAAGTACAAACTGCTTTCCAATTGGTTGTTTCCTAAGTAACGCTGTTCATTGCCTACCAAAATATCCAATAGACCGTCGTTGTTGTAATCCCAAAAAACAGGTGCCGCCCCCGTTCCAAAATCTAACATCTCTTCTACCATAAAATCGGACTGCTCAAACACCCAAACGGGCAGCGCATCCGTTCCTACATTGCGGTAGTACCAGCAGGCCTTGTCCTCTGCATTGCCCAGTACATTGGGCGCCGCTAAAATATCCCGCGCTCCATCGTTGTTGACATCTACGTGGAAGGCAGCGGGAAAAATGTCTAAATTGATGGGGAAGCTATTGCTCGGAAAAAAAACTTCTTGAGCCGTCATAAGTGCCGTATCCTTGTTGCCGTTGTTGGTAAGCAGAGTAATGTTGTTAAACGATACATCTCCCAACAGTACTTCTTTGTCGCCGTCGTTGTCGCGGTCTAGTGTGAGAATAGTAGACCCCGCATGCCGCGCATTTCTCGAAGGCGGTGTCCAGTTGGACACGTTGGGGCAACTGTCCATGCGGTGGCTAAAGGCAATTGCTTCGCTCACGCCGCTCTCGTAAAGCCGTCCCCAGCAGTCGTCAGTCAGTACGTAATGCAAACTATCGCAGCCCCAGCCGCGTTCCTGAGAATTGTTAATAAATAAATCAATGTACCCCCCGCCCGAACTAAAATTGAGGATGTCCAAATCCCCATCGCCGTCTATGTCGTCTACAGCAATGCTTACCCGTCCCGTACTGGTGTCGTAGTCATAAGCATAAATATCTCGAATGTTATCGCAATTGTAATCGCGCAACAACATCCAAGCCTTTACTGTAGGAAAACGGCCTGTGTATGCGGGGGCATATTGGTAAGCAACCGCATTGGCCGTTCCTGCATTAATAAAAGGCACTACCGCGCCTCCTATTTTATCAAAATACACCAAATCGTCTACGCCATTACCGTCCAAATCCACTGCCGAAAACTGCGGGTTATTCAACCCACCTGTCCAAGGATGTGCATACACCGTTCCGTTGGCACGTTGGACTTGCCAGTTTAGGGCTTCGGGTTGGGCATAAGCCAAACACGCCCAACAACTCAATAGTAATAGGATTGCTTCTCTCATAGTTTGTGGTGGTTGTAATTATCATAGCCTTAAAAATAACAAAAAAAATGGCCATTCCGAGTCAATCAGAATGGCCACCTACAATTATTACCTTAAAGAGAACAAAAAAAGCTATTCTCTAATAATTAACTGGTGTACTTCAGTTGCTTTAGCTGTAGTCAAACGCACTAAGTAAATCGCCGCGGGCAAATCATCTACGTTTAAGTAAAGGCGATCCTGCCCAGCGGGAATCGTATACTGGCGAATCGCTTGCCCATTGATTCCAAGCAGCGTAACCACAACATCCATGTCCAAAACTTGACTAAAGCGCAATTGCGTTTGTTGACTGGTTGGGTTGGGCAGCAGCAACACCTCTAAGCCATTTTGTAGGCGTTGTGTACTGGTTGCCACTTCTACGCTGTCGGTATAGCTACACGCCCCGTTGTTGATGGTCAAGGTGACCAAATGGGGGCCGTTGGTACTGTAGGTATGCGTAGGATTCTGCTGCGTAGAGGTATTGCCATCGCCGAAATTCCACAACCAACTAGTAGCGCCAACGGAAGAATCGGTAAAAACTGCCGTAGCGCCGTTGCCAATCGCCGTGAAGTTTGCTTCCACCACTTCTGCCGTTACGGAACTGGCAGGACTCGCACAAGAATCTAAACGAATTTGCCAATCGTACAAATAATAATAAAAACCAGAACCCGCCGAAGATCCTGTTATGGAAGCCACTCCTGGTAGGGTGTAAGGATACCCCGTATGTTGGTTGTTGCGGAACAAATCCATGTCGTTGCCACCAATGGCATAATTGCCCGCCGCAGGTATTTCCAAATTCAATAACAGACGCTGTGGTCCAGGGGCAGCAATGTTAACGGTCAACTGCTGTACAACGTTGTTGGTAGGCGTTCCATTGCCTGTAGGTACATTGCCTTCCCAAAGCGTGATGGTGCGCGGCCCTGCGCTCCCTGCATCCACCCAAACAGAGATTAGGTTAAAGCCAGTAGAAGCCGTAAAGTTGACAACTCCGTAGAAAGTGCCTCCTGCGCCGTGGTAGCTGCCGCCGCCCGCAGCCGTTCCAGTAACAGGCCCTACAGACAGTAGAGGGGTCATAATAATGTTGCGCACTTGATAACTAGCCGTTGTCGCTAAACTCGGGATCGTATAGTTGTTTCCAACATTTACAACGTCGCCGCTGGTATCGTACCAATACAAAGCTCCACCAGCGGCCATTGCCGACAAGTTCATCGGGGTATTGGGACAGGCCATGTCATCGGTTACACTGGTTACTCGGGGCAATTCTACTTCTACGTAAGCCGTTTTTGTAATCGTATTGGTTCCCAAACTGTTGGTCACTTGCAAAGAAACATCGTAAATGCCACTAGCGTTGTATTGGTGGGTAGGACTAGCTTGGGTAGAGCTTCCGCCATCGCCAAAATTCCACAACCATTGAGTAGGTTGGTTGCCCGAGTTGTCCTCAAATGTTATTGATCCGTCACAAGTATAGAGTTTATCCGAAGAAAAATTGGCCACTGGTGCCATCGGCACAGCAACGTCCACATTGATGTTGTCTACATAAAGATTGTTGCCATAATCGCATAAATTCACAAAGCGCAATTGCATGCCCGTACCTACATAGGCCGACAAATCTACCGTGTCTGTTCTCCAATCGCCTCCTACTGCTGGACTCCACTGCTGCGTTCGGTTGGGGCCCGTCGCCAAAGCGGCTCCCACTCTGCTGTAAACAGTGGTATAAGTCAACCCACAGTCGCCCGAAACCTCTACGCGCAGCCCATCGGCATTTTGGGCATTGTAAGCGCGATACGCCACATCAAAGGTCAACGTTATGGGCGTACCCGCTGGCACTTGGGTCATGTCGAGGTTGGTGATGCCAAAAAAGTCTTCTTCTCCAGAAGCGTTGTAATTAAAGTTGTTCACATACATCGCTGTTGTTGCGCCCCCATCAATGCCTATAGTGTTAATCGGCTCCCAGGTATCGTCGTTGTCGGGGTTGAGCACATAAGAAAGGTTGTAAGGAAAAACACCCGTTTCGTAATCTTGCGTATAAGGAAAGGCCGAAGAGGAAGGTAAGACCCGCAGTGCTTTAGTCAACGTGTCGTTGCACTTGGTACTGTCTGTGGCCAAACTAGTCCATATTTTAAGGCTGTGATTTCCTGCACTGGGCACAGGCATAGCCGTGGCGAAGGTAAATGCAGTAGTGCTGCCCGCAGCGATGCTGTTGGTGTAGGTTTCGGTAACAATGGGGTTGTTGTCCAATTGATAAGAAACATCAAAATTACTCTCTGCAAACAAGCCCAAATTTTCTAACGTAAAACGCACGGGTACACTGCCCACGCCAGGACAATCCGTTAGCACGCCCAAAGGGCTAGAAATATCTGCCACCCCTGCATCGTTATCGCCCGAACAGGCAAGTAAACAAACCGCACTACCGCCTGCACTGCCCACATACTGTACAGCAATTTGACGCTGGCTTCTCAAACCGTTGGCGCCTACAGCACGAACAGAAAACCACTGTTCATCGTTGACATCTGCAACAGGAATGGCGTAATCCAACGCAGTGGTAGTTCCTATGGAATCCATAAATTTGTTGCCCAATAAAAAGACGTCGTAGCTCGTAGCGTTGGGTACGGCATCCCAAGTAACTTGAATGGCGCTTGGATTGGCACAAACTCTGGAAACTCGTAAATTTTGAGGGCGCTCCATCAGGCTAAAATTAGCATCGCTCTCATCGCTTACTCCTGCACGGCTCACGCGCACCCGCACTTGTCCAGAAACAGTTGCAGGCGTATTCCAAGTAAGAAAGCGACTTGCACCAGGCGCATTGCCGTTGATGGTTGTCCAGCTAGCGCCGTTGTCGGTGGTATATTCTACCAAAAAATTGCCTGTAGTGCCATACGCGTCCCAGTGGATACGGGTAGAACTATTGGGTACAATCCCCTCGCCGCCCATTGGGTGAATAACCGTTATTTCATCGGTCAGAAATTCGTACACCACGTAATATTCTTGCACGCCCATAGGAATGGTTGTTCCATTGACCGTTAAGGTGAAATTACCCGCAGCGGGGTTGTCAATAGCGATTTCTTCCACATTGTTGAGGTTGTCCACGCCTTTGGTGGCGGGCAGCGCCAACGTAGTGGCATTGGGAGCCGAATTGAGTACCCAGGGCAAATGGGTGGTCATGCTGGGGTCTGTTACGGTCGCATCTAGGTTGTTGACCAAGGCCGTTGCTGCCGATGTGGATGCTTCTGGGTCGGCCCAGTACACCATGATTTTGGCCCGGCTAACATTGGCAGGAATCGCAATTGTGTGGGTGTTGCTGCCCCCTTGAGCAATGCTGCCCATGAGGTAGCGATTGTCTTCCAATAATTTTACCAATTTTAGGCCGTTTACCTTGCCCCAACCATAAATAAAATCAGGGCCATCGTTGCCCAAATCATTGGCGGTAACTAGCAACGCCGCTTTGAGCAGCGCGGAAGGTGCCGTGGCGTTGTATAGGTCGCGGTAGGCGTGGTGGGCTTGCGCCAATACCCCACAAATACCTGGAGCAGCTGCCGAAGTTCCCCCTCCAGGCGCATAAGCGTTGTTGGGATCGGTGGACAATTGTGAATTGCCGTGTGCAGAAATATCGGGTTTGATGCGTCCGTCCGAAGCAGGGCCACGACTACTGCTGGATATGATACCGTCATTGGCGTTGAGGTTGGCCGTTGCAATGACGTTCTTACCAATTTTGTGTCCGCCCGTGATGTTTCCCCACTGCGTCCCTGCACCATAGTTGCAATCTTGATTGTTGCTGTTGCCCGCAGAAAACGTTTGCATAAGGGTTGGGTTGTTGTATATTTCTTGATCCACCAACAGCGTTGTATTGGTATAACCGCCATTACAACCATTGCTATAAGAAGAAGAAAAAATCAACACAGCGCTGTCTTGGTGCAGCGGAATGGTTCCGCTCATATTGCCTCGATATTGACGGATGTGTAGGTAAGAACCCGTTGCCATCCCTCTTATAGAAGGGTCTAAGTTGCCTGCCCCCCCTGCAATTCCTGCGGTCATATCGCCGTGTGTTCCCGTAAAATCTCCCGCTACATCGTCTTGGTTGGTGCGTCCCTGAAAATCAATGTGTGGCCCGACAAAACCGTCGTCGTTAATGGCAAAGGTAATGCCCGTTCCATCGTAGTTGCGCGCGCCGTGAAAATCGCCATCAATAGCATTGGCGCGGTGCAAGTGGCGGCCATCGTCGGATTCTGGCGTTCCTGGCTCGGGCGCAATATCCACGTAGCGAATAAAAGGCGCTTGGATGAGCGTGGGAAGCTGGCTCGGCAATAATTGTACCTCCAAAATATGAGCATGGTCCATGCGTGTGCCTACCGCCAAGCCCAATTGGCCTAGACGTTCTACCGCTGCACGGGCCGCAATGTCTTTGTAGTATTGTACCGTTACGGTTAGATAAGGGCCTTCCATTGCCCAAGTAGGATAATCGCCCTGCTCCAAACGCGTTCCCGTTTTATACGTAGTTTCCAAAGGCATGATACTGCGCACCCCTAGACGTTCTAAGGTAGAAAAATCCATACTGCGGGCTAGAGAAGCGACATATACCTTATTGGGAATGTATTCTAGCAATCGAATTCCCGAAGCGGCCAAGCGTTGTTGCTCTTCCAACGTAGGAATGGTTTCAAACTGTAGAAATCGGTAAAAGCGATTTTGAAAAACCTCCTGTGGATGAATGTTAGCAATGGGAGAAAATTGATGGACATTGGCCGACCAATTTTTGTCTCCTTTTAGAAAATGAACGGTGTGGTCTTGTGCATACAGACTGCTGCTGCAACAGAGCAAAATAACCGCTAAGAGTGATAGAAATTTGCGCATCTTGTTTATTTTTTCTGCTTGGAGCCAGACTTCTCCGAACAGTTCTGATAAAGGAATGAAAAATATTATTTCACAGGTAGACAATAATACAAAACAAAGGTAGGATTCTCAAAGCTAAAATGAGATAAATTGTTGCTTAGTCCGCTTTCTGGCTTTTTCATGAAGATATTACCATATTTCCCTGTTTTTTTTAGTTTTCATCTAAGGGTATATGTAGTTTGCTTTCGTTTTATGGAGCAGCCCATACCCGATGCCACTCTTCGCAAAGCATCCACCATTCCCTAAATTTTACCAGCAGATAAGTAATAGGTGTAATGCTCTCTTAATCTTACCTTTACGTTATTTAACTATTCTTTTATTTTGCCTTCATACCTAGCATAGAATTATTCTGTACTTTTGTCTTATAGCTCTATTTCACAAAGATAACACCTCCCAAAACCTAATTTAATCACCTCTACAAGAAATTTACCCCCTCCTCTTTTGTTGCTTGTACGGTTAGTTTACAGGTTGCGAAGTAGTCGAGTAAGTTGTTTGTAGGCTATATTTATATTATGTTCGGTTTTGTTTTTTCTCTAATAATGATCATATTTGTCTGGGTGCCTAGCCAATTTATCTATGGTCAAGGCACTTCCACCTCTTCCAAGCATCAAGCTATTTTGTCGTTGACGAACAACTTGCAACAATTGGCTGAAATATTGCCAGGCAGCTACGACAACAGCCAACAACACCAGGCCTTCCCAAAAGATTTTCATCATTTGCGCCTAGAGGTTCAGCGCATTTGGTCGGATCGCGACGATGCCGTTTGGTTATACGTAGAACAAGCGCTGTACGACCTGCCAGAAGCACCACACCACCAATGGGTCTACAAGATTTTTCGCGGGGAACGCGATACACTTATTGGTGAAATTTATAGTTTAGAAAATGCTTCGACAGCGATAAGAAAAGGCCATGACAAGGCCTTTTGGAAGGAGCAACACCCCAACCAATTGTCTTTGCGCCAAGGGTGTGCCATCCGTTTTGTGCGCCGCTGCAATGGTTATTTTGTCGGAAGTACCCACGGCAGCGCTTGCAGCAGTCCAGTTGACCGTGCAGACTTTATCCAGTCGCAGGTTGCGGTTAGTCTTGACGCGCTCAAACTTTGGGAGCAGGGTTTTGATGCAGGAGGCAAAAAA
>CAYUZF010000042.1:18405-19912 GCA_964449615.1 uncultured Aureispira sp.
CCCGATAAAGGTGCCTATTTATTTGATCGCCGTTCTATGCCTTAGCTCTACAGCCACGGCGAGGGTGGCTAAACTATGGTATTATGCGTATTTATGTGGTCTTATTGTGGAGTAGTGTAGTTTGGATCACCAGTTGTGGAACAGGTAAAGGTAGTGTAGAAAAAGCAGCCGCAGAAGAACGGGCGGCAATTTTGGCGATGACCAACAACTTGCAACAACTCGGACGCCTCATGCCAGGGGTCTATACCAATAGCAGTCAATACCAAGCCAATCAAAAAGATTTCTACCACGTTATTATGAAACTGCACCGCATTTGGCTCGACAGAGACGACGCCATTTGGCTCTACATAGAGCAAGCGCAATTCGATGTACAGGATCGCCCCTACCGCCAGCGCGTCTACAAAGTTTACCGAGGCGAGCGCGACACCTTAATCAGTGAAGTCTACAACCTACCCGATGCCGAAGCGGCTATTGGCAAAGGTGGAGACAGCGATTTTTGGAAGGACAAAGTTCCGCAGCAACTGGCTGTGCGACAGGGCTGCGCGGTTTACCTCACCCGCAAAGACAACGCCCTCTACGTGGGCGGCACGCGCCCCAACACCTGCGAAAGCACTTTAGCAGGCGCTGCCTATGCCCAGTCTGAAGTGACAATAGGACTGGATATTTTTGAAAGTCTGGATCAAGGATTGGACAAAGAGGGAAAATTGATGTGGGGGTCAGAAAAGGGACCGTATAAATTTGAGCGCTACAAGGAATAACCCTCCTCCCCTTTTCCCTCAACCGTTCGCCGCTGATATTTTAAAATACAAGTGTATTGTTGTACCTTTGCGCCATGCTACAGCATTGGCGCTGGTCGCCCTGTAGTTCACACGCACCTCATTGGGGGCATTTCTTGGACGCGAAAATTGTAAATTGTGCTTTAAGGTTGCTGAACAAGCCATTTGTTCTAAACAAAAAGCACCAACAATTTTCCACTAAAAACAACCACCTACACTATGGCTAACGCATTTTTTCACGTTCCTATCCCATTCAACGAACCCGTAAAAAGTTACGCTCCTGGCACTACAGAGCGCGCCGCGCTCAAAGCCCAGTTGGCGGCTTACAAAGCTACTACTACAGAGGTACCCATGGTCATCAACGGGCAACCAGTACATACTGATAATAAAATTCCAATGTATCCCCCACACGAGTTGAACCACTTGTTGGGCCATTACTCCAAAGGTGACGCTTCGCATGTGCGCTCGGCCATTGAGGCGGCGTTGGCAGCCAAAGAAGCTTGGGAGAACACCTCTTGGGAACACCGCGCTTCTATTTTTTTAAAAGCTGCTGAATTGTTGGCAGGGCCTTACCGCGCCAAGATCAATGCGGCTACCATGTTGGCACAATCCAAAAATGCTTATCAAGCAGAAATTGACGCCGCTTGTGAGTTGATTGACTTTTTCCGTTACAATGTGCAATACATGACGGATTTGTACAGCGAGCAGCCCGAGTCCAACCCAGGTATGTG
>CAYUZF010000042.1:19922-21222 GCA_964449615.1 uncultured Aureispira sp.
GAACACCGCCCGCTAGAAGGCTTTATTTTTGCCATTACGCCCTTCAATTTTACCTCCATCTGCGCCAACTTGTGCGCTGCGCCCGCCATGATGGGCAACGTAGTCGTTTGGAAACCTGCCGACGCGCAAATCTATTCGGCCAAAGTCATTATGGACTTGTTCAAAGACGCAGGTTTGCCCGATGGCGTTATCAATTTGATTTTGACAGACGGCCCCGAAGCAGGCGATGTTATCTTCAACCACAGAGACTTTGCAGGCTTACACTTTACTGGCTCTACAGGCGTTTTCCAAAACTTGTGGAAAACCATTGGCAACAATATCCACCAGTACAAATCGTATCCGCGCATTGTAGGCGAAACAGGTGGCAAGGATTACATCATGGTACACCCCAGTGCAGACGCGGCTCAAGTGGCAACTGCTTTGGTGCGCGGTGCCTTTGAATACCAGGGTCAGAAATGTTCGGCAGCTTCTCGCGCTTACATTCCCAAGAGTCTATGGCCAGCTATTGAGCCATTGGTAAAACAAGACGTCGCTTCTATGAAAGTAGGCACGGTAGAAGATTTTTCTAACTTCATCAACGCGGTTATTACCGAAGCTTCTTTTGATAAAATTGCAGGCTACATCGACCAAGCCAAACAGGATGCAGGCGTTGAAGTGGTCACTGGTGGTACTTACGATAAATCAGAGGGTTATTTTATTGACCCAACCATTTTGCGCGTAGACGATCCCAAGTACCGCACCATGTGCGAAGAATTGTTTGGCCCTGTATTGACCCTCCACGTATACGAAGACGAGCAGTTTGAGCAAATGCTAGACATTTTAGATGAAACATCGCCCTATGCGTTGACCGGTGCGTTGTTTGCTGTCGATCGTCAAGTGATTGAGAAAGCTGCACACCGTTTGCGCCATACCGCAGGTAATTTCTACATCAACGACAAACCTACGGGTGCCGTTGTTGGACAACAACCTTTTGGAGGTGGCCGCGCTTCGGGTACCAACGACAAAGCAGGTTCTGTCTTGAACTTGTTGCGTTGGGTATCTCCCCGCACCATCAAAGAGACCTTTGTTCCACCTATAAACTACCGCTACCCCTTCCTAAACGAAGAATAGAGCGCTTGATTGTTTTGTAACAATTAGTAATAATAAGGCAAGCCACAGGCATCTCGATTTCGCTCGATGGCCTGTGGCTTATTTTTCTTTTTCTTTTTTATTCATTATATGAAAATAGCACTACTGGGCTATGGAAAAATGGGCCGCACCATCGAAGGCATCGCCCAAGAACAAGGTCACGAAATTGTAT
>CAYUZF010000042.1:21249-25876 GCA_964449615.1 uncultured Aureispira sp.
AAACCGCCGATGTGGCCATCGAATTTTCACGTCCCGATACTGCTTTTGACAATATTATGCACTGCCTTCGGGCAGGAGTGCCTATCGTTTCGGGTACAACGGCCTGGCTCGACGACTATCCCAAAGTGGTAGAACATTGCCAAACGCAAGGCGGCGCGTTTTTCTACGCCTCTAATTTCAGCGTAGGCGTCAACATCTTTTTTGAACTCAACCGCCATTTGGCGCGCCTAATGGATGCGCAACCCAGCTACCAACTAGCCTTAGAAGAGATTCACCACACTCAAAAGCTGGATGCGCCCAGTGGCACAGCGGTTACTTTGGCCGAAGATATTTTGCAACGAATAGCACGCGTAGAGCGCTATCATTTGCAGGAAGAAGCCCAAGTCATTGCTCTGGATGGCAGCATTCCCATCAGCGCCTACCGCGTGGGCGATACGCCTGGCACGCACGTGGTGCGCTACGATTCTAGTTTGGATACCTTAGAAATCAAACACACGGCCAAAGGCCGTACAGGATTTGCCACAGGTGCCTTGATGGCCGCCAAATGGCTAGTGGGCAAGCAAGGGGTGTTTGGTATGCGCGATTTGTTGCAGCTTTCGTAAACTACAACAAGGCTTGTAAAGGATTGTCCAACCACTGCCAAAGCTGGGGAATAAGCTGGTAGTAATCGTCCAAAATGAGTTGCTGTATTTCTTCGGTGGTTTGGTCGTCCTGAATAGCGAGGTAGCCCGCCAAATCGGGAACGGGTTCCAAACGGTCTTCTATTTCGACGCGCAACATACGGGCGGCTGTTGTATCGGCTCCCATATACGGCACATAGCCTTCGACCACGGCGTATTCTAGCTGCATAGCGCCCAAGTGCAACTGCCAAGTAAAATCGCGTTGGTGCAAATCGTTGTACACCTCCTGAAATGGAACCGCGCGGAGGGCTTGCTGCGGGCTGTAACCCAATTGATGAATTAGCAGATATACTGCAATATAGGCATGTTCTCCCTTGTGGGTGTTGAGCAGTGCTTGTATGTTGGATGGCATGGGCATGGTGCAGGATGGATGGAACCAATTGTTGGCCTCGATCATCTGCAAAAGTAAACAAACTTAATTGTTTATCGTTGTCCTTGCTCGTAATTTTTAGGGGGCAAGGGATGACCGTTATTGAGTTGGCAACATGAGTACATTGTAACAGAAGTAATCAACCATTTTTAAGCGAGCCTTTTTTCCCAAACAAGTGCGGGACATAGCACGCTTGTTCGTTGGATGCTCGCCTTCGTAGCTAAGGGCGCAGTTGTTGCACTGCATCAAGCTCTCTCGGCCTCCAACCGCACTAAAAATCCTCTGTAAAAATACCCGCTTTCTTTTGTTACACTGTAATGAGTTTTATTGCATAAAAAACATTGCCCAAGACAAGCAAGGGCAATGTGGTATTGGTAGACGTGCTTACTGCTTTTGCTCTTTTTTAGAACCCGAGTTTGGTAAGTTCAATAAATAAGTTGTTGATGGCTTGGATCAGCAGCACTTTATCTGCTTGTAGGACACGCTGTGTATCTTGCAGGGTACTGAGCAACGTATCGGAAATAAGGGGACTGCTTTCTGCCTCTATCAGCAGTTGTTTTTTGTTGCCCGTTATTTGATTGAGCAATTGAATTTCCTTAAAGACTTTTTTGATGGCTTTTTCTACCTTGCCTTTTTGTTTATCGTCCAAAAGTTCTTCGTCCTCTAACGTACCGATAATGTCGTTGATTTGATCTAGTTCCTGTTGTGCCTGCTCCAATCGTCGTCTGTAATGTTTGTCCAAATACTCTTTATAAGTATCCATTAATTCAGCGGTTTTGACTTTGCTTTGCTCTATTTTAACCACTTTTGCTTTGCTCTTTTCGATCATTTTCAGCGCAGTTTTTTGGGCTTCGAGCGCAGGTTTTGCTATCAACTTCAAAGCATCTTCTTTGCTTTGGCTTTTTTGTGCAGCAGCTAGTATTTCGCTGCTGAAAACACCTACTCCAAAGAATTGTTGTGCTTGTTCGTAGTGTTCTTTTATGCCTTGTCTAAATTCTTCTTCCGTTTTGCCTTGTAAATCGTTGAATTGTGCGCTCAACTCGTCGAATTTCTCAACAGCTTTCTCCTTTTCAGCGATTAATTTTTTCAGCTTTTCTTCGCGACTGTGCAAGCGCGCTTGTTCTCGTTTTAGGTTTAAGCTGTGTTCTTTGATTTTAGAGTCCAAAGCCAATTCGATGTGACCCATTTTACCCAGTACCGTCATCATTTTATGCTTGGTAACGCTGGTATCCCAAGCTTCTTCCACTTTTTGATTGATGCGCGCAGCAGCTTCTTTTATGGCATTGCCAATCATTTCTACCAAAATGTGTCTAGCTTTTTCCTTACACTCCTTGATACGCGGTTTCATGTAAGCTTTGGTTTCCCCCAACGAATACTCTTTCAAGGCCTTATAAGCATTTTTTTGTAGTTGGTGCCAGACGCTTAAGGTAGTTACAAATTCGGCTCCCGCCAAACAAGTAAGCCCTATAGACAACGCTACATTATCGTAGTCTTCCCCTGTTTCTGACTGCTCAACCGAATGTTCTAAATTAATTCCCGCTTTGCCTCCTATGCCTACTTCTACGGCAAATTCTTGCGAGATTCCTACTATTTTAGTTCGAATACCCCGCATATCACAATTGACCGAACCTACCAATTCGACGGCCACTCCAATACCTGCCCAAGCCCCCATACTAACCCCTAGGGTGCCTTCAATAGCTTTTTCACCTGTTGATTTTGCATCACCAGAGGTGTGCATTTTATCTTTTGTATGATCATCTCCCGACACCATGGCCCCTGCTACGATCACTGCCTGTGCTTTTCCATACGCTTTAAATACAGCTTGTAGATCGAAAGAGAGCTTTTTACCTCCTATGTCTTTTTCTATGCTTTCAAACCCTACTGTACTTTCTATAGAAGCTTCAGCGGAAGCGCCTATAGACAGGTTAAGCGATTTGAGATTGACTTTTACCCACGCAGAAGCTTCTACCAACCCTTCTGTTTTTAAGGTAAACAAACCTGAACTACCCTGGTGGCCTACTTGCAAAGAGATAGAACCTGAAAGTTTAGCTTCCAATACAATTCGAGTAACTTGCAAAATGACGTCGGCGACCACTTGGTACTCCGCCTTAAATTCATCTAAATAGCCGCTTGTACTAACCGTTGATGAAGTATACGTTCCCGATCGCTCTGCGTGGGCTTCAAACTTGGCCTTAAAAATATTACTGAGAAAAGTCTTTGGATCGTCAAACCACCCTTTTGGCCATTTGGCCATAACTTCAAAGACACCAAACTGTTCTTTAGTAATGCGTTTTAAGGACACACTGCCATCTTTGGACAGCCTAATCACACTTTCTTCGTCTAGCTTTTTTACGTGACAAAACTCCTTTTGGTAAATGTAGTATCCCGCTGGTGAAGGCATATTTTCTTCGAGACGTTTCAACGCTTCTCCTGCTTCTTTGCCCAATCTGAGGACAACAATTTTTTCAATGTCCGTTACTTTTTCTAAAGCGACCGCTTGCGCTTGTTCTATTACATGATAACTCTCTGCACATTTGTGGTAAAGCGCTTCTGCATGGGCCTGCTCATTGGAGGAAACAAGGGTAATGGCTTTGCTGTATTCTTTGGCTGCTTTTTTGTTGTAGCCTGTGATGTAGGCCTGCTGTTTTTTGGCTTTTTGGGCTAGTTCCTTCAACTTCTTTTTATCTTCTTCTTCAGAACCTAGTCGATTGATCGCATCGGCAACCTCTCCCAATTTTACCAACTTTTCGCTAATTTTACGGTGTTGTTCTTTTAGAGCAGTTTCAATTTTTTGCAATTTTTCCAACTCTTTTTTTTCCCTCTTTTTCTTTAATTTTTCGTTGATTTTAGTCGCTCTCGCTGTTCTTGAATTCGGCATGGTTGTATTTTTTTAGTTGTTTTATAAAGTAAAGGGACTATATTAGGCTTTCTTGAATGTCTTGACAAACCTCTAGAAGTTCCATGTCTTTGACTTCTTTTATCATAGGGAAAACCTTGTTGAGCGCGGTTACTATTTTGTCAGCAAGTTGAGTGGCCGCAGGACTTTCTTGGTTTTCTATTTCTAAATACTTTTCGGCAGCTTCAAATATTTTATCCGTGTGCTGGGTTATTTTGTTGTCCTTTACTAAAATATTGGTTACAGTTTGGCGCGCCTGTGCGACTGCTGTTTGCCGTTGCTGCAAAGCGGGAGTCCGCTCCTGTTCTGTCAAAGCTTGGTATTCTTTGAGCCATTTTTCAGTTTTACGCAACAACTTTTCTTTCTCTTCTCTGTCGTAAACCGCCGTGACTTCTTTGACTTGGTCTAATAAATCGGTAGCAACTTGCGCTTTGTAAACCAACCGATCTTCTGTAGTGGTCGTTGCCTCCCCAGCGGTCTCCCCTTCTTCCAGTACAACTTGCCCATCCAGTACAACCGTTGCCTTGTAGCCGCCTAGTAGAGGTTTTAAACTCTTTAGTAATTTTGGCCACACCCCATTGGGAATTTTACAAGCGGGGTCGGGTTCAAAATGGACGATAGGTTTGCCTTTTATAGGCTTTACATAAGCTTCGCCAAAAGCTGCGTCTTTTTTGTCTTTAG
>CAYUZF010000042.1:25886-28996 GCA_964449615.1 uncultured Aureispira sp.
CTACCCCTTTGCCCTTTACCTCTTGTTTGGAAAAGTGCATTTCCAACTTCTTCGCTACGCCGAAGGCCAAAAAATCCCCTACAGGTTTTCCATCTTTTTCAAAATAATTACGCACCACATAAAAGGGTGTTCTGCCCTCCTCACTTGCCACCAATTTCTTGACGGCTGCTTTGGACAAATTTTTAGTTTTTGCCCAGTCGATGTTGTCTACTTTCTTATTGTTGGTATCGAACGTTTCCAAGGCTACTTTGCATTTAAACATAGTTAGTATAATTTAAAGTGATTGATTTATTTTATTTAACGTTAGGTAAAATAAATTTTTCTCAAAAAAAAGCTTTCGCTTAAATCTTCTTTTTTATACGTTTCAGCGCACGAATCAAATGCTCGTCGTCGTCGTAAATTTGAGCGAAAATCAATCCGCCATATAAATCCTGTACCGCCTGTTCTGCTTTGTTGTTGGCATACTTGGAGCTGTAGCGCTCTTGGTACAAATAAGCAACAGCCTCGATCAACTCCGTACAAAACTGCTGGGCAATTTGCTTAAACACAGAACGTTCGTACAGCGTTTGTATAATCGTATTTGTTAATAAACAACCTGTTTTCACCTCTTTATAAAAGTTTTCTAACTTTGTCAACAGCAGTTCTAAGCGTTCTGAATAACTGCGCTCCTCTTCATAGGCTATACTAAATATTTCTTCCGAAGCGCGCTGGCTCAAATGCCGCAACACCTCTACCATTAAATCTTCTTTGTTTTTAAAGTAATAGTACAAATGCGCTTTCTCCACGCCACAAGCCTTAGCGACCATGGCCATACTGGTGGCAGGATAACCTGTTTCTTTAAATACTACTAACGATTTTTCAATCAACTCCTCTTTCGAAGTTACTATCTTCGGCATAACTTTTATTTAACGTACGGTAAAAATAAACTAAAAAAATTAGAAAGTCAAGTCTCGTTCTAAAATAATCCTTACTTCTTCTTGACTTTTAACAAACCATTTAAAACGTGGTAAAGATACTACTTTATTAATTCTTGTACAATACGTTGATTTCTACGGGTACCTCGAATCAAAAGGCGTATTGTTTTTAGATAATTTTTTTTATTAAAAAAAACACAAAGCAACCTTTTACCTTTTACCTGCGTCTGTACTTGTGAGTCTAGATTTAATGGACTTCTCTAACAGGCTCCACCTCTGTTGTCCCCCACTTTGATTTTTATCTTATCAGCATCGCTGTTGGATGATTTATTATTTTATAAAATTATCTAACATGAAATTCATTTGCTTAGTTTTACTGTGTAGTATAACTGCATTAACAGCGCAATCTTCCGCTCCTTTAACCATTGGAACAGAAGTACCCGTCAATCACGACACGGGCACCCCTTACAACCCCAACGACCAAACAGGGGTAGTTTTTCAACAGACTTTTTACAACAAAAAGTCCATGTACATCAAATTATACTTCGAGGATTTTGATTTGGCTGCTGGCGATTACGTAGAAATTTCAACTCACAACACAGGAGCATCTATTCTCTATGCGGGAAAGGGGAAAATTATAGATTCTGATGGTCGAACAATTAGTGACTTTTGGTCACAAGTATTGTTTGACGAAGAAGTTACTGTGCGCTTATACAGCAGAGATAAGTCGGGACATCGCGGCTTTCTCATTTCTAGAGTGGCCTATGGTTTTTCTGAAGCAGAAATAGATGCCTTGGCGAATGCCAAGTCTATTTGCGGCGGCAATGACTATGAAAATGTTTGGTGCTACAACGGCAACATCGAATACACGCGTTCTAGAGCCGTCTGTAGGTTAATTATTGGCGGAAGTGGCTCCTGTACAGGCTGGCTTTTGGGAGCGAATGGCCATGTAGTGACGAACAACCATTGCATCAGCAACAATGCAGAAGCCAACAATACCGATTTTGTGTTTGATTTTGAAAAGCGCGTTTGTTCGGGGTCTAGTTTGCGTTCGGGTTCTGTAGCAGCAAACTCGTCCTCGATTGTTTCTACCAGTACCACCTTAGATTACACCTTGCTCGATCTTCCAAACAACCCTTCTACAACGTATGGGTACTTACAATTAAGCCCCAGCGCGCCCCGCATAGGTGACCCTATTTATATTGTAGGCCATCCTAGTGGTAAACGCAAACGCATTAGTTTACGAAGCGATCTAGATCCTAATAATTTGGCGGTCATTAATAATGTTACGGCTACTCGGGTAGAATACTTTGCCGACACGCGTCCTGGCAGTTCAGGTTCGCCTGTGCTTTCAAGAGACAACGACTGGGTACTATCCCTGCACAATACAGGCGGCTGCCCCAACGGTTCTAGTGCCAGCAGCACTCAATTGATCAACCACATCGGTAACAACATGCCTATTTTGGGTGTTGCCAATACGATTACCAACCTTTCTTACAATGAGAGTTTTGAGTCGGTAAGTACAAACGGAGAAGGCTGGTTCAACCGCTCAGACGACGATTTTGATTGGACGCGCCGCAGCAATGCTACCCCATCCAATGGTACAGGGCCTAACAGCGCTGCAAACGGAAGTTTTTATTACCACATAGAAGCTTCTAACCCCAACAATCCTAGTAAAACGGCAGAATTGTATAGCCCGTGGTTCACCATGACCAATTCCTATCCAGGCGCTGTCATCAACTTTGATTACCACATGTGGGGAGTGGCTATGGGGACGTTGCGTTTGCAGGTTAGTACAGACGGTGGTGCCAGTTGGTTTTCGCTCTGGACAAGATCGGGTGACCAAGGCAACCTATGGTTTAGTGCAACCGTAGATATTAGTAATTATATCAATATAGATGGCCTACAATTTAGATTTCAAGGCCGAACAGGAAGTGGTTTTGAGGGCGACATGGCGATAGATGACATTCGTATCAGCAGCTACACACCTCCACCGTGCAACAGTTTCTACCCTACTTTCTCGCATTTTGAAGCTGGATTGGACAATTGGACGCAGAGTATCAACGATGATTTTAATTGGAGTTTGGGATCGGGGGCACCCCTTCTTTTAATACGGGACCAGCTGCGGCCTTTTCGGGCAGTGGATACCTCTACACCGAAGCATCAGGCAACGCAAATCAAACTGCTATTATTACC
>CAYUZF010000043.1:0-772 GCA_964449615.1 uncultured Aureispira sp.
AAGCGACCGACGCCGACTACAACGCGGCGGTAGAATTTTGCGTCGAGCATTACAAAGGCATTGCTTCTTGTGTGGGCTCTCACAACGAGTACAGCACCCGTTATCAAATACAACTGATGGAACAAGCTAATGTTCCTAAAGATCACCCGCATTTGACTTTTTCGCAGTTGTACGGAATGAGCGACCACTTGACCTTTAATTTAGCGAAAGCGGGCTACAACGTTTCCAAGTATGTGCCTTATGGCCCTGTGGGCGATGTCGTGCCTTATTTGATTCGTCGAGCGCAGGAAAATTCCTCAGTCAATGGGGAAGTAAGCCGTGAATTGGGTTTGTTGCAGCAAGAAATAAAGCGTCGTCGTTCTAGTTAAGAGACAAGGATTGGTAAAAATCGCGCTGTACTTCCTCAAATTGATCAGGACTGGGCTGTAGTTCGGCTAGAATTTTGAGCAGACTATTAACACGCATATCGGTTTTGTAGAATTTATTCATTACAATCATTTTGCGCTCGTTCACTAGGCAATACCCCGACTGAAAAGTGCCTTTTTCGTAGATGATTTTATAACCGAGGTTTTCTAACAATTGCTCTAACTTTTTTAAGTTCCCCGCTGTTGGGCGCAAGTTCTTTTTGGACATAGCGTCTGTTTTTTTTGTTTCTAATTTTAATCCTTTATTTATGAGATTTTTACTGGTTTTAATAAGCTTTTTTGGAGCGACTGCCTTGCTCTGTGCACAAATTAATGAGGAAGACGGTCGGTTTACAGCGACGGTTATT
>CAYUZF010000043.1:782-1106 GCA_964449615.1 uncultured Aureispira sp.
AGACGGTGACGAAGATGGTTCTTACAGCAAAGTGGGTTTTATTGGTGGTGTGCGCGGTGGCATCCTGTTTGGTCCGCGTATGGAATTGGCTACCGAAATTTTATTCTCTCAAAAGGGCAGCTACATTCAACGCATCGATAAGAGTTACAACTTGAACTATGTGGAAGTGCCGGTGATGTTTTATTACAAAGACTGGCAGGCATCCGATAAAAACAGTGACCGCGAATACATGCGCGTGGCCATTGGCGCGGGCTTTTCGTACAGTCGCCTGCTCAACAATACGGTGCGACAATACAACGAGGTACTCAACGATCGGCCAGGCTA
>CAYUZF010000043.1:1116-2357 GCA_964449615.1 uncultured Aureispira sp.
TCCTTTTTTAGACAACGACTTTATGATTGTGGTTGATGGCAACATTTTTTTCCTACGCAATTGGGGCATCGGTATCCGCTGGGCGCGTTCTTTAGTTAGCATTGCAGAAACACCCCTGCGTCAAGAAGTTTCTTATGTAATCAACCGTTCGATTTCCATTCGTGCGATGTTCCGTTTCTAATACCTCGAACTTCCTACAACAGTAAAGAATAAGAAAGTACAGGTTGCCAAGGCAACCTGTACTTTCTTGCTTTTTATGTTTGCTATTCCTCGCCTTTAGAAAAATCTTCTTTGCGCATTTGTGGAAAGAACAACACTTCTTGAATGGAATGGTTGTCCGTCATCATCATGACCAGACGATCAATGCCAATTCCCAAACCAGAGGTTGGAGGCATGCCGTATTCTAGGGCGCGCAAGAAATCTTCGTCAACCACCATCGCTTCGTCGTCACCGCGCTCGGCCAACGCCAATTGATCTTCCAAACGGCCGCGCTGGTCAATGGGATCGTTCAACTCCGAATAAGCATTCGCAATTTCTTTACCCATAATAAACAACTCAAAACGCTCTACTAGCCCCTCTTTTTCGCGGTGTTTTTTGGCCAATGGCGTCATCTCAATGGGATAATCGGTGATGTAAGTAGGCTGAATGAGGTTGTCTTCTACTTTTTCGCCAAAAATTTCATCAATCAATTTGCCTTTGCCCATGGAGTCGTCTACTTGGATGTGTAAGTCCTTGCATACTTGACGCAATTCGGCTTCCTCCATTTGCGATACATCAACTCCCGTATATTTCTGAATGGATTCAAACATCGTCAACCGCTCGTAAGGCCCCGCAAAATTAATTTCGTTGCCTTCTACTGTCACGGTAGTGGCTCCATGTAGCGCTTGCGTTATTTTTTCTAACAATTCCTCTACCATCCGCATCATCCAATCGTAGTCTTTGTAAGCGACGTACAACTCCATACTGGTAAATTCTGGGTTGTGTGTGCGGTCCATTCCTTCGTTGCGAAACATTTTACCAATTTCGTACACCCCGTCAAAGCCTCCTACAATGAGGCGCTTGAGGTACAATTCGTTGGCGATGCGCAAATAAAGTTGCATATCCAGCGTATTGTGGTGGGTTTCGAAGGGCCGCGCTGCGGCGCCACCGTGGATGGGTTGCAAGACAGGCGTTTCTACTTCCATCCAACCTTGAGCGTCAAAATACGCACGCATGACGCGAATCAGTTGGGTGCGTTTTTT
>CAYUZF010000043.1:2367-7433 GCA_964449615.1 uncultured Aureispira sp.
ATTCAGGATCGTCGTATTTGTCGTAGACATTGCCCTGGTCGTCCATTTTGACAACAGGCAAGGGCTTGAGCGATTTGCTCAACAAGGTAAATTCCGTCACTCGAACCGTAATTTCGCCTTTGTTGGTTCTAAATACATAGCCTTTGAGGCCTACGTAATCCCCAATATCTAGTAATTTTTTGATGCCTTTGTTGTACAAATCTTTGTCTTCGCCTGGACAGACTTCGTCGCGGCGAATGTAGAGTTGGATACGGCCAGTGGTATCTTGCAGCTCTGCAAACAAGGCCGCGCCTTTGCCTCTTTTAATCATCAAACGCCCTGCTAACTGCACGTTGTCAAACACCTCGGCTTCTTCGTCCTTAAATTCTTCGGTAATCGTTTTGGCATAGTGGGTCACCTTAAACTCCTTGGCAGGATAGGGATTTACCTTTAATTCCAACCAACCTTTGAGGTTTTCCATACGGGTTTGCTCTTGGTCGTCCAAATCGCGCTCGCCCAATTTTCCAGTAGCGATAATGTTCTCCACGCGCTCTAGCATGTCCAATCGTTCTGTTTCACTAAATGCCATCTTAAAACGGTATAAATTGTTGTTTAAATAAAGCTGTTTTCGAAGCTTTTTTTGTAAAAATTTAAGTTAGGGTACTATAACAACCCCTGTTATTAATAAAGTTCAAAAATACAGAAAGGATTTTACAATTGTAGAGAATCCGAAGGGCATTATTCCATATTTATCGACAGCATCCCTTACTTGGTCTAAAAGGATTTTACAAACCAAGCAGCTTGTACCATTTCCATTCTATTTAAGGTTATTATTAAGCTAAGAAAGGTAAAAGTACCTTGTAATCACTAGAGTTGTTCCAACAATTTTGAGAACTAAAAAATCGTTTCCGAATGCTGTTGATCTGTCGTCATTATTTTTGTACATTTAGTACTATTTTAGGACTGTTATTTTTTATAGGGGCCTGTGCCCCCACAACCACCGAAGATCCAATTATGATTGACACCGATGCCAAAACCATCCCTTTAGAAGATTTTTTTAAAAATCCTGAACGCACCGCGTATGCCCTCTCCCCCAACGGAGAATACTTAGCATATCTAGCGCCTTACCAAAACAGAAAAAATGTTTTTGTACAAAAGGTAGGCAGCAAAGAGAGCCAACGGGTGACCAACGTGACCGATAGAGATTTGTCGGGCTTCTTTTGGGCCAACAATGAGCGCTTGTTGTACGTACGTGATTTTGGGGGAGATGAGAATTTTCATTTGTTTTCGGTAACACGAACGGGCGAAGATGAAAAAGATTTGACGCCTTTTGAGCAAGTACGGGTAGAAATCATTGACGATTTGCCCGAAGATGATCTGCACTTGCTAATTGGTACCAACCAGCGCAACCCACAGATTTACGATCCTTATCGCTTGAACATCAACACAGGGGAGCTTACACAATTGGCAGAAAACCCAGGCAACATCTCCAGTTGGATTACCGACCACGAAGGCCGTCTGCGGGTAGCCGTAGCGACGGATGGGGTGAACACGTCTATTTTGTACCGCGCTACAGAGGAACTACCGTTCCAATCGGTGTTGACCACCAGTTTTAAAGAAACCGTGTATCCACTCTATTTCGATTTTGACAACGGTAATCAGGTCTATGCATTGTCCAATCTCAACCGCGATAAGGTGGCCATTGTTAAAATGGATATTAGCACGGGCAAAGAAGTAGCATTAATTTATGAGCATCCAGAGGTAGATGTGACCTATCTCTCTTATTCGCGCAAGCGCAAAGTACCAACGACCATCACGTATACAACTTGGAAACGTCAGCACAAATTTCTGGATGCACAAGTAGAGCAGTTGTATGAACGCCTGCGCAGGGAACTCGGCGATTATGAAATCGCAATTACCAGCACCAACAAAGCAGAAGATAAATTCATCGTTCGAACTTACAGCGACCGTTCTCTAGGAAGCTATTATTTTTACGATAGTGCCAGCGACGAGTTGCGCCATATTGCAGACGTGAGTGCTTGGCTCAAAGAGGAGCGCTTGGCAGCTATGAAACCCATCGAATATCAATCGCGCGATGGCTTGACCATCCACGGGTATTTGACGTTGCCCAAAGACAGAGCTGCAAAGAATTTGCCCGTTGTTGTCAATCCACATGGAGGGCCTTGGGCGCGAGATGTTTGGGGATTTAATCCAGAGGTGCAGTTTTTGGCCAATCGCGGGTATGCGGTACTGCAAATGAATTTTAGAGGCAGTACAGGCTATGGCCGCCAGTTTTTAGAAGCTTCTTACAAACAGTGGGGCTTGTCGATGCAGGACGACATTACAGATGGGGTGCAATGGTTGAAAGACCAAGGTATTGCCGACCCAGAACGCGTGGCCATCTATGGCGGCAGTTACGGCGGTTATGCGACCTTGGCGGGCATTACCAAAACCCCTGATTTGTACGCTTGTGCAATTGATTATGTCGGTGTTTCTAACTTGTTCACGTTCATGGAAACGCTTCCGCCTTATTGGGAATTGTACCGAGAAATGTTGTACGAAATGGTCGGAGATCCCAACGATGAGCAAGACAGTGTGCAGATGCGGGCCACTTCTCCTGTTTTCCATGTGGATAAAATCAAAGTGCCGCTGTTGATTGCACAAGGTGCAAAAGACCCGCGTGTTAATCAAGATGAATCTGACCAAATGGTAGCGGCCTTAAAGCAACGAGGCGTAGAAGTTGAATACTTATTGAAGGAAAATGAGGGCCATGGTTTTCGCAACGAGGAGAATCGTTTTGAGTTTTATCGCGTTATGGAGCGGTTTCTAAATCAACATTTAGCAAAAGCGGTAAAAAATTAGCGTATTAGGTAAACAATAAATGTTCAAAGCGTTTTGTTCTGTGTGGGCAAGACGCTTTTTTATAAATAGAAGGCTTTCCCCTTGCACAACAGTTAGTTTTGTGTTATTTTTTGTTAGAAATAGCCAACTAAAGTACACAATCTTTCGTTTAATTTAGTAATTTGAGGAACGAATAACAAATGTCCTCAATAGGGTCTACTGTGTTAATATCAAGTACTAAAAGGCTTCCACTATTATTTGACAGACTTCTTTTTCTTTGAGCGATGAGCATTAAATACTCTGAACAATCTAGGATTTTTAGGGATTTTAGATCTATTCCCTATTCCGATTATTATTACTTAATTCGTTTCTACGAACAGAATAATAAGGACATCAGCTTTTTACCGCTGGATGAAGGAATGATTATGTCCTATTATTACGCCAATGCGTTGTTCGAAACTCAAGAATATGAACTGCACATCAACGTAGCCAACGATTTGCTAGAACAGTCTATTGTTCACAACATTCGTTACATCGACGGCGAAGACGTATATATGACGGTGTTGTACAAAAAGGCCAACGCGCATTTGCGTCTGGGGCAGGTAGAGACGGCCGAGCGGCTGGCTACCCAGTTGTTGCGTTTGGAGCCACAGCAATTTCATTACCAAGCTTTGTTGCGCCAGTGCTTTTTGTTGCGCCGCCCCTATTGGTTGCGCCCTACCCTAACCATCAGTGCTATTGCTACCTTGATGGGTGCCTTTACCACCATTATGCTTTTTTCTTTCCGCAACGCTTTAGAAACGTCTAATAAAATGTTGGTGGTGCCTTACAGCTTATTGGCATTTGCCACACTGGGGTTGTTGGCGACGGCACTCGGTTATTACAAATACGTTATCTCTCCTAGTAAAGATATTCTACACGATGCTCAAGCATATAAAGCTACGGCTTTGAAAGAGCAAGAGGTAGAAGTACAATAAAAGTTAGGTATGGTTGGTAATAGGGGCAGATACCTATTACCAACCGTTGTCCTACTGTTCAGGTTTAAAATTCTGCATCAACTCCACCAAATACTGCACACTCTCTAGCGGCATGGCGTTGTAAATCGAGGCTCTAAACCCACCTACCGAACGATGCCCTTTAATTCCCGAAATACCATTGGCCGTACAATAAGCCAAAAAGGGTTCTTCATAAGCTTGGTCTTTGGCTACAAACGTCACATTCATAATTGAACGATCTTCCTGCGCCGCCGTCCCTTCAAAATAAGGATTGCGGTCAATTTCGGCATAGAGCAACGCCGCTTTCTCTTGGTTGCGTTTTTCCATGGCACGTATGCCGCCATTGGCCTGCAACCAACGCAAAGTCAACAGGCAAACATAGATGGGATATACAGGAGGCGTATTAAAGGAAGAAGCCTTTTTGATGTGGGTGCGGTAATCCAACATGGTGGGAATGTTGCGCTCCACGCTGCCCAAGATATCTTTGCGCACAACCACTAGGGTCGTTCCTGCTGGCCCTAAATTCTTTTGCGCGCCCGCGTAGATCAACCCAAATTGTGTAGCGTCAAATTCACGACTGAAAATATCCGAAGACATATCGCACACTAAGGTGGGTGCTACATTGGGGAATTCCGCGTAGCGAGTTCCATAAATGGTGTTGTTGCTGGTAATGTGTACATATTTAGTATCCGCAGGCACTTCCCAGCCCTTTGGAATGTAGTTGAAGTTGTTGTCTTCGGAAGACCCTACCACGGCCACCTGTCCAAAATTGGTTACTTCTTTGATGGCTTTGGTAGACCAAGTACCCGTGTCAACATACGCTGCGGTTTCCTGCTCATTGAGCAAGTTCATCGGTACCATATAAAACTGTGAACTGGCTCCTCCAGTCAGGTAAAGCACTTCGTAATCGTCGCCCAAGCCCAGCAAATCCTTTACCAGTTGGCGGGCTTCTTCTAGCATAGCCACCAATGGTTTGCTGCGGTGGGACATTTCTAAAATAGAAAGTCCTTGGTTTTCGTAATTTTCGACTGCCCGTGCAGCTTCTTCCAGTACACTGGCATCCAAAATACCTGGCCCAGCACTAAAGTTGTGAATTTTCATTGTTGTTGATTGATCTAGTGTGTTCATTTGGTGTTGATAGTTACACTATTATTGATAATAATCGTATTGATACATAACGTGTTCAACCAATTCTTTGCCGCCCATTTGGTACACCAAGCAGTGCATATTTGAACCGTTGTACTCGTAATC